>DCKU01000026.1 GCA_002320455.1 Salinisphaera sp. UBA1666
GTCCCGCTGGTCTGCGATGAACCTTAAAAATAGCTAGGGTTGGGCACCCGCCTCACCGTCAGCCGGCGTGGCTGCACCGGCGCCGCTATCACCCGACGCGCTGTTGTCGTCGCTGGAGCCGCCAGCGAACGAGGTCATGAACTGGCCGATGAGGTTTTCCAGCACGATCGCGCTCTGGGTCAGGATAAACGCATCGCCGTCTTTCATATTATCCATCGAGCCCCCCGGACCAACGCCGACGTACTGGTCGCCGAGCAGGCCTGAGGTCAGGATCGAGGCGTCGGAGTCTTCGGGGATCTTGTAGGCGTTGTCGATGCGCATGGTCGCTACAGCGCGATAGGTCTTCTGGTCCAGCTTGATATCGGTCACGCGACCGATGCGCACGCCGGCCAGATCCACCGGCGCGCCGGCTTTCAGGCCGCCGATATCGTTGAAGGCAGCAGTGACGGTATAGCCTTCGGCCGCGCTCTGGCTGGCCAGATCACTGACGCGATAGGTCAGGATGAAGATCGCGGCGATACCTAGGCAGACAAACAGTCCGACCAGCATTTCGACGGCTCTGGATTGCATACAAGACCTCTAGCGATGCGTGGATGCCGACCGCGTGGCCGCGGTCGAACCACCGGATCGGGGCGTTCGGAAAAAATAAAGAGACAGTTGGGTCGACATGTCAGTTGCTGAACATGACGGCCGTGAGCATGAGATTGGCAGCCAGCAGCGCCAATGAGGCGATCACGACCGTATTGGTCGTTGCACGCGATACGCCTTCCGAGGTCGGTGGCGCATAGTAGCCCTGGAATACGGCCACCCAAGTAATGATGGCGCCGAAAACGCCGCTCTTGATGAAAATATTGGCGATATCGCGGTCGAACTCGACGCTGGACTGGATACCGTTCCAATAAGCGCTGGCGTCAACGCCCAGCACATCGACGCCGACGAAATACCCGCCGCCGGCTCCGATGGCCATGACACAGAAAATAGACGTCAGTAGCGGCATGGCGATCAGGCCGGCCAGAAAACGGGGGGCCACGATCCGCCGGATAGGATCTACCGCCATCATCTCCATGCCGGAAAGCTGATCGGTGGCTTTCATGAGCCCGATTTCGGCGGCCAGAGCGCTGCCGGCGCGCCCGGCGAACAGCAGGCCCGTAACGACGGGGCCCAACTCACGAACCACGACCAGCGCGACGGAGGTGCCCAGTGCGTTCTCGGCGCCGAAATCCGCCAGCGCGCGATAACCCGACAGCGCCAGCACCATGCCCACGAATACGCCGGCTACCACGACGATCAGAAGCGACAAGACGCCGACCGAGTAGATCTGTTCGATCAATAGCCGCGGTTTCGTGACCAGACGCGGAAGAGCGGCCAGCACGCGCGCCAGAAAGATTGCACTTCGGCCGAGCTCGCCCAGCCAGCCGAAGGTGCGCATGAAGATCTGCCCTGTGTTGCTCATGCCGAGCGGGCTCCCAGCAGGTCGGTGGCGTAGGCACTGCCGGCGTAGTGAAAGGGCACCGGGCCGTCAGCCGACGCGTGGATGAATTGTTGCACCCAGTCCGACTTCGAATGGCGGATATCATCCGGCGTACCGTGATCGACGACTTCGCCGTCGGAAATGACGTATACGTAGTCGGCGATGCCCAATGTTTCCTTGACGTCGTGACTGACCACGATCGAGGTTAGGCCCAGCACGTCGTTGAGCCGGCGAATCAAGCGCAGCAGTACGCCCATGGAAATCGGGTCCTGGCCGGCAAACGGTTCGTCGTACATGATCATTTCCGGGTCCAGGGCGATCGCCCGTGCCAAAGCCACGCGACGAGCCATGCCCCCAGATAGCTGGGCCGGGAACAGGCCCCGCGCGCCGCGCAGGCCCACGGCCTCGAGCTTCATCAAAACGATATCGCGGATCAGACGCTCGGGCAGCCGCGTGTGTTCGCGCAGCGGAAAAGCGACGTTATCGTAGACCGATAGATCGGTCAGTAGCGCGCCGGACTGGAACAGCATGCCCATACGCTTTCGCAGACCGAACAACTTGGCCTGGGACAGCTTGGCGATACGCTGGCCGTCGAAATCCACCGTACCGGACTGGGCTTTCCACTGGCCGCTGATCAGGCGCAGCAGGGTGGTCTTGCCGGTCCCCGACGGGCCCATGATGGCCGTGATGCGCCCACGGGCGATGTCGATGTCGACGCCCTTGTAGATCACCCGTGAGCCGATTGCGTAATGCAGATCGCGCACGGTCACGAGATTATTGGACGAGTCTGTCTCTAAAGCCATTCGGTCAAAACCGCGGGTATGACGCGGCTAGCCTATCAGACGCATGTCGGCGTCTTCGTAAAAGCGGGGCGTAAGCCCAAGCTGGTCGGCCAGCCGGTGCGACAGGTCGGCCGCCACCGTGGCCAGATCGCTCGGTCCACCAAGTGCGGCGATCTGGGTCATGGCCAGACCGTGATAGCCACAGGGATCGATCCGAGAAAACGGTGACAGGTCCATATCCACGTTCAGCCCCAGGCCGTGGTAGCTACAGCCACGCGATACCCGCAAGCCAATCGAGCCGATCTTGTCGCCGTCGACGTATACACCGGGGGCATCACGCTTGGCATAGGCGGCGATGTCATAGCCGGCCAGCGTGTCGACCATGGCTTGCTCGAGCCGGCTGACCAGGCTGCGAATGCCTATGCCCAAGCGCTTGAGATCGATCAGTACATAGACCATGAGCTGGCCGGGCCCGTGGTAGGTCACCTGCCCACCGCGATCGATCGCCACCACCTCGATATCGCCCGGCGCGAGAATATGTTCGGCGCGCCCGTTGCGCCCCTGGGTGAACACGGGCGTATGGTTGAGCAGCCAGAGCTGGTGCGGCGTGTCGGCGCCGCGCTCGCGCGTGAGGCGCTGCATGGCCTGCCAGACCGGCCGATACGCCTGCGGTGTCCAGCCCAGGCTGATAATATCCAGATGGTGCTCACTCACAGCGACATCAGCACCGCGCCGCTGTCGGTCAAGGCCTGGTAGATCGCATCGAGCTGGGCCTTGCTCTCGGCGCGAATCGATACCGTGACCGACAGATACTTGCCGCCGCTGGATTCCTTGGTCGACAAATCGCCCTCGGCCAGCTCGGGCACGTGGGGTTTGACCAGACGATAGACCGTGGCCTCGAAGTCGGTCTCACGCCGGCCAAAGGTTTTGATGTCGTAGTCGCAGGGAAACTCGAGCAGGGTATCGGCGTTGTCGCTCATAACGGGCTTATCGGCGGGTACGACGTCATCCGGTGGCAGCGGTTGCGACCGGACGACACGTCAAAATATAACGGCGTGTTACTGGAACATCATCAGAATTTCATCCATTGCCTGGCGGATGTAGCCGCCCTCGGCGATGGTCTTGGCCGCGTAGAGCGGCTCTTCCTTGAGCGTCTCACCGTTGTACTTAATGGCCAGCGTGCCCAGGCGCTCGTCTTTTTGTACCGGCGCGGACAGATGCGAGGGCAGCTCGGCGCTGGTGGTCAAGCTGTCACGCTTGCCGCGCGGATAAGCCACACGGATGGGGCCTTCTGCCACCACCGGTACCTCGGTCTCGTCGCCTTTCCAGACCCGAATTTTGGCGATCTGCTTGTCGGCGCCGAACAGTTCGGCTTCCTGATAGAACCGGAAGGCGTAGCTGATCAGCGCTTCGGCCTGCGACTTGCGTGCGTTTTCCGAATTGGTGCCGGTCACCACCGAGATGACGCGCATGCCGTCCGACTTGGCCGAGGCCACCAGGTTGTAGCCGGCTGTTTCCGTGTGGCCGGTCTTGCCGCCGTCTACGCGGCCATCCGACCACAGCAGGGTATTGCGGTTGTACTGCTGGATGCCGTTGTAGGCGAACTTCTTGTTGTGGAAGTAGGTGTCGTAGAGCTTCGGAAACTCGCGCACGATCGCAGCGTAGAGCGTGGCGATGTCGCGCGCGCTCATGTAATGGCCATCCTGCGGCAGGCCGTTGACGTCCTGGAAATGGCTGTTGTCCATGCCCAGCTGACGCGCGTATTGGTTCATGTAATCCACGAATGTGGACGTGGTGCCGGCCACGTACTCGGCCAGCGCGACCGCGGCATCGTTGCCCGAGGCGGTGATCAAGCCATGGATAAGTTTGTCGACCGAGACCTTGTCGCCCACCTTGAGAAACATCTGGGAGCCTTTCATTTCCCAGGCTTTCTTGCTCACCGTGACCATGTCATCGGGCGAGAGATTGTTCTTGGCGATCTCGTCGAAGATGATGTAAGCCGTCATCAGCTTGGTCACGCTGGCCGGCTCGACGCGCTGGTCCGGATTCTTGGCGGCCAGCGTCTGGCCCGAGCCGTAATCCACCAGGATGTACGTCTTGGCGCCCAGCGACGGGGCACTGGGGATCGGCAGGTCGGCTGCCAGGACGGGCAGGCTTACCAGCAGTGCACAGGCGGCCAGAACAAGACGGGTGAGATGGAGCATCAGCGAGGCACTCGTAGCGTGTAAAAAACGATGACAATCGGGTGGCAGTTTAGCGTTGGTGATTCGTTGGTACTATCAACAATCAACTTGCGCCATCAACTTGGCGCACGGCAAGCCCGCGTCCGACCAGGCGACGAGCGGTCGCGCGGCGTGCCTGGATATCGGCAAACGGGCCGACCTGCACACGATACAGGGACAGATCAGCGCCCGGGGGCACGATTCGAATCGGCCCCAGCCCGGCGGCGATGAGCTGCTGGCGCAAATCGCGCGCGTTCTGTGCGACCGAGAAAGCCCCGACCTGCAGATAGCCCAGCGCGCGGGCCGTGGGCGGCGCGGATCGCTGCGGCGTTGACGTCGGATTGGCCGGCGCGGATGGCGCCGGGTTGGTCGCCGCGCGCAGCGGGGGATCGTTGCGCGACGCTGGCGGCGGTGCCGGAGTCGTTTGTGGCGGACGCTGGAAATCCTCGGGCGTGACCGTGCGGATACGCACCCGCGCACTACCGTGGGCGACCACCCCCAGGCGGCGCGCTGCCACGTAGGACAAATCGATTATCCGGCCGTCGTGAAACGGCCCGCGATCGTTAACCTTAACGATACAGTGCCGGCCGTTGTCGAGGTTGGTCACCTCGACCCAGGTCGGCAGCGGCAGCCGTTTGTGAGCCGCCGTCATCGAAAACATGTTGTAGGACTCGCCCGAAGACGTGTGCTCGCCGTGGAACTGTCGCCCGTACCAGCTGGCCCGCCCGGTCTGGGTAAAGCCGGCGGCGCTTTGTAGCACGTAATAGCGCTTTCCGAGCGCGGTATAGCTGTCGGGGTTGCCGTATTTCGAACGCGGCGCATGGCGCGGCACGGCGTCGGGAATACGTGAGATGTCGATGTCTTCATCGTCGGGCGGCCCGTCGTTCTGGTAGTAGCCGCCGCCTTTGCCGCCTGCTGGCCCGCCGCTGGCCCGATGACCGCCACAGCCGACAAGCCCCAGGGCGACGACCAGCGCCAGAAGCAGCGCCGCAAGCGGGCCGCGGCTTTTGGCCCACCGCCCCCCGCGAGCCCTCATGCGCCCGGCTCGCCGCCGTCGTCGAACGAATGGATCATGCGTCCGAGCTGGTACACGGCCATCGCGTATAGCGGGCTGGTGTTGTAGGTGGTAATCACGAAGAAATTATGCTCGGCGATCCAGTATTCCGGCTGATCGTGCGGGCCCACGAACGATAACAGCCCGACCTGGGTGTCTTGGGTGGGGGAGTCTTCGGCGGAGACACCCATGCGGGCCAGCTCGCCCCAACGGTATTTCGTGTGCCGTGTGCTGGGTGTGATGTCCTCGATCAGATCGGGGCGGGCCAGTGTGGCCGGCTGGGCGATCGGTGCGCCGCGTTGCCAGCCGTTTTCGGCCAGATAGTTGGCCACCGAATAAATGATATCGGCGGGCTGGTCCCAGAGATCGCGCTTACCGTCGTTATTGCCGTCAACAGCATAGGCGGCATAACTGGAAGGCATGAACTGGCCCAGCCCCATGGCGCCGGCATACGAGCCCACGTCGTGGGTACAGTCGAGCTTTTCGGCCACGCACAGACGCACAAAGCTGCCCAGCTCTTTGGTGAAGAATTCTGAACGTGGCGGGTAGTCGAAAGCCAGGGTTGATAGCGCGTCGATGACACGATCGCGGCCAATGAATCGCCCGTAACGTGTTTCGACCCCCAGAATAGCGGCCACGATATAGGCCGGCACGCCGTAGCGTTTCTCGGCGGCTTCGAACAGGGCCCGGTGCTCTGCCATATAGGCGGCACCCTGGCGGGCGCGCTCGGGCTCCACAAAGATCTGGCGATACCGGCCCCAGGTCATCGTCTTTTCGGCGGGCCGGGTCATCTTGTCGATGATGTCTTGCTTGTATTGGGCCTGTTCGAGCAGCTTGCGCGTGGTGGCCCGCGGCACATCGTGCTCGGTGTAGAGCTGCTCGATAAGGGCACGGCCGGCCTCTCGCTCGGCGTAATGCCCGGTATCGGCGGCGAATGCGTCAGACAGGCCTAGCGAGGCGACCACGCCGATCGATAGAGTCGATAGAAAGCGTTTCATGTAACGAGCATTTTCCGGTGCGTGTGGATCGACATCAGCACGCCGAAAGAGGCCAGCAGCATGACCATCGACGTGCCGCCGAAAGAGATCAGCGGCAGGGGCACACCGACCACCGGCAACAAGCCGGCGACCATGCCCATGTTGACGAAAGCATAGAAGAAGAACGTCAGGGCGAGGCTGGCCGCGGCCAGACGCTGAAACGTATCCTGGCTGGCCAGGGCGATGAACAGGCCGCGGGCCACGATGAAGCCATAGATCGCGATCAGCCCCAGCACCCCGAACAGGCCGGTTTCCTCGGCGTAAACGGCAAACACGAAGTCGGTGTCCGACTCGGGCAGGAAATCCAGATGCGCCTGAGTGCCGTTGAGCCAGCCCTTGCCGAACAGCCCCCCCGAGCCGATGGCGATCTTCGACTGGGTAATGTGATAGCCCGCGCCCAGGGGGTCACTGGCCGGGTTGAGAAACGTCATCACGCGCTGTTGCTGATACTCGTGCAGGTTGAACCAGATCAGCGGCAGGGCCGCCGCACCGGCTGCGATGAGCAACAGGATGATGCGCCAGCGCAGCCCGGCGAAGAACAGCGCAAAACTGCCGCCGGCCACGATCAAGAGCGCGGTGCCCAGATCCGGCTGCTGGACAATGAGCGCGACCGGCACGGCCATGATCAACCCCGCAGCCAGCACTTCGTGAATACGCGGCGGCAGGCTGCGATTGTGAAAATAAGCGGCCACCGTCAGCGGGACCACCAGTTTGCTGATCTCCGACGGCTGGAAGCGTACGACGCCCAGATCCAGCCAGCGCTTGGCGCCCATGGCTGCATCGCCCAGCACCAATACACCGATCAGTAATAAAACGCCCAGGGCATACACCCAGGGCGCACCCAGGCGATACCAGTGGGGCGGCACCTGGGCCAGGGCCACCATGCCCGACAGGCCGATGCCCAGACGAATCGCCTGATCGACGACGATGGCCTCGGAACGACCCGAGGCGCTGTAGAGCACGAACAGGCTCAACAGGCCGCAGCACACCAGCGCTGCGGCCAGCGGAAGGTCGATACGCCAGTAGGTCAGCCAGCCGGACAGCGTAGTCGGCGCGTCTTGTTCGGCGGTGTGGCTCATGAATTCTCGGCCGCTCCGGTTGCAGCTGTCTGGGCGGTCACGGGCCCGCGTGTCTCGCCTTGCTGGCTGTCCAGATAGCTGTCGATGACGTCACGCGCAATAGGTCCGGCCACGCTGGAGCCGCCCCCGCCGTGTTCGACCAACACGCCCACCGCGATCTTGGGGTCGTCGACCGGGGCAAAGGCGATAAACAAAGCATGCTCGCGCAGCTTGTAAGGAATACTGGCCAGATCGGGGGCAACTTCGTTCTGGGGCAGCCCGGCGACCTGCGCGCTGCCGGATTTGCCGGCGATGGGGTATTTCGGATTCATGCCGACGTAGTGATGCGCCGTGCCGCGCGGGTCACTGATCACGCCACGCATCGCGTTTATCACCGTATCCCAATGCCGCTGGTCCTTGAGCTGAATCGGCGGCAGTGCTTGCGGCGTGACGGCCTGCGTCGCGCCGGTCTGCGAGTCGCGATAGGCTTTGAGCACGTGGGGTTTGAAGGCATGGCCGCGCTCGGCGATCTGTGAGGCCACGACGGCCAGCTGCAGCGGCGTGGCGGTCATATAGCCCTGGCCGATGACAGTAATTAAGGTCTCACCCGGATACCAGGGCTGGCCGCGGTGGCCATGTTTCCACTCGCGCGACGGCATGATGCCGGGGTTCTCGCGCGGCAGATCGATACCGGTTTTGTGTCCCAGGCCGAACAGCTCACCGTAGCGATGGATATCATCGATGCCGAGCTTCATGCCCAGTTTGTAAAAATACACGTCCGAGCTGCGCTCGATGGCCTGGGTCAGGTTGATCCAGCCGTGCCCGGAGCGCTTCCAGTCACGATAATGATGCTCCGAGCCGGGCAGGGTGATATAGCCCGGGCACCAGACGCGCTTGTCGGGATCGATGAGCCCGGATTCCAACGCGCCGATGGCCATGACCGGTTTGATCGTCGAGCCCGGGGGGTACTGACCCTGTAGCGCGCGGTTGTAGAGCGGCTTGTGCGGGTTGTTGATCAGCCGCGCATAGTTCTTGTGGCTGATGCCGTCGACAAACAGATCGCTGTCGTAGCCCGGTTTGCTGACCAGCGCCAGTACGCCGCCGTCTTCCGGGTCCAGGGCCACGATCGCGCCGTCCTTGTCGCCCAGCGCATCGTAGGCGGCGCGTTGCAGCTTGGCATCGAGCGTCAGGACCAGGCTCTGGCCGGCCTCGGCCGGTTCTTCATCGAGCTGGCGCAGCGCGCGCCCGCTGGCGTTGGTCTCGATCACGCGCGAGCCGGGGTTGCCGTGCAGGGCCGATTCGTAAGACAGCTCCACCCCGGATTTGCCGATATGCGAGGCCCCGCGATAGCGCTTGCGATCGACATCGGCCAGATCGCGCTCGGTGATGCCGCCGACATAGCCCACGACATGGGCAGCGTACTTGCCCATGGGATAATGACGCGTCAGCCCTGCGCGGATATCCACGCCCGGGAACTGTTCGCGGTTGACCTCGAAGCGGGCGACTTCGCGCTGGGTCAGGCTGAGCTTGATCGGCGTGCCGCGAAAGGACGGCGTCTGGGTGACGCGCGCCTTGAAGCGTGAACGATCCGCCGGCGTGATCGAGACGATACGGGCCAGCCGGTCCAGCGTCGCGTCCACACTGTCGGCGACCTGCTCAGGCACGATTTCCAGCTGATAGGCCGGCTGATTGTTGGCCAAAAGCTCGCCGCCGCGACTGTAGATCAGGCCACGCACGGGCGAGGCGACCTCGACCCGCATACGATTATCCTGCGATCGGGTTTCGTAATAGCCATGCTTGGCCACCTGCAGGTAATAGATCCGGGCGACGAGCAGCCCGATCAAAATCAGCAGCAACACGCCGGCCGCAATCGTGCGACGCAGAAACAGACGACGCTCGGCGCCGTGATTCTTGATCGCGTCGTCGCTACTGCTCATGACGTTACAGGTTCCCCGCGGTCAGTTATGGCGTCGGACCTCGATTCGGGCGACGCGTTCCATGAGATAGGCCCACGCCGGCCAGAGGACGGCCGAGGAGGCGACCGGTAGCCAACGATACCAGGGGTCTACGTCCAAGCCGGCTACGCCGTCGATCCAGAACAGCACGAATTCATAGACCAGCAGCACGGGCGCGATCAGGATCGGTTGCTGGATCAGCGGAAAATTCCACAGCCAGGCCCGGATCTTGATCGTGCAGTACCCGGCCACCGCCAACGCCAGGGCGTGCTCGGCCAGCGGCGTGCCATAGATCGCATCTACGAATAGCCCCGCCATCCAGGCCGGGATCAACCCGAAACGATACGGCTGATTGGCGACCCAGAACAATACCGTCATGGTGAAAAAAGCCGGGCGAGCGATCGCCGGGCCGTCGGGTAGAGGAATCAAGGTGACGACAAGTGCCGCCGCCAGCGTCGCGATCATCATCAGCGCGCTGATGCGATAGCCGGCGATCACCGCGTGTCGGCCTCGGCGCCGCTGTTGACCGCGTCGGGCGTCGGCCCGCTGGCCGCGGCGTCATCGCCGCCCGATGGTTCGCTCTCGTTGGTCGGCTCAACCGTCTCTGGCTCGGGCTCGTCCGGCTCCGGCGGGCTCCAGACCAGCAGCGCTTCGCGCCCACGATCAAGCTCGGCGGTGGGCGCGGCCGCCACGTCGAGAAACTCGCCGCCCGGGCGGTGGCGCACCGAACGGACCTTGGCCACCGGATAATCCGGCGGATACCGCCCGCCCAGACCGGACGAGACCAGCAGATCACCGACTTCGATATCGGCATTGTTAGGCAGGAACGGCAGCGTCAGTGTTTCGGCGTGGCCGGTGCCCTGGGCGATGGTCTGTAGCCCGGTGCGGTTGACCTCGACCGGCACGCCGTTGTTCGGGTCCGAAATAAGGATGGCGCGCGAGCCCAGCGGTGTTACGTCGGTTACCTGGCCCATGATGCCGTGGGCATCGACCAGGGCTTGGCCGACGAAGACCCCGTCAGTGCTGCCTTTGTTGAGCTTGACGTACTGACGATACGGATCCGGGCTGATCGACATGATGCGCGCGATCAGCACGTTCTGATCCAGCCGGCTGCCCGAGGCCAGAAGCGCGCGGATTCGTTCGTTCTCGGCTTCCAGTGCGGCCAGGCGCTGCAGCCGGCCCTGCAGCAGAAGATTGTTCTGGCGCAGACGCTCGTTCTCGCGTAGCAGCGCGCCGCGGTCAAAGTATTGATCGAGATAGGCCAGCGTCTGACCGGGCCATTCGGCGGCCATTTCGATGGGCTGGGCGACCACTGCCAACGCACTTCGCACGGGCGCGAGGCGTTTACCGACATCGTCAATGATCATCATCGCGATTGAAGCGATCGCAATGAGCACGATAGCCAGCCCCGGGGCGACCCGCCGGCTTAGCACGCGCGAGTTGTGTTCGTCCTCAAACTTCACCTGAGGATCACGCCGCAGCCCGGGCGGCTGCGGCGATCAAGGCCTTGAAAGCGTGTGAAACAGGCATCGGCGCGACAGGTCGGGCTAGAAACCAGCGATCAGATGCCGTCATGCAATGATCGCGCTCGTCATACGGACCGGTGCCGGGCTATTCGAGGGCAAACAATGCCCCGGACTTGCGATCGATCATGTCCAGCAGGATGCCGCCGCCACGAGCCACGCAGGTCAGAGGATCGTCAGCCACGATGACCGGCAGGCCGGTCTCCTCGGAGATCAGCTTGTCCAGATCGGCCAGCAGAGCGCCGCCGCCGGTCAGCACGATGCCACGCTCGGCCACGTCCGAGCCGAGCTCCGGCGGGGTGGATTCCAGCGCCAGGCGCACGGCACTCGTGATGTTGGCCAGCGGCTCGGTCAGGGCGTCCAGAATCTCGTTGGAGTTCAGCGTGAAGCTGCGCGGCACACCGGCCGACATATGCCGGCCGACCACCTCGATCTCCTTGATCTCGTGGCCGGGGAAGGCGGTGCCGATCTCGTGCTTGATGGTTTCGGCGGTGGTTTCGCCGATCAGCATGTTGTACTGGCGACGCACGTAGTTGACGATCGCCTCGTCGAATTTGTCGCCGCCGGTGCGCACCGATTCGGCATAGACGATGCCGTTGAGCGAGATCACGGCCACTTCCGAGGTGCCGCCGCCAATATCCAGCACCATGGAGCCGCGGGCCTCGGAAATCGGAATTCCAGCACCGACGGCGGCCGCCACCGGCTCTTCCACGAGGTAGACGCGGCGGGCGCCGGCGCTCGAGGCCGACTCGCGAATCGCGTTGCGCTCGACCTGGGTCGAGCCGTAGGGCACACAGATCAGCACCCGCGTCATGGGTCGCAGAAAACGCTTCTGGTGCACCTTGCGGATGAAGTGCTGCAGCATTTTCTGGGTGATCTTGAAGTCGGCGATCACCCCGTCCTTGAGCGGGCGAATGGTGCTGATCTGGGCCGGGGTGCGCCCCAGCATGCGCTTGGCATCGGTGCCTACGGCTTCGATGCGCTTGCCACCGCGCCCGTCCATGCGAATCGCCACCACCGAGGGCTCGTTGAGTACGATCCCTTGATCGCGGGCATAGACCAGGGTGTTGGCCGTGCCGAGATCGATAGACAGGTCGTTGACGAACAGGCCGCGGAAGTTTTCCAGCATGAGGCTCACCGAGCAAATACGAAAACTGCGTCGTCTAGGTCAAAAGCCTAGCGACTTAAAGATTTACGGCCATGAACACAAAGGCTCAAGACCCAGGCCCCCGAAGAGGCGCAATGCTAGCAACCGGGGCCGGGCCCGGCAACGATGACGATAGGGCCGCCAACCCGGTAGCGCGCCTAGCGGCATTCCACGAAGAACGCGCGCGATTTATGCTAGTTTTGCGCGCCTTGGCGGCGTCGTCGCGTCTGTTCGCCCGGGGCGGCGCGTGCGTCATTTGTTCTATATTACAAGTAGCGAGACGATCGTGAGTCTAACGACCGACGATGTGCGCAAGGTCGCACACCTGGCCCGGCTGGGCCTGGACGAGACCGAACTCGACGGCTATGCCCGCGAGCTGTCCAGCATCCTGGACGTGGTCGATCATCTGGGCCAGGCCGACACCGCGGATATCGCGCCCATGTCGCATCCGCTGGATCTGGGCGCGCGCCTGCGCGAGGACAAACCGGATGCGGCGATCGATCGCGAGGCGTTCCAGCGTGTCGCCCCCGACGTTGCCGAAGGCGTCTATCGCGTGCCCAAGGTGATCGAATGATGCATGATCGATCTATTGCCGAGCTGATTGCGGCCGTGCGTGCAGGCGAGACGACGCCGGCAGCGCTGGCTGATCATTTCCTGGCGCGCATCGAGCGTCTTGATCCGCAGTTGAACGCGCTGATCACGGCCACGCCCGAGCGGGCACGTGCGGCCGCTGCGATCGCGCCGCAAACCGGTTCGCTGGCGGGCCTGCCGATCCTGCACAAGGACATCTTCTGCACGAAAGAGGTCAAGACCAGCTGCGGCTCGCGCATGCTCGATAATTTCGTGGCGCCCTACGACGCCACAGTGGTCGAGCGGCTGCACGGCGCGGGCACGGTCACGCTGGGTAAGACCAATATGGACGAGTTCGCCATGGGCTCGTCCAACGAAAACAGCTACTACGGCCCGGTGAAGAACCCCTGGAATCTGGACCACGTGCCCGGCGGCTCCTCGGGCGGCTCGGCGGCTGCGGTGGCCGCCGGTCTGGCCCCGGCGGCCACCGGCACGGATACCGGCGGCTCGATCCGCCAGCCGGCCGCACTTTGCGGGGTGACCGGCATCAAGCCCACCTACGGGCGGGTATCGCGCTACGGCATGATCGCGTTTGCCTCCAGCCTGGACCAGGGCGGCTGTTTTGCCCGCTCGGCTGAGGATTGCGCCCACGTACTGGGCGCCATGGCCGGCTTCGACCCACGGGATTCCACCAGCGTCGAGCGCGATGTGCCCGATTACGTCGGCGGCTTGTCGGGCGACGTGGCCGGGCTTCGTATCGGGTTGCCGCGCGAGTATTTCGCTGACGGGCTCGAGGCCGAAAGCCGGGCGGCCATCGATGCCGCGATCGCCCAGTACGAAGCACTGGGGGCGACGATCGTCTGGATCGACATGCCACACACGGATCTGGCGGTCTCGACCTATTACGTCATCGCCCCGGCCGAGGCGTCGTCCAACCTGGCGCGCTATGACGGCGTGCGCTATGGCCATCGCTGTGACAACCCACAAGATCTGGACGATCTATATACCCGCTCGCGGGCCGAGGGCTTCGGCGCCGAAGTGCAGCGTCGGATCATGGTCGGGGCCTATGTGCTCTCGGCCGGCTATTACGATGCCTATTACGTCAAGGCACAGAAGACCCGGCGTCTCATCGCCCAGGATTTCCAGTCTGCTTTCGAAAGCGTGGACCTGATTGCGGCCCCGGTGACGCAGGCGCCGGCGTTCAAGCTGGGTGAAAAAGCCGACGATCCGGTCTCGATGTATCTCAACGACGTGTATACCCTGCCGGCGAGCCTGGCCGGAGTGCCGGGCATGTCGGTGCCGGCCGGCTTTGCCCACGGCCTGCCGGTGGGGCTGCAGCTGATCGCACCGTGGTTCGAAGAGGCCCGGCTGTTAAACGCCGCCCACGCCTATCAGCAGGTCACCGACTGGCACACGGCCCGCCCGGCCGGCTTTGAATAAGGAGCGGACATGAACTGGGAAACCGTTATCGGCCTGGAAGTTCATATCCAGCTCGCCACGGCCAGCAAGATCTTTTCCAACGCCCCGACGGCCTACGGGGCCGAGCCCAACGCCCAGGCCAGTGCGGTGGATATCGCACTGCCCGGCGTGTTGCCGGTGATCAATCGCGAGGTGATCGCCATGGCCACGCGTTTCGGCCTGGCGATCGAGGCTGATATCACCCGGGCCTCGGTCTTCGCGCGCAAGCATTATTTCTACCCCGACCTGCCCAAGGGCTATCAGATCAGCCAGTACGATCTACCGATCGTGGCCGGCGGGCATCTGGATATCGACACCCCGGCCGGCGGCGCGCGCCGGATCGGCATTACCCGGGCGCATCTGGAAGAAGACGCCGGCAAGTCGCTGCACGAGGCCTTCGACCGCGAGACCGGCATTGATCTGAACCGCGCCGGCACGCCGCTGATCGAGTGTGTCTCCGAGCCGGAGATCAAGACTGCCGCTGAGGCCGCGGCCTATGCCCGCAAGCTGCACAGTTTGGTGACGTATCTGGGCATCTGCGACGGCAACATGGCCGAGGGCAGCTTTAGAATTGACGCCAACGTGTCTGTGCGGCCGGCCGGCAGCGCCGAATTTGGCACCCGCACGGAGACCAAGAACGTCAACTCGTTTCGGTTTCTGGAAAAAGCCATCGACTACGAGATCGAGCGCCAGATCGACGTGCTGGAAGCTGGCGGCCATATCATCCAGGAGACCCGCCTGTTCGACCCGGATTCGGGCGAAACACGGGCCATGCGCTCAAAGGAAGAAGCCCACGACTATCGCTACTTCCCGGATCCGGACCTGTTGCCGGTGGTCATCGACGAAGCCTTTATCGAGACCCAGCGTAGCCATCTGCCAGAGCTTCCGGATGCCAAGGCCGAACGTTTCGGCCGCGAATATGGCTTGAACGACGCTGATGCGATTGCGCTGACCCAGTCGCGAGCGCTGGCCGACTACTTCGAGGCCACCGTGGCCGCGGCCGGCGATGACACGGCAGCTCTGGGCAAACCCGCGGCCAACTGGATTAACAGCGAGCTGGCCGGCGTGCTCAACCGCGAGGCACTTACCATCGAACAGGCACCGCTGAGTGCGGCCCAGCTCGGCGGACTGATTGCACGCATCGCCGACGACACCATCTCGGGCAAAATCGCCAAACAGGTCTTCGACGCGCTCGTGGCCGGGGAGGGCGAGTCGGCCGATGCGATCATCGAAGCCCAGGGACTGAAGCAGATCACCGATACCGGCGCCATCGAAGCGCTAGTGGACGAGGCCATTACCAACAACCCGGATCAAGTCGCCCAGTACCTGGACGGCAAGACCAAGATCGTGGGTTTTCTGGTGGGCCAGGTCATGAAAGCCTCCCAGGGCAAGGCCAACCCCAAGGACGTGAATCAGCGTCTGGTGGCCAAGCTCGACGCGATGAAATAAACGCCATGCAAGACACATTGATCTTCAAGACCCCGGGCCGGGGCACGCAGAACATCACGCGCCAGATAGGCGACGTGGTGGCTGCCTCTAAAATTCAGACCGGCCTGGCGCATGTGTTTATCAAGCACACGTCGGCCTCGCTGATGATCTGTGAGAACGCTGATCCCGACGTGCGGGGCGATGTCGAACGCTGGCTGACGGCCAACGTCATCGACGGCGACCCGATGTATGAGCACGACATGGAAGGCCCGGACGATATGTCCGGGCATATCCGCTCGATTCTCACCGGCATGGATCTGACCCTGCCGGTGACCGACGGGCGCCTGAATCTAGGAACCTGGCAGGGCATCTATCTCTACGAGCACCGCACGTCGGCGCATAGCCGCCAGGTGGTGGTCACGGTCTCGGCGGCTGGCTGAGCCGCTGGCGGCTCAGCCAAAGACGCTCGAAGATAGGCGCCGGCGTTATGGGGTCAGCTGCCTATGACTGACTAGGCAGGCGGCGGGCGCCAAGCCGGAACCCCGCCTGCTATGTTGGCTAGTGTCGGAAATGACGCATGCCGGTCAGCAGCATGGCGATCCCGGCTTCGTCCGCCGCGGCAATCACTTCCTCGTCGCGGATCGAGCCCCCCGGCTGGATGACGGCGGCCACACCAGCCTCGGCGGCGGTGTCTATGCCGTCCCGGAACGGGAAAAAGGCGTCTGACGCCATGACCGAGCCGACCACGTCCAGGCCCGCGTCGGCGGCTTTGGTGCGCGCGATGCGGGCCGAATCCACACGGCTCATCTGGCCGGCGCCGATGCCCACCGTGGCGCCGTTCTTGGCATAGACAATCGCGTTGGATTTGACGAACTTCGCCACGCGCCATGCAAACAGCAGATCTTGGAGCTGCGTGCCGTCGGGCTCGCGCTCGGTCACGACCTTGAGCTGGCTGCGATCGAGCAGCTCGCTGTCGTCGTCCTGGACCAACAAGCCGCCGGCAACGGGCTTGAGGGTGACGCCGGCTTCGCCGGTCTTGGTCCAGCTGCTGGTCACCAGCACCCGCAGGTTCTTTTTGGCAGAAAACACGTCGAGCGCGCCCTCGGTGATCGTGGGCGCGAGGATGACCTCGGCAAACTGGTTGTCCACGATTGCTTGCGCGGTGTCGGCATCCACCTGCTGGTTGAAGGCGATGATGCCACCGAAGGACGACACCGGGTCGGTTGCAAACGCGCGCCGGTAGGCGCTCGTTAAATCCGGCGCCACGGCCACGCCACAGGGGTTGGCATGTTTCACGATGACACAGGCCGGCGACTGATCGAAGGCCCGCACGCAGGCAAGCGCGGCATCGGCATCGGCCAGGTTGTTGTACGACAGGGCCTTGCCCTGGCAAACCCGGGCATCGACCAGGCTGACGCCGCCGGTCTCGGTGTGGCGATAGACGGCGGCTCGCTGATGGGGGTTTTCGCCGTAGCGCAGATCGCTAATCTTTTCATAGGCCGGGGCGAAGCGGGCCGGCAATGTGTCGTCTGCCGTGTCGCTGGTCTCACGGCTTAGATAGTTGGCGATCGCGCTGTCATAGCCGGCTGTGTGGGCAAAGCCCTTGGCTGCCAGTCGACGCCGGGTGGCCTCGCGGGTGCCGCCGTGGGCGGCCAGATCATCGAGAACGTCCTGATAGTCCGCGCCGTCGACCACCAGCGTGACATACGCATGATTCTTGGCCGCCGCCCGCAGCATGGCCGGGCCGCCGATATCGATGGTCTCGACTGCGGTGGCGTGGTCGGTCTCGGGCTTGGCGATAGTCTGCTCGAAAGGATAGAGATTGACCACGACCAGATCGATGGGTGCTATGTCGTTGTCGGCCATGACCGTGTCGTCGGTGCCGCGCCGGCCCAGAATGCCGCCGTGAATCTTGGGATGTAGCGTCTTGACGCGGCCGTCCATGATTTCCGGGGCCCCGGTGTGCTCGGAGACGTCGGTGACGGCCACGCCGGCTTCACGCAGGGCACGCGCCGTGCCGCCGGTCGATAGAATCGTCACGCCGTGGTCTTCGGCCAGGCGCTTGGCGAAGGCGGCCACGCCTTGCTTGTCGGAAACGCTGATCAGGGCGCGACGTATCGGGGCGGTGGGCTGGCTCATGGACAAGATAAATCCGGCTGGACGACACGTCGGGTAGGCGCGTCGGAAAACAGTTACTGATCGAGATTGTAGGCGCGCAGTTTCTTGCGCAGCGTGCCGCGGTTGATACCCAGCATGGCCGCCGTGCGCGACTGGTTGCCGCCGTTGTAGGCCAGAACGCGCTCGAAGAGCGGGCGCTCGACCTGTTCGAGAATCATCCGATACAGGTCGTTGGGGGGCGCGCTGCCGTTTAGGGACTCGAAATATCGGTCCAAGCTCGCCCCGACGTAATGACTGAGCGGCTGGGCGTTGTCGTCGGCGTCGTCTGCACGCATCCGAAAGACCGTCGGGGGAGTGGGGCAAGCGCGCAACTATAACGGCTTACCGGGGTAAGAAAAAGACGACGAAAGCCGGAATCAGCCGTTATGTCGTCGCGCGGCGAGCCGGGCCCAATCGTCCTCGATCTCGGGTGGATCGAAAGAAAACGCGCCCTCGTAGGCTACGCGCACCTCGTCGATCTGACGGGTCAAAAGACCGGCCATGACCAGCGCGCCGTCGGCCCGGGCCAGGTCGGTGAGCGTGGGGGCGAGTTCGATGAGCGGGTTAGCCAGGATATTGGCGAGCACAATATCGAACGGCCCGCCGGTGATATCGGACATCGCCGGGGTGCGGATCCGATCGGCTACGCCGTTATGCGCGGCGTTTTCTCGTGTGGCCTGAAGGGCTTGTGCGTCGATATCCACGGCGACGACTTCACGCGCACCGAGTAGTACGGCGGCGATCGCCAGAATACCGGAGCCACAGCCGTAATCGACCACACGCTTGTCGGTCAGATCGGCCTCGGCTAGCCAGGCCAGGCACAGCCGCGTGGTGGGGTGGGTACCGGTGCCAAACGCCAGGCCCGGGTCCAGGCGCATGACGATGGCATCGGCTTCGGCCTCGACTGGCGCGTTATGCGGGGCCACCCACAATCGCTTCCCGAAACGGATCGGCGGATGCTCGGCCAGCCATCGGCTGGCCCAGTCTTCGTTGGCAAGCGTCTGGGTTTCGACGGTGACATCGCTGCCTAGCGTCTCTTCCAGCGCTTCGACGATCGGCTCGGCCAGCGTGCCTTGGGTGAACAGGCCCAGCACCCGGGCGCGCTCGAACGCCGGGGTGCTGTTGGGCGTCATCTCCACCGTGAGCTCGCTGGATTCGTCGAGCTCAGTGATGGCCTCGGCGCCGAACTGCTCGAAGATCGCCTCGGCGATCGCCGTGCGGTGGGTGGTGGCTGTGATCTGTAGCCAGGAAATGCTCATCGCGCGCTGCTCAACCCAGCCGCTCGCGAATCTTCTTTTCCAGCCAGTGGATCGAAGTGCCGCCCTTGGCGAAGTCCGGATCGTTGATGATCCACTGGTGCAGCGCCAGATTAGTATGGATGCCTTCGACCACCATCTCCGACAGCGCCATGTCCATGCGGGCACGGGCGGCGTCGCGGGTGTCGCCGTGGGCCAGCAGCTTGCCGATCAGCGAGTCGTAGTGCGGCGGCACGGAATAGCCGGCGTACATATGGCTGTCCATGCGGATGCCGGGCCCGCCCGGGGCGTGATACTGCTCGATCTTGCCGGGCGAGGGCGCAAACGTCTCGGGATGCTCGGCGTTGACACGGCATTCGATAGCGTGGCCGCGCAGGATGATGTCGTCCTGCGTATAGCGCAGCGGCTGGCCGGCGGCGATACGCAGCTGTTCGGCCACCAAGTCCACGCCGGTGACCATTTCCGTGACCGGGTGCTCGACCTGAATTCGCGTATTCATTTCGATGAAATGAAACTCGCCATTCTCGTACAGGAACTCGAACGTGCCGGCGCCGCGATAGCCCATGCGCTTGCAGGCAGCCACGCACAGAGCGCCGATCTCGTCGCGCTGCTCTTGTGTGATGCCCGGCGCGGGCGACTCCTCGACCACCTTCTGGTGACGACGCTGCGGCGAGCAGTCGCGCTCACCCAGGTGAATCGCGTTGCCGTGTTCGTCGGCCAGCACCTGGATCTCGATATGCCGCGGCAGCTCGAGGTATTTCTCCATGTAGACCGACGAGTTGCCGAAAAAGCTCGAAGCTTCACGACGCGCCAGATCCACGGCCCCGGCCAGATTTTCGGCGTCGTAGACTACGTGCATGCCGCGGCCGCCGCCGCCGCCCGACGCCTTGATGATCACCGGATAACCAATGCGATCGGCGATCTGGCGGTTCTCGGCGTCGTCGGCGGTCAACGGCTTACCGGAGCCGGGCACGCAGGGCACGCCGGCAGCCATCATTTCCTGGATGGCCGAGGTCTTGTCGCCCATCAAGCGAATGGTCTCGGCCCGGGGGCCGATGAAGATGAAACCCGACTGCTCCACGCTTTCGGCGAAATCGGCGTTTTCGGACAGAAACCCGTAGCCGGGATGAATAGCGGTGGCGCCGGCGACCTCGGCCGTGGACATCAGCGATGCCATGTTCAGATAGCTGGCCGTGGCATTCGGCGGGCCGATACACACGGCTTCCTCAGCCAGCAATACGTGCTTTTGGTCACGATCGGCCGACGAGTAGGCGGCCACCACCGGAATATCCAGCTGGCGACAGGCGCGCAGGATACGCAGCGCGATTTCGCCGCGATTGGCAATGAGTACCTTGTCCAGCATTACTTCACCACGAACAGCGGCTGGTCGTATTCGACCGGCTGGCCGTTGTCGACCAGAATCTTGACGATCTCACCCGAGACTTCGGCCTCGATCTGGTTGAGCATCTTCATTGCCTCGATGATGCACAGCGTGTCGCTGGCACCCACGGTGTCGCCGACCTCGACGAACGCCTTGGCATCCGGGGCCGGGGCGCGATAGAAGGTGCCCACCATGGGCGAGCGCACAACGTGCCCGGATTCGGCCGGATCGTCGGCCGGCGCGCCGGCGCTCGCATCGCTGCCGCCGGCTGCAGTATCTGCAGCGGGTACGGGGGCGGGCGCCTGCTGGGGCATCTGGTAGGCCATCGGCGCGGCGGCCGGCTGGCTGCCGGCCGGGGGATAGCGCCCGATACGAACCGATTCCTCGCCTTCGGTGATTTCGAGTTCGGCGATCCCCGAATCCTCAACCAGCTCGATCAACTTCTTGAGTTTGCGAATGTCCATATCGCTTGGCAGCTCCTGTCGCGCGCGGCTCGTTTTGGGCTTGTTCGGCGGTGTGAGTCACCCGCCGGATCAAATGATGCTCGGTGCCGTGACGGCGTGCGGCCAAGTTTGCCCCAAGCCGGTTGGCGGCACAACAGCTCCTGTATCGACTTTCGTGACCGTTCGCTGCCGTATTGACGATAATTCGCCGATGATCGACGGGCTGTTTGCGTTAAGATTGCATCAAGACGCGGCGCGATGGCTGCATGTCGTCGGTGCAAAGCCGGCAAAACCGCCGATATTGCCGCAATGTTGCCTTGGTAGGGACGCGCCGGCGCGATCGCCGCAATGTCGCGTGTGTTCGCGACAACTCAAGACGCATCGAGCTTGGCCAGCCTCGCGAGCAGCTCGCGCTGGTCGAGCGCGCCGACGGCCCGGAGCCCGTCTCGTGCCTGCCCGTTGCGATCAAAAAACAGCAGCGTCGGCGGGCCGAATACGTCCAACGTCTTCAAAAGATGTCGCTGGCGCGTGTTGTAGGCGGTGATATCGAGCTCGATCGCTGTAACCCCCGCAAGCGCCCGGCTCACCGCGTCGCGCTGGAAGAGACCGTTTTTCATCTGTACGCACTCCACGCACCAGTCGGCATAGACATCCACGATGGCCGGGCGGTGCGCGGCCTTCGCCTCGGCCAAGGCCCGCGACAGCCCGGGGCCATCGGTCACGTGTATGAACGCGGTCCGCGCCGCGGCCGGCGAAGCGTTTGAACCGGTGGCTGCGCGAAGGCCGTCCAGCGGCTGGGTCGGCCGGCCCTGGCCGACTGCCAGTCCGAGGCCGGCAAGTGCGGCGTAGCCCAATAGCACAGCAGAGGCGACGCGCCGCATCGTTGCACCGGCGATGCTGTCGTGGGGCTGGGTGCTGAGATAACAGCCATACACCAGGGCCAACAGGCCCCAGGCCGCCAGCGCGATCGGAGGCTCGACCAGACGTAACGCCAGCCACAGCCCCACGGCGATCAACATCACGCCGAAGAACACGCGCACGTCGTGCATCCAGCGACCGGCTCGGGGCAGCACGGTGGCTCCGAAAACGGCCAGGGCGATCAGGGGCAGGCCCATGCCCAGGCCCAAGCAGAACAGAGCGGCGCCGCCTAGCCAGAGATCGCCACTGGTCGAGATATAAAGCAAAGCGCCGGCCAGCGGCGGGGCCAGGCAGGGGCCGGCGATCAGCGCTGCCGCAAACCCCAGCACGCCACCCCCCAGCAAACCGCGCTGCCCCTGGCCCAGCCGTGCCAGCCGGGTCTGCCAGGCGCCGGGAATCTGGACATCGAACCAGCCAAAACTGGCCGTGCCCAGCAGTACGAACAGTCCAGCGAAAGGCCACAAGACCCACGGGCGCTGGAGGCCCGCCTGGATATTGGCGCCAAACGCACCGGCCACGACGCCGAACACCGCGTAGGCCAGTGCCATGGCCAATACATACGACAGGGCCAGAGCCGCTGCGCGGCCGCGTGAGACCTCGCGGCTGCCGATCAGCCCGGCCACAATCGGAATCATGGGAAGAATACAGGGCGTCAGCGACAGGCCGAGGCCTAGCAGCGCGAATAGCGCCAGAGTCGCGAGGCCGGGCGCATCGGCCAGCCGCGTGGCCAGGCGGCCGGTCGTGCCGGCCGGCGTGTCGACGCTCGCGGGCGTGTTGGTGGCTTGCGCAGCTGTCCAGTTCGGTTCGGGCGGGCCGGGATCGGCTGCGCCGGAATCAGAAGACGCTGCCGATACGTTCAGAGTCTTCGTCTGTGGTGGGTAACAGAGCCCGGCGTCGGCACAGCCCTGATAAGCCACTTTTACCCGCTCGGCGCCGTCGGCGTTGCCATCGACATGCAAACGCACGGCCACCTGGTCTCGATAGGTTTCGACCGGGCCGAAATATTCGTCCTCGTGTTTTTCGCCGGTGGGTATATCCGCAGACGCGATGCGCGCATCACCGGCACCCGCCAGCGAGAAGTCGAAGGCGTGGCGATACAAGTAATAACCGTCGGCGATCTGCCATCGCACCTGGATCGTGGAGGCGTCGAGCCGCTGGGCCTGGGGCTGGAACGCCTGGTCGACCGGCAGCAAATCCGTCGACTGAGCGCTGGCCGAGAGCGCACACAGGCAAAGCAGCAGGCCAACGACAAGCCCCGTGAATCGCGCTGAGCGGTCTGGCGATGCGTCGTTCACGCGGGGCGGGTCTCGGCGGCCAACCAATCCAGATACGCCGGGCTGCCGTCGGTGATATCGACAGCGATGCACTCTGGCACGTCATCCGGATGTGCCTCGGCTAAACAGGCGTTGATAGCCGCGACACGCGCATGCTGTGTTTTGGCGATAAGCAGCTGCTCGTTGTCACGCTCGATGCGGCCCTGCCAGCGATAGACAGAGGTCACGGTCGTGACAATGTTCACCCAGGCGGCCAGGCCCTGTTCGACGAGCCGGTCGGCCAGCCGCGTGGCAGTAGCCTCGTCGGGGGCGGTTATATACACCACACACGGGGTGAAAGCGGAATCGTTCATCGTGTCGTCTTGAACAAGTACAACGCCCCGACCATATAAGAAAAAGCGCTATGACAAGACACGAACGGTCCGTTGGGGCCGCTCGCGGCGTTGTTATACTCGCCAATATTTGCAGGCAAGGAGATCAGCAATGGGTTTGAGACTGGGCGATACCGCGCCGAACTTCACCGCGGACACCACCGAAGGCAACATCGATTTTCACGAATGGCTCGGCGACGGCTGGGGCGTGCTGATGAGCCATCCGGCGGACTTCACCCCGGTGTGTACTACCGAAATCGGCGCCACGGCGCGCCTGAAGGATGAGTTTGCCAAGCGTAACGCCAAGGCTATCGTCGTGTCCGTGGACTCGGTCGAAGACCACAAGAAATGGGCCAAGGACATCGAGGCCACGCAGGGTGTAGGCCTTAATCTGCCCCTGATCGGCGACACCGACCGCACGGTGTCTGAGCTCTACGACATGATCCACCCCAACCAGGGGGATACCTCGACGGTACGTAGCGTCTTCGTGATCGACCCGAGCAAGAAGATCCGCATGACGTTGACCTACCCGAAAAGCGCGGGTCGTAACTTCAACGAGATTCTGCGCGTCATCGATTCGCTGCAGCTGACCGATAACCACAAGGTCACCACCCCGGCCGACTGGCAGGCGGGCGATGACGTCATCATCAGCCCGGCGCTCTCTGACGAGCAGGCCAAGGAACTGTTCCCCGAGGGCTGGAACGAGCTGACGCCGTATCTGCGCATGACCAAGCAGCCGAAATAACCGGCTACGTCTTTAATACGAGACATAAGAGCGGCGTCCGTGTGGGCGCCGCTTTTTTTGTACTCGTACCCGATGCGCGGCGCCCGTGCTTTTGTATGGCGAACGCCGCCGCGGCATAATGCGGCGCTGTTTCCCTGCCAGCCGGAACCGCCATGGCCAGCGACGAGCATTCCACGACCCCCAAACCGCGCCGTAGCCAGGTTGTGACCCAGGGCACCTCGCGCGCGCCCAACCGCGCCATGCTGCGTGCCATGGGCTATACCGACGAAGACTTCCACAAGCCCATCGTCGGCATCGCCAACGGGTATTCCACTATCACGCCCTGCAACATGGGCCTGAACAAGCTGGCGTTTCAGGCCGAGGCCGCGCTGGAAGACGGCGGCGCTAAATCGCAGATGTTCGGCACCGTGACGGTTTCCGACGGCATCTCGATGGGCACGCCGGGGATGAAATACTCGCTGGTTTCGCGCGAGGTGATTGCCGACTCGGTCGAAGTCGCCGTGCAAGGCGAATCCATGGACGGCGTCATGGCCATCGGCGGCTGCGACAAGAACATGCCCGGCGCCATGATTGGCATTGCGCGTATGAACGTGCCGGCCATCTTCGTCTATGGCGGCACCATCAAGCCCGGCCATCTGGACGGTGAGGATCTGAACCTGGTCTCGGCCTTCGAGGCCGTGGGCCAGTACGCCGCCGGCCAGATCGACGAAAAGCGGCTGCACGCCGTGGAATGCAACGCCTGCCCGGGTGCGGGGTCCTGCGGGGGCATGTATACCGCCAACTCCATGTCCTCGGCCTTCGAGGCCATGGGCATGAGCCTGCCGTACTCCTCGACCATGGCCGCCGAGGACGATGAGAAGGGCGAAAGCGCGGCCGAATCGGCCCGCGTACTGATCCAGGCGATCGAAAAAGATATTCGCCCGCGTGATCTGCTGACCAAGAAAGCGTTTGAAAACGCCATTACGCTGATGATGGCGGTGGGCGGTTCCACCAATGCGGTGCTGCACTTGTTGGGCATTGCCCAGGCTGCCGAAGTGGATCTTACGCTAGATGATTTCGAACGTATTCGTGCCGAGGTGCCGGTCTTCTGTGACTTGAAGCCCTCCGGGCGTTTCGTGGTGACCCAGCTTCACGGCGCCGGCGGTATTCCCCAGGTCATGAAGATGCTCTTGAACGCGGGCCTTTTGCACGGCGACACGCTGACCATCACCGGCCAGACGCTCGCCGAGACCCTCGTCGACGTACCCGACCAGCCGCCGACGTATCAGAAAGTCATTCTTCCCATGGAAGAGGCGCTGTATAAGTCGGGCCACCTGGCGATCCTCAAGGGCAATCTGGCCGAAGAGGGCGCGGTGGCCAAGATCACGGGGCTTAAAAATCCCGCGATCACCGGCCCGGCTCGTGTGTTCGATTCCGAAGAAGAAGCTATGGCGGCCATTCTTGATGAGTCCATCGTGGCCGGTGATGTGGTCGTCATCCGTTATGAAGGGCCCAAAGGCGGGCCGGGCATGCGTGAAATGCTCTCGCCCACGTCAGCCCTGATCGGCCGCGGCCTAGGCGAAAAGGTGGGCCTGATCACCGACGGGCGTTTTTCTGGGGGCACCTATGGCATGGTTGTTGGCCACGTGGCCCCGGAGGCGGCAGTGGGCGGCGGTATCGCGCTCGTAGAAGCCGGCGATACCATCACCATCGACGCCCATGAGCGCAAGCTACATCTCCACGTGGATGATGCCGAGTTCGCGCGCCGCAAGGCCGCATGGCAGGCCCGCCCGCCGCGAGCCACGCGCGGCGTGCTGGCCAAGTACGCTCGGCTCGTCGGCAGCGCGGCATTCGGCGCCGTGACCGACCAGCCCGACGGCTGATTGAAAAGACGAGTCGAGCGCTCGTCGGCCGACGGGCGCTCGGGTGGGGCGTTGGGTTTGGTTTAACCAGACTAACCGTCGCTGGATGCGACTACGGTCCGCTCGGGAACGTTGCCATCGGCGTCGGCTTTCTGGCCTATGAGTCGGGTAGAGAGGCGCTGGCCGTTTTCATAAGTCACGGTCAGCGTGCTTTTGTATATGCCCGGGTCGGCGGCGTTGAAACTTACGCGCGCGCTGCAAGGCGCGCGAAGTCGGACGGTGCCGATACAGTCGGACTGGCTCACCGCGTAGTTCCCACCGGCTGCCCTGATATCGGTGATCCGGACGGGATCACCTGATGTCGAATAAACCTGCAGGCTGCGAGTGGTAAAACGGCCCGGTCGGATGGTGCCGAAGTCAATATAGCGCTGGCTAAACGTGAGCGCGTTATCGTTGCGGCCATCCGGGCACCTTGCGTCGCCGGCCAGCGTCCAGCCGAGATCCGCCAGAGCGCAGGTGGCGAGGCCCAGTTGCTCGGTCGGGCGCTGGTCGAAAGTGGCCGTGGGCTCCATGAGCTGATTGGGCACCAGCGATGTGCTCCAGTGGCTAACGGAGCTGCCGCGCTCGATTTGCTCGGGCGTGTAAAGACCAGGCCCGGCCGAGCTTTCGCCGCGATTGATCAGCAGCTCGGTCTTGCCGCGAACCGCATTCTGGCCCCCGAGAAACAACGCATCGTTGGCCCCGTCGGTTGCAACAGCCAGACGCTCGGCCGAGGTGAGTGCGGCGAAGCGATCACTAGAATAGGTGTTGCGATTCACGCGTATCAGCCGGTCATACACGCTGGGCGCGCCGATCGAGAAGTCGCCGTTGCTGGGGTTCATGCCAGAGCTGAAGCCGAACCCGTGAATCAGTTCATGTGTCGCGACGCCCAGTAGATTAATCGCAGCCGGCGGCGGCGCGTCATCAAGGCCATAGTAAACCGACGAGCGCGATAGACATCCGTCCTGGCCTAGCCGGCGGTTGAGGGTGATGGTGATATCGCTGGGGTCGTTGCCGGCAGCGTTATCGGCCGGAATGAGATCGAAACCGGCCATCTGATTGGCCAGCCCCACCGGGTAGAACGTGTCCCGGATCGCCGCGCCCGGAAAGTTACGAAAGACATAGGTCGACCCGCCGTTGGCCAGCACGGCGCTTGTGTTGTTGCAGGCCAGGTTCGCGCTCGAGCGTACCTTGACGACCACGGGAACCGGGCCATCCAGTTGCTCGCCGAGCAGATCAGCCGCGGCCTCGATCACCGCGAAGCGCTGGGCCCCTAGCGTGGTTGCATCGTTGCCGCCGACTGGTCGGACAACGGTGGGATCGTTCAGGCCGACGCCGGCGGGATCGGCATTGATGACGTTGATCGGCAGGGCATGGCTGGCCGACAGGCTACATACCGGCAGCACCACGGCCGCCGTTACGCGGTAGATAAGGTTATTCATGATCATGCACCTCGGCCTCTGTGTGATCGGGCAGGTGCATGGTTTCCTGCGGACGCATGTAGTCCGGCGTTTCGACCATGGTGCCGCCGAGCGGGCCCTGGCGCAGATTGGGCTCGGGATCGGCGGCCGACTTCACGCCCGGTACATGGGCCCGCGCCTTAGGCGAGCGATGTATCTCGCCCTGGCCGGGATGTTTGTCCGAAGGTTCGACGACGGCGCCGGTCGCGGCATCGGTCTCAACCTGCATCTTCGCGTCGTCTTTGGCATGTACGCCGGTGCTGACGAGCACCAGGCCGGCCAGAAGAAATAGAGATTTTTTCACAGTGTCGTCCCCGGTTGGCGGTCAAAACGAAAAGCGGCGAGGCTCGAAATGCCTGTACCAAGAACTTTCGATCTTGAAACCGTACGAACGATCGGTTCTATTCAACTATGGTGGACAGTGCCGATGCCGACCGACCGTCGCGCTGCCTGGACGAGGCGATAACGAGACGGCCGCCAAGCGGACAAAAAAAAGCCGTCGGTCGGTCCGACGGCCTTCATGGGCTTGCTGACACCGACGGCGTTTAGTCGTCGCCGGTGAGCGCAGACAGTCCTTTGCGGATGAGAATCGGCTTGGCCACTGTAGTCAGCGTGCTGCGCAGCCGGGGCGAGGCCGCCAGAACGATCCCGGCCGAGAGCGCACCCACGGTCAAAAGGCCGGGATTACGCTGGACCCAGCGAGTGGTGCGCTCGCCCACGTAGGGCCGCAGCTGTTGCTCGATGAACGCCTCCGGCTGGCTGATGTGACGTTCCGGATTCTCGTCTGGAGTGAGGTGGCGCACCGGGGGATTCTTGGGCCGCAGAAACAGCCAAGCCAGAAACACCACGACCCCCATCGCGCCGATCACGCAACCGCCGGTAATAAACGCTGCCGCGGCTTGTGAGACGTGCTGTGCCAGAACCAGATAGCCGCCCCAGGCCATGAACGTCATGGCAACCAGCGCCATGAACATGAGAAACCACAGCACGTAGTGCAGCGAGACGACGCGTGTGATGCGGCCTTTGATGCTCAACGCAGTGCCCCGGCCGTGTTAGCGAACGATCTTGCCAAGAATCAGGCCGATGACGAAGGCCGCGATCACGCTGGTGAACGGACGCGCCTCGATCTCGGCGCTGACTTCCTTGCCACGCTTGCGCGCTTCCTTGGCATAGGCTTCGTAGGTGTTCTGGGCGTGTTCGCCGGCCTTTCGAGCCTGGTTTTCGCCGCTCTTGCGAAAGCCTTCGGCCAGTTCGCGCAGATCCTTGCGCAGGGCTTCCATGTCGCGCTTGATGGCGTCGGTGTCGTTCTGGCTCATATCGGGTCTCCTGAAAAGCGATTGATAGGACTTTGATCAAGCATACTCACTTGGTCAGCCCGTGACCACGCTTAGCACCGCCTCGTGATCAGCCGGCGGTGTGCAGGCCGAAAAAGCGTTGCGCGTTGGTGGTGGTGATAGCCTCGATATGAGCCACACTCTGGTCGCGCGCCGTGGCCACCGTCTCGGCCACCCACGGCAGATAGGCCGGCTCGTTGCGACGGCTTTTGGGTTTGGGACGAATCGTACGCGGCAGCAGATAGGGACAGTCGGTCTCGATCATCAGCCGATCATCGGGAATATCACGCACGATCGCGTAGAGATCGGCCCCACGACGTTCGTCACAGACCCAACCGGTGATGCCGATATGACAGTCCAGCGCCAGATAGTCGGCCAGTGCGGTCTCGTTGTCGGTAAAACAATGCACGACCACGTCGCCGAGCGTATCGCGGTGCTCGGCCAGAATTGCCCGGAAATCGGCGTGCGACTCACGCTGATGAAGAAAGACGGGCAAACCCGTATCGGCAGCGATCTGTAGCTGGGCGACAAACGCGGTGTGCTGGTCGGCGCGCGGGCTTACATCACGGAAATAGTCGAGTCCGGCTTCGCCGACCGCCACGATCCGGCCGGCTTGCGCGGCGGTCGTGATCTGCTCAGACAACGTATCGTCCCAATCGCTGGCGTGATGGGGATGCAGGCCGGCCGTTGCCGACAGACGGGCGTCAGCGGCGGCCAGCGCGGCAGCCCGCGCGTTGCTGGCGTAGTCACTACCGGTGACCACACAGTGGTGAACGCCCGCGGCCTCGGCGCGCTGCATGAGCGCGTCGCGATCGTCGTCGAACCCGTCATGGGCCAGGTTGGCGCCTATATCGATCAGGGGCATGGTATAGCGTCGGTGCAAGATAGTCGCTGAATTTTAAAGCCTTGTGGCCCGCGGCACGATGCCAAACCGGCGCGCCGCGGCGATCCGGCGATTTTCACGAGAGGCCGGAATCGCTTTGCTACACTTCGCCTCGTATTGAGCCGACCGGCACTGGCCCGGTGGGCATCGTTTGCCAAGAGGGCCTCGATGAGGACACGCGAATCGTTCACGCCGGGTTGGCTCGGCGGTCTGCTGGTATTGGGCATGGTCTGTCCGCTGGTGGCCAGCGCCGCCACGCAGTACGTCAGCGACGAGCTGTCGATCAACATGCGCTCCGGCGCCGGCACTCAGTACAAGATCCAGCGGTTGCTGACCGCGGGCGATCAGGTCGAAACACTGGGTGAGTCCAACGGCTGGACGCGTGTGCGCACGGCCAGCGGCCAGACCGGGTTTGTGTTGACGCGGTTTCTGTCCGAGTCGCCGGCGGCCAGCACCCAGCTCAGCGACCTGCAGCAACAGTCGGCGTCGCTGACCAACCAGAACGCCGAGCTCAAGCAAGAGCTGTCCGAGGCGCTGGACGGCTCCAGCGAGCTGGGCGAGCTCAAGCGCAACCTGGTGACCGAGAATAAGTCGCTCAAGTCCGAGCTGCAGAACATCCGCGAGACCTCGGCCGACGCAATCCGTATCAGCAACGAAAACGAGCAGTATCGCGAACAGATCATCCGCCTGAAGGCCAATGTGGACCGTCTCAAGCATCAAAACGAAGCGCTTCGGTCACGCCGCGAAGGCATGAAGATCGGCGCGTTGATTGCGTTCGGCGGTATTCTCATCGGCTTGGTCGCCCCCATGCTGCGGCGTCGGCGCCGCGGCGGAAGCTGGGATTCCCTGTAACAAGCGGCCGGTAAGCGCGCATAGCGCGCCGGCCCGGTGACGATCGATCGATGGGACATGAACTTTCGTTATTGCTGATCGCGATTCTGGCGCTTGGCGTGTTTTCGCAGTGGATCGCTTGGCTGGTGGGCATACCGGCCATCGTTCTGTTCCTGGTCTCCGGCGTATTGGCCGGCCCGGTGTTCGGCGTGATCCATCCCAGCCAGGATATTGGCGCGGTGCTTTCGCCGATGGTCGGCCTGGCGGTGGCCGTCATCTTGTTCGAGGGCGGCTTGAGCCTGCGCCTGCACGAATTCAAAGAGGCGGCCGCCGGCGTACGGCGTCTGGTAACCGTGGGCTCGGCGCTTTCGTGGGCGTTGTATTCCACGGCGGCTTATTTCGTCGGCGCGCTGAGCCTGCCGGTATCGATGCTCTTTGGCGCTATTCTCGTGGTTACCGGGCCTACGGTGATCATTCCCATGCTGCGCCAGGCCGGGCTGAACCGCCGCACGGCCAGCTATCTCAAGTGGGAAGGCATCATCAACGATCCGATCGGGGCGCTGCTGGCGGTTCTGGTCTTTCAGTATTTCGTGCTCTCCGGCGGGCCGGGGGCGGCTGGCGCCGGTGTGTTTTTGGATCTGGGGCTAGCGGTGATCATCTCGCTGGTCCTGGGCGGCGGCGTCGCACTCGCGCTCGGCTGGGCGTTCAATCACACCTGGGTGCCTGAATATCTGAAAGCGCCGCTGACGGTGGCCTTCGTGCTGGTGATCTACGGTGCGGCCAGCGAGGTCTTTCCCGAGGCCGGGCTGCTGGCGGTCACGGTCATGGGCATGGTGATGGGCAATATGTCGATCGCCGGCATGGCCGAGCTACGGCGTTTCAAGGAATACGTCACGGTGCTGCTGGTTTCGATCGTATTCATCGTGCTCACCGCCGATCTGGACCCGCAGGTGCTGCGGCATCTGGACTGGCACGCGGCGGCACTCGTGGCGGTGGTGTTGTTTGTGGCCCGGCCGGCAGCGGTGTTTCTGGCCACGATGTTCACTGACATGAACTGGCGCGACCGGCTGCTGGTGGGCTGGATCGCGCCTCGCGGCATCGTGGCCGCGGCCGTGGCCGGTGTGTTCGCGCCGACGCTGATCGAGGCCGGGTATACGGGCGCCCAGCAGCTCTTGCCGTTGATCTTTGCCGTGGTGTTTTCGACCGTCGTGCTGCACGGCTTTTCTCTGGGCCGGCTGTCGCGCTGGCTGCGCCTGTCGGCCGAGCCCAACGGGGTGCTGATCGTCGGCGCGTCTCCGTGGACAACTGAGCTGGCCCGCGCGCTGGCCAACGAGCTGCATGTACAGGTGTTGCTGGTGGATTCGTCCTGGCACCGGTTGCGCACCGCACGGCTGGCCGGGGTGCGGGTGCTCTACGGCGAAGTGCTCTCCGAGACCGTGCAGCAGTCGCTGGAGTTGAACGAAATCGCGTGCATGATCGCGGCCACCAGCAACGATGCCTATAACGCACTCGTGTGTTCGCATTTCACCAACAGCCTGGAGCACGATCGGGTCTTCCAGCTGCCCATGTATGCGGCCGACGAGAACAACGACGCCAAGGTGGTGGCACGTCCGCTGCGCGGGCGGCCCGCGTTCAGTAATCACGCGCAGTACGAAGAGCTCTGGCGTCGGCATCACCAAGGTTGGCAGTTCTATAAGACCAAGCTGACCGAAAACTACGGCTTCGAAGAGCTCAAGCGCGATCGTTCACCCGATGCGATCCCGATCGCGGTGCTGCACGACGACAAGACGCTCCTGTTGTCGCCGGCGGGCGGCACGGGGCGCCCAGAAGTCGGCGATACGATCATCTATTACGCGCCGCGTCGTACCGACGACGATCGACGTCGTGCCCGCGCCGGGCGCGTTGAGGCAGCCAGCGCTCGCCGCGTGGACGACGCCGATCCGGCTCGCCTGCCGGATGCACCGGCCGACGCGCCGACGCCGTCCACTTCCCATAGCGACGAGAAATCTCCATGAGCAATCTGAACTGGCCAGGGGCGGATACATCGCGCGCCAGTGGTTTTATCGACGGGCCGGCGGGGCGCCTGGAGGTCGACATAGAGCTGCCCAAAGCGCCGGCCCGTGGCTTCGTCGTGGTATGTCACCCGCACCCGCAACAAGGCGGGACCAAAGACAATAAAGTGGTGTACATGACCGCGCGCGCTGCCCGCGAAGCCGGGCTGGCCAGTATCCGGTTCAACTTCCGCGGCACGGGCGAGAGCGAAGGCGCGTTCGACGACGGCCGGGGGGAACAAGACGATCTGCGGGCCGTTCGAGACTGGGCGAGCCAGCATTCCGATCTCGCGCTGGCCGGGCTGGCCGGCTTTTCTTTCGGCTCGGCGGCGGCTCTGCGCGTGGCCCACGCCGACGGCGCGCCAAGCCTTGCGACGATCGGTCTGCCGACCGGCTACTTCGAGCACCAGCCGCCGCGCCCGGACTGCCCGTGGCTGGCGGTCTACAGCGACGACGACGAGGTCATCGATATCGAGAAGGCGCTCAAGACCTGTCGCGAGTTGGCCGAGCCACCGCAGATGGTGGTGCTGGAGGGCGCCGGGCACTTCTTGCACGGTCGGCTGACCGAGCTGCGATCGCATCTACAGGATTTCTGGGCCGCGTAAAGCGACAAGCCCTGCTGCAAGCGAGACCGTTATGGGATTATTCGACCGCCTGAAAGACGCGATTCAGCCCGCCGCCGGTGCGGCGCGCGATCCGGAGCGGGCACAGCGCATCGCTGCCGCTGTCCTGATGCTGGAAATGGCACACGCCGACAACAATCACGACCCGGCCGAATACGAAGAGATTCGTCGTCAGCTGTCGACCCATTTCGGCTTGGAGGGCGGCGAGGTTGAAGAGTTGATTGCCGCCGCTGCGCCCGAGGCCGAATCGGCAGTCTCGCTCTACGAGTATCTTAAGACCCTCAACGAGGGGTTAGACGAGCGTGAAAAACGTGAAGTGCTGGAGATGCTCTGGCGCGTGGCCTATGCCGACAACGAACTCGATGCGCACGAAGAAGCGTTGCTACGCGAGCTCTCTGCTCTGCTCTACCTGCCACACGCCGAGTTTCTCAAAGCCAAGTTCGCTGTCACGGGCGAACAGGCCTGATCGATAACCGCCTGGCCCCTGGCCGGCGATTCCCGTCACGAGCGGCTCAGGGTCGGTCGCGGAGCTGATACAGCGCGATTTCGCCCAGCACGTTGGGCATGAGTCGCATCGCCGCCTGAGCGCGGTGCGCATGGTTGACGAAATGCCGACGCACGATTTCGGCGTGCTTCTCGCGGCACAGGCCCTCGAAGTCATGCACGGTGCACAGGTGGATGTTGGGCGTGTCGTACCAGCGGTTGGGCAGGGCCCGGGAAGCCGGCATGACGCCCCACAACGCCAGTTTCAACCGCAGGCGCCAATGCGCAAAGTTGGGAAACGTCACGATACAGTCGTGGCCGATCCGCAACATGTCGTCGATGAGCGCATCCGGAGCAGCCACTTCCTGGATGGCCGAGCTCATCACGACATAGTCAAAGCTCTTGTCCTCGAACTGGGCGAGCCCTTCGTCGAGGTCGATCTGCAACACGTTGACGCCGGCCGCGACACTGGCGATGACGTTGTCGGGATCAATTTCCAGCCCGTAGCCACGGACCTGCTTGGTGGCCTTGAGGTGAGCCATGAGCGCACCGTTGCCACAGCCCAGATCGAGTACGCGGGTGCCCGGTTTGATCCACTCGGAGATAAGCGCGAGATCGGCGCGCAGGCCGTTTCGGGTTGGCGTGTCGGCGGTGTTCATGCGCCCACCTCGGCGGCCGCGCGGGCCAGATAGGCGCGCAGCGTTTTCACGTAGTGCGGCATGGTCAGCAAAAAGTCATCGTGGCCCAGGTCCGACTCCACCTCGGCGTAGGCCACGTCCTTGCCGGCGTCTACCAGGGCATCGACGATTTCCTTGGACCGAGCGGGGGCAAAGCGCCAATCCGAGGTGAACGACACCACCATGAAGCGGGCCGTGACCGGCGCGAACGCGTCGGCCAGATTCCCGCCTGTAGCATACGCCGGGTCGAAGTAATCCAGCGCCTTGGTCATCAACAGATAGGTGTTGGCATCAAAGCGGGTGACGAACGACTCGCCCTGATAGCGCAGATACGACTCCACCTGGAACTCGACGTCAAAGCCGTAGTTGATACGCCCGGCGCGCAGATCCCGCCCGAACTTGGCGCGCATCGCCTCGTCGGACAGATAGGTGATGTGGCCCAGCATGCGTGCCAGCATCAGGCCGCGGCGTGGCACCACGCCGGCCTCGTAGTAACGCCCGGCGTGAAACTCGGGATCGGTGACGATCGCCTGGCGCGCGATCTCGTTGAAAGCGATGTTCTGAGCCGAGAGCTTGGGCGCGCTGGCGATGACCACGGCATGGCGCAACCGGTCGGGACAATCGATGGCCCACTGCATGACCTGCATCCCCCCCAAACTGCCGCCCACAATAGCGACCCAGACCGATATGCCCAGATGCTCGCGCAGGACATCCTGGGATCGGACCCAGTCGGCCACCGTCAGCACGGGAAAATCCGGGCCATAGTGGCGCCCGGTCTCCGGGTTGATGCTACCCGGGCCGGTGGACCCGTTGTAGGCGCCGAGGTTGGCGACACAGACCACGAAGAAACGATCGGTATCGATCATCTTGCCCGGGCCGATGCACTTGTCCCACCAGCCGGGCTTGGCATCGTCCTCGGCGTGCCAGCCGGCCGCGTGATGGTTGCCCGACAACGCGTGGCAGATCAGCACCGCGTTCGAGCGATCGGCGTTTAACCGGCCGTACGTTTCATAAACCAGGTCATACGCGGGCAGGGTCTTGCCACAGTCGAGCGCGAGCGGAGTCGTGACCGAGAGCGTTTCTGGTGTGACGCGCCCGACCGAGCCGGTCTCGTGATCGCTTGTCATCGCTATCGGAACAGTCCCGGAAGCGGCAGCAGGCGCGACACCAGCTGCAGGCCGATGATGACCACCAACGGCGAAAGGTCAATTCCGGAAAACGTCGGAATCACCCGGCGCACCGGCCGCAGGAGCGGCTCGTTGATGGTGAACAGGATGGCCGTGGCCGGACTGTACTGGTTCGGCGAGAACCAGGACATCACCGCCTGGATGATCAGCGTGAAGAAGTACAGATTACAGACCAGGGTTGCGGCCTTGAGGATGGCCCAGGCCACCGCGGGAACCAGCTGCGGCCCATAGCCCGGCGCGCCCAGCGCCAGCACCGCCTGGATCAGCGCGTAGCAGAGGATGAAAACCAGCACGAGTGCCGGTACGTCCCAGTTGCGATAGCGCGGGATCACACTGCGCAGCGCGTTGACCGGCATACGCGTGATTTGCCAGACGAACTGCGATACCGGGTTCATGAAATCAGCGTGTACCAGCTGCAGGATCACCCGCAGCAGCAGCACGAGGATATACAGCGATAACACCGTATCGACGAGAAACAGCAGCGCGTTGTTGGTGTTGGCCATTATCGGTCGTCGCCTTGGGTTTGAGTGGCGGCCGCGCGCTCGGCGAGTTCGCCGGCCATAACGCCGGCCCGATCGGCCGAGGCCTGCATCGCGCGGGCCACGATGCCGGCCAGATCGGCCTGTTGGAACTGCGCCAGCGCTTCGGCCGTAGTGCCGCCTTTGGAGGTTACCTTGGCACGCAGCGTGGCCGGGTCGTCGCCGGACTCACAGGCCATGCGTGCGGCGCCCAGAGCGGTCTGGAGCACCAGCTCCTGCGCTGATTCTCGAGGCAGCCCCATGTCGGTAGCCGCATCGATCATCGCTTCCATGAACGCGAAATAATAAGCCGGGCCGCTGCCGGACGTCGCGATGATGGTATCGATATCGGTTTCGTCGTTGACCCAGACGTTGATGCCGGCCGTGGCCATGATCCGATCGGCCAGGTCGCGCGCCTCATGGGAGATCGAGGGCGGGGCATACAGGCCGGTTGCCCCCACGCCGAGCTGCGACGGCGTATTGGGCATGGTGCGGATACAGGGAATGTCCGCGCCCAGCCAGAGATTTAGTACCGACAGCGGAATACCGGCCGCGATGGAGATGGCCAAGGGCCGACGCGTGCCGAGCGCGGCACGCAGGGCGGCGATCGCCTCGTCCATAACCTGGGGTTTGACCGCCAGCATCACCACGTCGACGTCAAGATCCGCGGCCTCGATCGAGGATGCCGTGACCACGTCGTGACGGGCATGAAGCGCGGCCAGCTTGTCGGCGTTGCGATCGACGACGACGATATCCGCGCCGGCCCAGCCGGCCTGGCGAAGCCCGGCAATCAGGCTGGCCGCCATGTTGCCGCCGCCGAAAAATGCGATGCGTGTGCTCATGACAAAACAAGTCTCATGAATGACGCGAATGATACGTCATGCAACAACCCGGGGCGAGCCGGCCCGGATAGCGAGAGGCCCTTGCTTGGCGGTAGCATGCGCGGTTTGGATCGCAGGCGAAGAGAGCCATGAAACAGTCCCTGACACAGCTTGCCGCCGACGGCCCGCAGCCCTGCGCGCAAGGTGTCGCCGACAGCCTGGCGGATTATCGCGCCCGCATCGAGGCGGCCCGGGTCTATGACGTGGCGATTCAAACGCCGTTGATGGCGGCCCCGCAGCTTTCTGCCCGGCTGGGCAATCGCGTGGCCTTCAAGCGCGAGGACATGCAGCCGGTGCACTCGTTCAAGCTGCGCGGCGCCTACAATAAAATCGCCTCGCTGTCGGAGGCCGAGAAGGCACGCGGCGTGATCTGTGCGTCCGCCGGCAACCACGCGCAGGGTGTGGCACTGTCGGGCCGACATCTGGGGATTCGCGCGGTGATCGTCATGCCGCGCACCACGCCGCCCATCAAGGTTCGTGCCGTGGCCAACTTCGGCGGCGAAGTCGTCCTCCACGGTGACGGCTATGACGACGCAGCGGCCCATGCCAACGAACTGATGGCGCGCGACGGCCTGGTCTATATCCACCCCTTCGATGATCCAGAGGTCATTGCCGGCCAGGGCACGATCGCCCGAGAAATTCTCGAGCAGGCGGCCGAGCCGGTTCATGCCATCTTCGTGTGTGTGGGCGGCGGGGGCATGCTGTCGGGAATTGCGGCCTATATCAAAGCCGTTGCCCCGCACATCCGCGTGATCGGCGTGGAGCCTGAAGATGCGGCCAGCATGGGCGCGGCACTGGCCGCCGACGAGCGGGTCACGCTGCCCGAGGTCGGGCTGTTCGCCGACGGCGTGGCCGTCAAGCGCGTCGGCGAGGAAACCTTCCGAGTCTGTCGTGACACGGTCGATGCCATGATGACGGTCAGCATCGACGAGCTGTGCGCGGCCACCCGCGATATCTACGAAGACACACGCGCGCTGACCGAGCCGGCCGGCGCGCTGGCCGTCGCCGGGGCGAAGAAATATGCCGCAGAAACCGGCGTAGAGAATGCACACTTGGTAGCGGTGACGTCCGGCGCCAACGTCAATTTCGATCGCCTGTCGTATATCGCCGAGCGCGCCGAGCTCGGCGAACAGCGCGAAGCGCTTCTGGCCGTCACGATTCCCGAGCGCCCGGGCGCGTTTCTCGAGTTCTGTCGCATCGTGGGCGATCGCTCGATTTCCGAGTTCAACTATCGCTACGCCGACGACGAGACCGCCCAGGTCTTCTGCGGCGTCAAACTGGCCAACGGCACCCCGGAGCGGGACGCGCTGATCAGCGATCTGAACGACGCGGGCTATGACGTGCTGGACATGTCGCGTAACGAAATGGCCAAGCTGCACGTGCGTCACATGGTCGGCGGTCGTGCCCCCGGGGTGGGCGCTGAGGTGCTCTATCGCGTCGAGTTTCCCGAGCGTCCGGGGGCGCTGCTGCGTTTTCTCGAGGCCATGGGCAGCCGCTGGAATATCTCGCTGTTTCACTATCGCAACCACGGTCATGCCCATGGACTGGTGCTGGTGGGGGTACAGGCCGCCGGCGAATCCGCGGCGGCCTGTCGCGAGGCACTCGATGCCATCGGCTACGACTACGCCGAGGAAACCAACAACCCCGTTTATCAACGATTTCTGAAAAGTCGATAAGCCGGCGACGCGCTCATGTAAGCTCGAGGCGTTTCCAGCGTGGGCGCAACCATGTCCGACTCGAATTCCCGATTCGTCATTCTGGCCGCACTGACCGGCAACGGCCTCATTGCGGTATCCAAATTCGTGGCTTCGATCTTCACCGGCTCCACGGCCATGCTGGCCGAGGGCATCCACTCGGTGATCGATACCGGTAACCAGGGGCTGTTGCTGCTGGGCATGAAGCGGGCCAAGAAGCCGCCGGATGAGAAGTTTCCTTTCGGCTACGGCAAGGAGATCTATTTCTGGAGCTTCATGGTGGCCGTGCTGCTGTTCACGGCCGGCGCGGGCATATCGATCTACGAAGGGGTGGAGAAGATTCTGCATCCGCACCCGATCGACCACCCCCTGGTCAATTACATCGTGCTGGGCCTGGCGATCTGTTTCGAGGGCACGAGCTGGTTCATCGCGGCCAAAGAGTTTCGGCGTATCAAGGGCAGCTGGGGCGTGCTGGAGACCGTGCGACGAGGCAAGGACCCGAACAAGTTCCTGATTCTGTTCGAGGATACGGCGGCCATCGCCGGCCTGCTGCTGGCTATGGTCGGCCTGGCACTGGTCCAGCTGACGGGCATCGAGATCTTCGACGGTATCGCGTCGATCGGGATCGGTCTGATACTGGCGTTTTCCTCGGTCTGGTTGGCCATCGAGACCAAAGGGCTTCTTATCGGCGAGGCCGCCAACCGGTACATCGTGGACGAGATTCGTGACGAAGTGTCCTCGCACGATTCGGTAGCGCGGATCAACGAAATTCCGACGATGCACATCGGCCCGGAGTATGTGTTGGCCAATATCAGCCTGCGCTTCGTGGGCGGATTGTCCGGTAACGAGCTCCAGGATGCGATCGCCGAGCTGGACCGACGCATCAAGAAGCGTTGCCCGACCGTCAAACGCATCTTTATCGAAGCCGAGCACGAGGCCGACCCGTCAATCGGCCACGACGGGGCCGCTGTTTCTGACTGATCAACGCTCTATTTTCTCTACTCGGATATTCTGACCTATGGCCAGTGGATCAAAGACCGTCATTTATGCCGCGCTTGTCGGCAACTTGCTGATCGCCGTGACGAAGTTCGCGGCGGCTGCCTTTACCGGTAGTGCCGCAATGATGGCCGAAGGCATTCATTCCACCGTGGATACCGGCAACCAGGGCTTGTTGCTGTACGGTCTGCGCCGCGCCAAGCGCCCGCCGGACGCCCGTTTTCCGTTCGGCTACGGCAAGGAAATCTATTTTTGGAGCTTCATGGTGGCGGTGCTGATCTTCGCCATCGGCTCCGGCATCTCCCTGTACGAGGGCGTCAACCGGCTGCTCCACCCGCACCCGATCGAGTCCCCTTGGGTGAACTATACGGTGCTCATTTTGGCCATGATCTTCGAGGGCTTCGCCTGGACCGTCGCGGCCAAGGAGTTCAACCGCGTGCGCGGTCGCTGGGGTGTGTTCGAGGCCGTGCGTCGCGGCAAGGACCCGGCCACTTTTCTGGTTCTGTTTGAAGACAGCGCGGCCATGCTGGGCTTGGTCGTGGCGTTCGTTGCCCTTGCCGCCGGCCAGATCACCGGTATCCAGATGTTCGACGGCATCGCCTCGATTCTCATCGGTGTGATTCTGGCGGTCACGGCCATCTGGTTGGCCATCGAGACCAAAGGGCTGCTGCTTGGCGAGGCCGCCAATCCGCACGTGGTCAAACAGATCCGTCACGTCGTGACCGAAAACCCGCATACGCTGCGGTGCAACGAAGTGCTGACCATGCACGTCGGCCCGGACTATATTCTGGCGACCATCAGCGTACGTTTTCGCAGCGGCTTGTCCGGTCAAGAGGTCCAGCAAGCCATCGAGGCCATGGATCGCGAGATCAAGGCTGAATGCGAAAACGTGAAACGGGTGTTCATCGAGTCCGAGCGCGAAGCCGATGCGCCGGTGAGCTCAGGCGGCGGGGCATCAGGCTCGGCCTGAGACTGAGCCTGTTTCATGGCGGTCCCCAAACACGTCTGTCTACTGCGTCTGTCCGCGCTCGGCGACTGCGCCAACGTCGTACCGGTGGTGCATACGCTACAGGCAGCCCGCCCTGACGTTGAGATTACGTGGGTCATCAACGCGGCCGAGGCCACGCTGGTGACGGATCTGCCCGGCGTGGAATGCGTGGTTTACGACAAGAAGGGCGGGCGAGCCGCTTTTGTCGATCTGGCCCGGCGGCTGCGCGGCCGGCGCTTCGACGTGCTGCTCGACATGCACGCCAGCTGGCGGGCCAACGCGATTGCCTGTCTGGTGCGCGCGGATCGGCGTATCGGTTTCGATCAACGCCGCGCGCGCGACGGTCAGCGCTGGTTCGTCGGCGAGACGATTGCACCCGTGGCGAGCCGACACGTCGTCGACGGCTTTCTGGCGTTCGCTGCAGCCATTGGCGCGCCTCAGCCGGTCATGGACTGGCGGGTGCCGCTTGCCGATGCGGATCGCGCGGCGGCGAGCACGCTGTTAGCCGACGTGTGCGAACCCGGACGGCCGGTGTTGTTGATCAGCCCCTGTTCTAGCCATGCCAAGCGCAACTGGAGCGCTACGCGCTACGCGGCGGTCGCCGATCACGCCCAGACTCGTCACGCCATGCAGGTGGTTTTGGTTGGCGGGCCGAGTGCTGCCGAACGCGACATGGCGCGCGCCATCACAGCGGCAGCACTTTATCCAATCGCCAGCCTCGTGGGGCGTACGACGCTCAAGCAATTGCTGGCCGTCTTCGAGCAATCTGATGTGTTGCTCACCCCCGATTCCGGCCCGGCGCATATGGCCAACGCGACCGAAATCGCCACGATATCTTTGCATGCGGCCACGGACTCGCGCCGCAGCGGGGCCTATCGTTCACGCGAGTGGTGCGTGGACCGCTTCGAACAGGCCGCGGCGCGTTATCGCAATCGCACGCCGGATACGTTGAAGTGGGGCACGCGCATCGAAGACGACGAGGGCGTAATGGCGCTCATCCCGGTTGCGCCGGTCAATGAGCAGCTCGATCGACTCATGGCCGCTCGCGCGCCCGGCTGACTAGCCGTTGTCGGCGTGCTCGAGTCCCAGGATGAAATCGTAGTGCGCCTCGTCGACCGGCATGACCGATAGCCGGTTGCCTTTTCGCACCAGCGGCAAGCCCTCGAGTGCTTCGGCCTGGTCCTTAATTTCAGCCAGCGGGATAACGCGGTCAAGCTGGCGCTCGAAGGTCACGTCCACGCGATACCAGCGCGGTTTGTCGGGGTCGGACTTGGGGTCGTAGTGAGGATCCGCCGGGTCGAACGCGGTATCGTCGGGATAACCCTCGCGCGACACGGTGGCGATGCCGACCACGCCGGGGACCTTCGTGTTCGAGTGATAGAACAAGACCTTGTCGCCGACGGCCATGTCGTCGCGCATGAAATTACGGGCCTGGTAGTTGCGCACGCCGTCCCAGCCCTCGGTCTGTTGGTCGCGGTTTTCCAGGTCCGTGATGCTGAACTCGTCCGGCTCGGATTTCATCAACCAGTAGCGCATAGATTTTATCGTCGGGTATCGATTACAGGGGTAAGTCTAACGTGCGCCGATAGACGGCGCGCTCGCTGATGACCGCGTCCAGCGGAATATCCCAGGGCTGCGGCGTAAAGGCCGGCACACGTTGGGCCTCGAAAGCCAAGCCGTAAAGATGAGGCCGTCGATAAGACCGCCCGATCAGGCCGGCCAGCGTCCGGTCGTAGAACCCGCCGCCCAGGCCGATGCGATTGGCGGCCGCGTCGAAGCCGGCCAGCGGGACGATCAATGCATCGAGGCGGTCCAGCTGCCCGGCCGGGCCGGGCGGCTCGTAGACCCCAAGCGCGCTTCGTTGCCAACCGTCGCGCGATAGCGGTCGGCTGACCGGAACAAACGCGAGGCCGTGGTCGGTCACGCGCGGGAAATAGAACGTGACATGGGCGGGAAGGAGCCGGGCCAGCCCGAGCGGGTCTGCCTCGCTGGCGAGCGGCCAATACAAACCGATTCGATCGGCGCGCTGGATGCGGGGCAGTCGCGATACGCGACGAACGGCGTGCCGGCTGGCGGCCCGACGATTGCGGGCGCCGAGTGCGCGGCGGGCAGTCAGGGCCTGACGGCGCAGGTCGGCGATATCGTGCATGGCATCACCGATTGAAAAGAAGGGTCGACATTCCCGCCTGTGCCGTCAGTCGTCCACTATCCTTGAGACAAGCGCTCAAGTGGGGCGTTCCACGACGCATTAGGTTTCCCGCTCGAGGGCGGGCTTACTCACCTGCGCCGGTTCCCACCCCGGGTTTCGTAATTAGGCTCAAGGGGAACCGGGAGACCATCGAACACCGCAGGAATGTCGACGGTTCAATATTACGCCCGAGTCCGGGGGCTTACAAATAGCCTGTTCTAATCAACCGAATTGCGGTTTCGCGATCGCACTTGGTGATTCAACGACTTGGCGCATCGTCGTCGGATTGATCATCTTGCGATAGGGCGGCCTCGATACGGTTTTGGAGCTCGGCCAGACGGTCTGTCAGGGCCGCATCGGCCGGGGCGCTGTTGCCGGCCCCGCGAGACTGCAGGTCGAGCAGCTCACGCGTGATGTTCAGGGCAGCCATGATGGCAATCCGCTCGTTGTCGAGGGCCTTGCCGCTCGCGGCGATTGCTTTCGTCCGGGCATCTAGATAAGCCGCAGAATCACGCAGCGCTGCACATTCCTCGTCGGGGCAGGCGATCGGATAATCACGACCGAGAATCCGAACGGTCAGCGCACTGGGTCGTCGATGGGGGGCGCTCACGATACGTCACCGTTGGAAGAGAATTGATCGGCCCGAGTGCTCTGATCGCCGGCGTCGGCCTCGATTTCCAGAGCCCGTATCCGCTCGATCACGCGTGACAGCCGGTCTCGTACCTCGGCGTTGCGCTGTTTTTCGGCCGCGTGGGCCGCCTGTAGCGCGGCGTGCTCGGCCTGCAGCGTTTCGTAGGCACGCAGCATCTCGCTGAGCCGTTGCTCAAATCGGTCGATATTGAATGCGGCCATGCCAGCCTGTGTTGGGCGAACCTGCGACGTCCTAGTCTAGGGGCTGTTGCCGTTTCGTACGAGCGCCGCGTTGGCGCCCAAAATTTGGCCAGGCAAGGCGCGAGCCGCAGGTCGTGGCGAGCCACGATCAAGGCGAGCAACGCCGTATGGCCAAATTTTGGGCCCAACCCTTCGGGA
>DCKU01000185.1 GCA_002320455.1 Salinisphaera sp. UBA1666
CGCTTAAGTGAACGGCATTACGCTAAATAGCGGGCCTTTTTTAAACGCGTCCAGCGTACGATCAGTTGAGATAGCTGTCGGCGTCGATCTCTTCGTTGGCCGCGCCCTCACCCGGGAAGCTTCCGAGCGCCACCAGCGGCGTGCGATGGCCTTCGGCATCGATCCAGATGCGATCCGAGAGATACAACGCTTCGTTGTAGGCGATCTGGTTGAGCAGCAGATACTGCGCGGCGTCGTTGTTCTTGTCGCGCTCGTCGGGCGCCTTGTTCGGCTCGTAGGCGTTATAGATATCGGCCACCATCTTGATGGCCTCTTTCTGGCGCGCCATGTCGGACTGGCCATAGGCTGCCAGCGCGTAGAGCATGGCCGGCAAGGCAATACCGGCCTGCTTGCCGATCGCTGCCGACTGACGCAGCTGGGCAAACGCATCAGCGCCTTCGGGCATGTTGCCCGGCACCGAGAGCCACACCACGGCTTCTAGCGCCTTGGGCACGCCCCACCACTGCTGGTTATCGATACATTCAGACGCCCGGCCTGCCTTGGCGGCGACGTTCTGGGGGATACCGACCGAGGAATTGGCCTGAATGTCGTTGAGTAGACCCTGTACACCGACCAGCACGCCGGTCAGATAAATGAACTGATCTTGATCCGTGCCGAGTTCGTTGCTCAGGTCCGGACATTTGTCACCGCCGATCTCGCCGTAGGCATCGACCGTGTCCTGATACACCTGATAACGACGCAGCGCGGTCAAACGCTCCCAGCGCTGGGCGACAATGCGATTGTCCTGAGCGGCATCGGTGTTGCCGTTGTGCAGGTTACGCTGGACCAACAGGTGATATTTCTGGGCCTGCATTTCCGAACAGAACGAGGCGGTGGTGTTGGTCACGATCATCAAGCGCGCCGGGCGGTTGATCACGCGCGAGAATGAGCCGCCCAGCTGATTCAGGCCCATGCCCGTACCACAGGCCGCCAGGTCCAGATCGCCGCTGCCCAGGGCATAAGGCACGATCTCGTCGAGGCTATAGTGGTTGAGCGTATGGCCCACGGGCTTATAGATCAGCCCGCAGCCGGCCAGCGCAAGACCGGTGACGCCGGCCACCAAGCCGGTCGTCAGGGACTTTGTCAGGCGTGTGGATGATTTCATAAAGACTCCCCTTGTCTATCAGCTGCCTCAACGGCCGCAATGTGCATGCGCGTTAGAAACGCACCCCCATGGACAGCTGATAAAGCACCGCTTCGAAGCTGTTGGTGGACGATACGGTGCCGACATTCACCGGCCCGAACGTGTCCGAAAGGTTGTCGGCCCGGATGCTGATATCGTTGAGCTCTGCCTTGACTTCGGCACAGCCGATGTACTGTGCTTCGGCACCTACGAAGAATTGCTCGGTGATGTTGATATCGAAGCCCAACTTGCCGGTGCAGGCCCAGGGCTTGGACAAATACAGCGTGGGCTCGTTAACCGAGTTCAACAGCGGCTCGTTGATATCCGTGTCGTAGGTATAGAGATACATCGCACCGACACCGATATACGGCTGGATACGGGTTTCCACGAACGGGCGATAGACGAAACTGATGTTGGGCGGAAACGTCTTGAGCTGGCCGATGTTGCGATTGAGTGTCGGCACGCCCGGGTCGATCGTGTTGCCTGCGCCATTGCCGCCCAGTGCGTCCGGGGCCAGCGATGACGTCGCCGCAGCGCCGTCGACCTGAAAGTCGAGTTTGATCGGCGCCGAAATGGTGACTTCGGTGGCCAAGTGGTGATTGGTCCACGGGATGTAGAGCCCGAGCGTGCCCGACGGAAACAGTTTGTCGTTTACGCTGGTGCCCGTGCCGTCAAGACTGGACTCGCCGGGACCGAATGCCTGCGCGGCCAAGCCCTGCGCGTCTTGCACCTTGAGCTCGGACGACGTGCCGTAATAATCCAGATAGCCGGCGCCGAAACGAAAATACAGATTGTTGCCCACGAAGCTGATCGCATCGCCGATCAGGCTGTCGCCGCCAACCGCCTCCATATCACGCATCTGCCCCTGTGCGGCTGCCGTTGCGTTGAAACACAGCCCGCTGATGCCGACCACCCCGGCGATCACGGCCGAGGCACGCATGCCCGCCGACAACTTCCTGATCCCCATTTCTCATCCCCTATACGTTTGGATCCGACCAACGAATCAAGTCGAGCGCCGTGCGTGAAGTCACGACGCGGCGTTTCAACACTCTTTGAATCACAAAACGGCCCCTAAAAGATGACGTGACCGACGAACGGACGGCGCAATGAGTCACGACCGCTTTTAAGCTATTGATCTATATCGCAAAACGAGGCGGATTCGACTTTTGGCTGATAGTCGCAATCGAGGACGTCGGGTCCGCTGAGACAGCGTTTTTTGCGCAACCGTAAAAGCCGTCGCTGACCGCATAATCGCCGCGTGATCAGCCTGGCGCGCGGGCCGACCGGTCACGCATGAGACGCCCGATCGTGATCAAGTTGGTGACCAGAATGAGCAGCTCGGCCGCGGTGCCCCCGATCGAGCCGACCATCAGGTTGGTAACAACCCAACAGAATGCTGCGGCCGCGAGCAGCCAGCGCATCGCAATTCCTTCCAGCAAGAACATGGCCAAGGTACCGATCAGCCCCGCAGCCAGCGGCCAGACCTCGCGCCAGGTCGCGAGCCCCGGAAGAGCGACGGCGACGGTGGCCACCAGCATGGCCGACATAGCCCACCAGGAGCCCTTATAGCGCCGAACCAGCTCGATGCGCAGCACGATTAGCGCCGTGATGGCGGCTGCCACCCAGCTGCCGAGAAGAATGAACTGCAGCGTGAACGCGATATTGGCAACCAGCAGGCGAAGAAACAGACGTTCATCGCGTTTGCTGGCAAAGCCGAGGATACAAAGGCCCAGAGCAATCAACCCGCATGCCTGGCCGGTTATCCAGGCCCAAGACGCATCTTCAAACACAAGCTGGGTTCTCACCCGTTAATGCG
>DCKU01000011.1 GCA_002320455.1 Salinisphaera sp. UBA1666
GCCATGGTTGATTTTTAAGGGCTCGCTCACGTGGAGCGACCACGCGACGCTCGCGATGCCTTGTCTTGCCGCGGCTTGGCCGCCGATGCGCCGTCTTATCTTTAAACCGTGTTACCCGGCGTCCCGCGCCGCCTCGATCGCCTGTTTGACCTTGTCGTAAGAGGCCACGCCGACAAACATCGTGTCGCCGACCATGACCGTGGGGGTCGCCCGAAGCGAGACAGCCTGGCCGGCGTCGCGCTCGGCGTTGATGTTGGCCAGCGGTTCCTCGCCGCTCATGCAGGCTTTCATCTGTTGGGTGTCCAGGCCGAGCTCCAAACCCATATCCAGAAACGACGATGATGGGTCATCCAGGCGCGACCAGTCGTTCTGGCTGGCGTAGAGCTTGTTGTGATACGCCCAGAACTGGTCCTGACGGGCCGCGCAGCGGGCCGCCACGGCCGCATTCTGTGCGTTCTGGTGCATCGGCAGCGGGAAATCGTAGAACAGGAAACGAACATCGCTGTCCTCGGCGTACTCGTCGCGCAGACGCTGGGCGGTGTGTTCGAACTGGGCACAGGCCGGGCACTGATAGTCGCCGAATTCACGAATCACAACCGTCGCATCGGCCGAGCCCTGGGCTTCGGCCAGTCGGTCGTATTTGTTGCGCAGCTCGTCCATCACGCTGGCATCGACGGTGGTCGGGCCGTCATCCGCACCGGCACGTTCGTTGCCGCCGCTGGCGAATTGCATGACGGCGATCGCTACGACGATCAGGCCAACGATGGCCAGGGCCGGAACCAGCAATACACGGAACAGGCTCGATTGATTCTTGTTGGGAGCGGCACTCATGAACCACCTCGTCTGGGCAAACCGATACGCACTATAGCGGCTGTATCGCATGGGCGGTAAGACCCCGCGGCAGGCGACAGGCGCAGATAATCGTCAGACATGAAAAAAGGGCCCGCAGGCCCTTTTTTCACCGTACACCGACGGGAGGCAACAATCAGTTGTTGTCGGTCGCCTCGTCTGCGGTATTGCTAGCGCTGTCGGCTGCGTTGTCGGCGGCGTCTTTAGTGCTGTCAGCGGCTTGTTCGGCCTTGTTCTGGCCGCCGTTGACGATGTTCGACGTCGTCGCCTTCAGCTCGGTCCAAGCGCTTTTGGCGCTTTGTTTCGTGTCTTGCCACGCACCCGAGGCCTGAGTCTGGGCGTTGGACCACCAGGAATCGCTATAGACCGGCTGCTTGGCCAGCTCGCTCTTCGTCATGTCCAGCGAGATCTTGTAGTTCGGCTTGCTGGCGTGATCGCTACCCAGCGTCTCCACTTTCAGGTCGCTCGGGTCCACGACATAGCTCTTGCCGCCGCCCAGGCCCATTTTGCCCTGAGTCTCGATGACAAAGGATTTGACCGTCATGCCGTTACCGAGCAGCACGTCGCTGATCTCACCGACCGATTTCTTCGAATCGCCGCTGGCATAAACGGCGGCATCCATGAGGTGCGACGTGGAATACAGCCCCTGAGCCTTGTTCTGTGCGTGGCTCTGCATGGACTTCGTCGCGCCGTTATCGGCGGTCATGCTGTTGTCCTTGGACATGTCATTGGCCGCAAAGGCCGCTGAGCTGCCCATGACCAGAGACAGGGCGGTGAGGCTGGTAATACCGGCGTGTTTGATCGACATAAACGGCTTCTCCGTCAAAGAATTGATGCGATAACCGCAAGATAGAGCAGCCGGTTGAACAACAGCTGACCGCGAGCTTTCAATTGAAGGCAGCCGGGCGTTCGAGCGCTTCTATCATTCGGCCCAGCCACGCATCGTGGGCTCGATCCTCGGCCACAATCCGCCACAGCGGCCGCTCGAAGACGAGATCGCCCAGGCGCGTGATACAGACATCGCCCGTGGCTACCGGTTCCTGGGCAGCGGCCTGGCTCACACAGGCCAGGCCGGCACCTGCGGCGACGCTGCGCACCTGAGCGCCCGGGTCATCAAGCAACAGATCAGCCCGCGGCGCGGTCAGCCCGCTCAGTGCCAGGCGCTGCTCGAAGACACGGCGGGTGCCCGAGCCCCGCTCGCGCATGACCCAGCGCTCGGCGTGTAGACCGGCGGGCCGAAGCGTGGGCGGGGTACCCGGCGGGCCGATCAATACCAGTCGATCCGTCTGCCATCGCGTCACAACCAGGTCGTCGCGCTCGGCCGGGCCTTCAATAAAGCCGAAGTCGGCCTCCCCGGCGGCCACGCGCTCGGCCACGTCGCTGGTGTTACCCGAGCTTTGACGCACCGTAAGCGCTGGATGATGGGCTGATAACGCCGCCAGCCGCTCGGGCAACAGATAACGCGCCACCGTGCTCGAGGCGGCGATATGTACCGGCCCTGCGAGTGCGCTATCGGTGTGGCCGTGGAGCTGGCCGGGCAGGGCATGGAGCGCACGCTGTGGCTCTTGTGACAGATCGGCCAGTCGACGTGCCGCCGGTGTGGGTACGAGCGCCCGCCCGCGGCGCTCGAACAGGACAACGTCGAGTGCGGCGGCCAGCTCCTGGATCGCCTGGCTCACGGCTGTCTGGCTCAGATGCAGCCGTTCTGCGGCCGCTCGAATCTGGCCGGTGGCCAATACCGCAGCAAAGATATCCAGCTGTCGTAGCGTAAAGCGCATAGTTATTTGGCAAAACCGAACGATTAATTAAATATTATTCGATTTTACGTAACTAGGCCGGCTTGCATGATGTCGTTGTTGCTTACAACGAGAGCAAGACGATGAGCGCACAGTCGCATACAAACGACGCCACGCGGGTCGAAGCGTCACCCGTCTACGCCGCGATCAAACAGCGCGCCGGTGAGCTTCTGCCAGGCCTGTCGCTGTGCCTGGCCCTGGCGGGCGTGTCGTACGGTATTGCGGCCTGGCCGGCATTGAATCGGGTGGTGCCGCTGTCGGCGTTGACGGTCGGTATCTTGCTCGGCGTGGTCTTACGGCTGTGCGTGTCGCTACCGGCTCGGTTCGAGCCGGGCATTGGCTGGACGCTGCACTGGCTGCTGCGGGCAGGGATCGTGCTGCTGGGCTTTCGCCTGGTCGCCCAGGATCTGCTGTCGGTGGGTATGGGCGGTTTGGCGCTCGTGCTGACCGCGGTGGCCAGCACGATTACCCTCGCGGTGGTGTTGGGGCGCGCGCTCAAACTGCCGGATACGTTGTCGGTTCTGGTGGGGTGTGGCACCGGCATTTGTGGCGCCTCGGCCGTCGTCGCCGTCGACGGCGTCATCAAGGCCCGTGAGCAGGATGTGGCCTGTGCGATCGCCATGGTCACGGTCTTTGGCACCGTCGCGATGTTTGCCTATCCGGCACTCGCCCATGCGATGGGACTGGCCGAGCCGGTCTACGCGGCCTGGGCCGGCAGCTCGATCCATGAAGTGGCCCAGGCCGTGGCCGCCGGTTTTGCATTCGACGGGCAGGCCGGCGTGGATGCCAGTCTCTATAAGCTGTCCCGAGTCGCGCTTTTAGCTCCGGCATGTGCCGTGCTGGCCCTGTGGTGGAAAGCGCGTATGGCCGCTCGTGATCCGAATGCGTCTGCCCAGAACGGGCGTGCGCCGTTCCCGCTTTTTGTGCTGGCTTTCGTCGTGATGGTGGGCATCAATTCCAGCGTGGACCTGCCTGATAGGCTGCATCATCTGCTGACCACCACCGATGCCGCGCTGCTGTCTGCGGCCATGGTGGCCATGGGGCTGCAGACGCGCCTGATGTCGGTCATCCGCCTGGGCTGGCGTCCGTTGGCGCTGGGCGCGGCGGTTGCGGTCTGGATCAGCGCGCTGTCGCTGGCCGGTGCGTTAAGTCTAACTTGATCTCGGCCCGCGACGGGGACGACACGTTATGCTGACCTCCGGTGATCTGCGGAGCCGGCCATGAGCCATAGAAAAAGCCAAACGTCCAAAGATCGGGCGGGCCGCGTCTATCGTCCGGACCGGCCGCACTCGGCCGGCCAGCAGTTTGAATCAGAAAGCGGCGCCGAATACGAAGAGGGCAAGCGCATGCCGGTCACAATGTCTATTCTGGCGATCGCTCTAGGCGCTGCCCTCGGGGCGAACCTGCGCTGGGGGCTGGGACTCGGTCTGAATCATTTCCTGCCGCAGATGCCGCCGGGCACGCTGGTCGCCAATTTGCTGGGTGCGTTTCTGATCGGCATCGCGGTTGCGGCTTTTACGGCGCTCCCTCAGCTGTCCTCGTTCTGGCGTTTGATGGTTGTGACCGGTTTCTTGGGCGCGCTCACAACCTTCTCGACGTTTTCTTCCGAAATCTATACGCAGCTGCAAGACGGACGTCTGGTCTGGGCGTTCGTCGGTATCGCGGCCCACGTCGTCGGTTCGCTGGTCATGGTGGGCGTCGGCATGGCCAGTTTCGCCGGCCTGCGCCATCTCACAGGAGCCAGTTCATGAAAGGTTTCGAAGTGATCTTCATCGCCCCGCGATCGCGCCGGCACGAAGGCGCATCAGTCATGGATGCCATCGTCGATGTGGCCAGCCGCAACGGTATCGGCCGCTACACGCGACGCGACGATGCCGGCGGGGTCGGCGCCAACGGGCATACCCATTCTGCGCATTTCTTCGAGGCCACCGACGAGCCGGAAGAGTTGATGTTTGTGCTCGATGGCGGTGAGGCCGACACCCTGGTGCGCAGCGTAGAAGATGCGGGTATACACGTCTTCTGCGTGCGGCGCGCCATCGACTATTTTCAGCTCGGTGATCATGACGACACGCCCTAACACCGACGGCGCGCGTAACGTCTATCAGACGACCTCGACCGGGTGGGCCAGCACGGCGTTGTAGAGCACGCCGTGGTCGTTCCACGGCACGCTGTCCGGCTGGGTTTGTCCTTTCTCATCGGTCGCGCGCACGCGGATGTTGTGATGGCCGGGCTCGGGCTGCCACGGCAGGGACCAGCACACCCATGCCGCCGGCTGGTTGATATCGCCCAGCGTGGCGTCTTGCCACGGGCCGTCGTCGATCGAGACCGCCACCTGAACCACGCGTCCTTCGCCGGAAAACGCGCGCCCGTGCAAGCGCGTGGGCCCGGCGGGCAGGCGTGCAGGCCAGTCCAGCTCGATGAAGCTCATCACCGGCATCACGGTGACCGGGATACCGTCGGCGGGCGCCTGGGCCGGATAATCCGGGCCGGCCAGCGTGTAGTCGCGGGTGTTCCAGTGTGTATACAGCCGCCGACGGGCCACTTCGATGCGGCCCAGCCATTTAACGCTGGCCGCACCCAGCCAGCCGCCAACCACCAGGCGAGCCGGGAAGCCGTGGTCCGCAGGCAACGGCTCGCCGTTCATGGACAAGGCGATTAACGTGTCGTCGGCGAGCGCTTTATCGACGGGTAGCGGGCGCGAGAACCGATCCGCGTCCAGGCCTTCCGGCAAGACGTCTACGGCATCGCTGCGTAGACCGGCTACGGCCAGCACGTCAGCCAGCCGCACGCCTGTCCATTCCGCCACGCCGATCGCCCCACGCTGCCACTGGGCGTTTCCGGCAAGCCGGCCGTAGTCGCGCTCAAAAAACGTACGCGCGTTGCCGGCACATTCGATGGCGCGAATCCGCGTGGTGCGGGGCAGGGTTTGTAGATCCCCCAGGCTCAAGGTCACGGCACGTTCCAAGCCGTCGCCTTCGAGCCGTAATCGCCAAGACGCCGCGTCGATCGTCGGTGTGGGGCTGTGGTTGCGCACATAGAACGCATCGATCGGTGTGAGATATCCGGACAGACGAGACAGGCGTGTCTCGGCGTTGGCGCGCTCACCGCCCGGCACCGATAAAAACGCGGTGCCGGGCGTTTTTTTATCAAGATCAGGCGTATCAGGCATAACGTTAGTTCGCTGGGTTATTTATCGAACTCTATCGCACGCCCGGTTGTCTACGTTAAATCAGTTAAAATTAAACGTTTTGAAACTACGAGGGGTAGCGCATGCCAGAGCCGACGTCTGAACACACCACGCAAGCGATGACGGCCTTTATCGAGCGCATGGGGTTATCGGCCCAGGGCGATGGCCTGCCGCGTATCGCCGGGCGCATCATGGGCTATTTCATTATCCACGGCGGCCCGACCAGCCTGTCGACGCTGGCGGATTCGCTGGCCGTTTCGCGGGCCTCTATCAGCACCAACGCGCGGATGCTCCGGGATCTGGGCGTGCTGGATGCAACCACCGTGCCCGGAGATCGACAAGACTATTATCAGCTAGCCCCACGCCACTATGTCCGCGTACTCGAGGGCTATGTCCAGCGCATGGGCACGCTCGGCGAGTCGCTGGCCACCGCCGAGCGAGAGATCGACGACCAACACACCGGCGCCCACGAGCGTCTGGCCGACATGCGCGCATTCGTCACCCAGGCACGCGCCCAGACCCGAGCGTTGATCCGCTCTTTGGACGACGACACGCCCGCAGACGATACGCTCTAAATGCTGTCACTGACCGAAGCTTGACAGTTCGCGCTGGTATGCTCGGCTGATCGCCTGCGAATTCCTGCTCGTCATGTGTTGTCTGCGTATGTCTTCCTGCCTAGTCACGCCCTAGCGCCTCATGGACATATTCTGGTTATCGACCGGCGTCTGGAAGTATCTGTCGATACCGGCCGTGAGTGCCCTGGTGGGCTATGTCACCAACGTCGTGGCGCTCAAGATGATGTTTTATCCGCTGAAGTTTCGCGGCGTCTGTCGGCCGTATCTCGGCTGGCAGGGCATCGTGCCGCGAAAGGCGTCGAAGATGACCGGCGTGGCCGTAGATACCCTGACCGAATCGCTCATCGACGAAGACGAGATCTTCTCGCGCATTGATCCCGACGATCTGTCAGCGGTCCTGGAAGGCCCCATGCGGCGCGAAACCGGTCGCATCGCCGAGGACATCATGCGCGAGCAGCACCCGGCGTTGTGGCAGCGCCTGCCCACGGCGGTTCGAGACGAAATCAAGCGCCGTCTGCGGGCCCGGTCCGAGCACATCGTGGCTGCGGTCAACGCCGATATGCGGGCCAATCTGCGCTATCTGTTCGATCTCGACGGGCTGATCGTCAAGGCGCTCGTGCGTGAAAAATCGCTGCTCAACGAGATGTTTCTCAAAACCGGCCATCGCGAGTTCCGCTTTATCGAGCGCTCCGGCGCCGTGCTGGGCGGCCTGTTTGGGCTCATCCAGATGGGGATCTGGCTGGCGTTCGATGGCTGGTGGCTGTTGCCGGTATTCGGCCTGATCGTGGGCTTTGCGACCAATTGGCTGGCCTTGAAGATGATTTTTGCGCCCCGTCGTGCCGTGGCGGTGGGTCCCTGGCGCGTACAGGGCTTGTTCTTCCGGCGCCAGCGTGAAGTCGCCGAGGACTACGGCCGACTGGTGGCCGAGCGCGTGCTCACACCGCGCGCCCTGGTGGACGAGATCGTGGCCGGGCCGTATGCCGACAAGCTCAACGCGATCGTCGCGCACGAAGTCTCCGAGGCCATCGATCACGCGTTGGCGCGTATGCGTCCACTGATCGGCTGGGCCCTCGGCGAGGCCGACTACGAGCGCATCAAATGGCGCGCCGGAGAAGAAACGGTAGCGCGCATGCCGGGAATCCTGGCCGACGCCGAGCCGTATTTTCAGCGCACGTTGCGTATCCGCGAGACGCTGACCGAGCGCCTGTCGGCACTTGAGCCGCGCGCTTTTGAAGCCATGCTGCGCCCGGCGTTCGAAGAGGATGAGTGGATTCTCGTGGCCGTCGGGGCAGCACTTGGGCTGGCGGTAGGCTGGTTCCAGCTCATCGTCGTATTCTCGGAGACCTTCGTTGCCCGCTTCGGCGTGTTGTTCTGACCGGAGATGCTTGCCCATGAGCCAAGACGCCTCGATTCCGCCCGATTCGCCTGCCTCGCCGGCGCGAGGCTGGCTCCGCCAGGCCTGGCGCGAGGCCGAGCACTGGCCGCTGGCCGGTCAGGCACGACGCATGACCGAGGCCGCCGAAGCACGAGCGTTAGCCCAATTGAAACAGCGTCTGGACGCGATGGCCGACACATCGCTTGCCGATCCAGACGAAGCCGCGCCAGACACCGCGCTGCCGCCCGAACAGATGCTGGCCGGTCTGCTCGTGCGCGAGCGCAGCGTGGACCCGGATCGCGCCCGCCGCGAACTGTATCGACGCGTGCTCGGCCAGCTTGTTCCCGATCAGATCTCGATCTTGCGGGTGCTGGATAAACGCGGGGTCGGCACCCTGTGTCATATCGGCGTTAGCCGCCTGCCGGGTGGCCCCGTGTCCTCGCTGTGTCTGGAAAACGCCAGCTCGCTCGGCCAGGAAGCCGGCGTATTGCTGCGCGAATTCACCCCTTACTACATGCAACATCTGCTGCAGCTTGGCCTGGTGAGCGCCGGCCCGGCCGATCGCCGGCTGGAGGCGGACTACGAGCTTTTGTTGGCCGATCCGAACGTGCGCGCTGTGATGGACGATATCCGCGAGCGTCTGCGGGGCTATCCGCGCGTGCTGAGACACGCCGTCACGCTGTCGCCGCTCGGCGCAGCCCTCTGGCGCGACTGTTATCCGGCAGCCCAGGCCATCGCCAAACGGCGTTGGCCCTAGACGAAATTCGTCGGTGCGGCGACACTGGGCGATGAATGAAAAGAATTATTTTCCGCCGGCGGTTCGAACGAGACGCCGGAGGCATGGAGGAGCGTTATGAGCGAGGCGGAACGTCAGACCGTCAGTGCCTGGGATGTCCTGAAACCCACCTGGGACAAGTTCGAACGGCTGCCGGCGTTGTTGAAAGGCATCGCCGTGATGTTGCGCTCGCGCTTCAATCCGCATCTGTCTATTGCGGCGCTGATCGAGCAACACGCCAAAAAGCGCAGCAAGCATGCCGCACTCACCTTCGACGACAAGACCTGGTCGTATGAGGCGTTTAACGCCGAGGCCAACCGGTATGCCCACGCGTTCGCTGCAGCCGACATCCAGCGCGGCGACACCGTGGCCCTGCTGATCGATAACCGTCCCGAGACTCTGATTCTGGTCGCCGCGCTCGCCAAGCTCGGCGCAGCCGCGGCCATGTGCAATACCAAGCAGCGCGGCGACGTGCTGGCCCATAGCGTGACCACGGTAGCGCCCAAGGCGATTGTGGTGGGCGACGAACTGGCCGAGGCGTTCGACGAAATCGCCGACGATGAAGGCGTAGCACGGCTGGCGCGTGTCTGGCGCATGGCCAATCCGCACGATGATCTGGATCTGGCCGACACGGGCCGCGTGGATCTGGTGGCTGCCGCCCGCGGCCAGTCCAAGGACAACCCGGCCACCACCGGGCAGGTCGAATCCACCGATACGTGTTTCTATATCTTCACTTCCGGCACCACCGGTATGCCCAAGGCCTCGCGCATGAGCCATCGCCGCTGGCTGCGCGGCGGCGCCGGGCTAGGGCTGTTGGGCCTGCGGCTGGGCGCCGATGATCGCTTCTATTGTGCGCTGCCGCTGTATCACAACAACGCGCTGACTGTGTCGTGGGCGTCGGTGCTGTGCTCGGGGGCCACGTTCTGTCTGGCGCGCAAGTTTTCGGTCTCCAATTTCTGGGACGACGTGCGCGCGCACGACGCGACCGTGTTTTCGTACATCGGTGAGCTGTGTCGCTATCTGCTTTCGGCGGATGCCGGCGCGGGCGATACCCAACACCGGGTACGCGCGGTCATTGGCAACGGGCTGCGACCGGACATCTGGGACGAGTTCAAGGCGCGCTTTCAGATCGGGCGGATCTGCGAGTTCTATGGTGCCAGCGAAGGCAATCTGATCTTCGTCAACGGCTTCAACATGGAGCGCACCGCCGGGTTCTGCCCGTTGCCGTTCGCGGTGGTGGCCTACGACACCGACACCGAGAAACCGGCCTTGAACAACAGCGGCAACATGCAAGAGGTCGATAAAGGCGAGATCGGTCTGCTGCTTAACAAGGTCACCGATTTTGCCCCGTTCGAGGGTTATACCGACAAAGCCGCGGGCGAGGCCAAGCTGTATCGCGGCGTGTTCAAGAAAGACGATTGTTATTTCGACACCGGCGATCTCGTGCGTCGCCAGGGCATGCGCCATATCGCCTTCGCGGATCGGCTGGGGGATACGTTTCGCTGGAAGGGCGAGAACGTGGCGACCACACAGGTCGAAAACGCGGTCAACGCGTTCGAGGGCGTTGAAGAATCCGTGGTCTTTGGCGTGACCGTGCCGGGCGCCGACGGGCGTGCCGGGATGGCGGCCATCACCCCGGTGGGCGCGCCCGAGGATTTCGACTGGGCGGGGCTTGCCAAGCACCTGAAAAACGAGCTGCCGGCGTACGCGGTGCCGGTCTTCGCGCGTATCAAGCCCGAGCAGGAAATGACCGGCACGATGAAATACCGCAAGGTCGATCTGAAAAAAGACGGCTACGATCCGTCCTCGGGCGACACCGTCTATCTGCTGTCCGGCGATAGCTACCAGCCGATCGATACGGCAACGCGCGACAAGCTCGACGCTGGCGAGCTGTCACTGTAAACAAGCCTGCGCCCGCGCGCCGGGCGCGCCGCGCGGGCCTTTGGGCCTGTTGAGGTTTCATACGAG
>DCKU01000030.1 GCA_002320455.1 Salinisphaera sp. UBA1666
TTATCTTATGACGACACGCCCTAAATCCATTACAACGCATGGAGCGGACATGAGCACCACGACCGTCAACGAGGCCATCGCCGAGGCCGACGCGCGCGACGATGCCCGGTTTGTCGAGAGCCTGGACACCGCGGCCATCAAGCAGCGGTTTGAAGCCGACAACGAGTTCATCTTTCTCGATGCGTTCTTGCCGGCTGATACCACGGCACGGTTTCAGGCCCGGATTCCCGAGCTGGCCGATGCCATCCATCGCAACTATATTCCGCGCCACAAAAAGGGCGGCAGCGTGTCGCGGTATACGCTGGATGAGCTGGCGCCGGAGATTCCGGCGCTCTATCGGAACCCCAAGTTCATCGCCTGGCTGGAGCGTTTGACCGGCGAGTCACTACAGGTCTGTCCCGAGTCGGATCCCCACGCCTACGCGCTATATTTCTATACCGAGCCCGGCGATCATATCGGCTGGCACTTCGATACCTCTTACTATGCCGGCAAGCGCTACACGCTGCTGCTGGGTGTGGTCGACGAATCCTCCTCGCAGCTGGAATTCGAGCTGTTCAAGAATCAGGCCGATCGCGAGACCGTGGCCGACGGTCGCAATCTGCGGCCCGGGGCCATGTGTTTTTTCAACGGTGATGAGGTCTGGCACCGCATCACGCCGTTGGGCGAAAACGAGCGCCGGATTTCATTGACGTTTGAATACGTCACCGACGCGCATATGGGCCGCTGGCAGCGGTTTATGTCCAATATGAAGGACTCGATTGCCTACTTCGGCTTCAAGCAAGTCTTTTCGCGCAACAAACGCTGATCGGCGCGTCTTGATGGTCAAACGCACGGCGCTGGTGATGCTGCTGGTCGGCATCGCGCTCTTTACGGCGGTGCTGGCCTGGCAGGGGTTCGGCGCGGTCGCCAAGGCGCTATCGGCGATTGGCCTCGGCGGGCTGGCCGCGGTAGCTACCTGGCACCTGGTGCCGCTGGTCATCGATGCCCATGCCTGGCGCCTGCTGTTTGCCGCGCCCCGGCCAAAGGCAGCGCGCATTGTCTGGGCGCGCTGGATCGGCGAGTCGGTCAACGGGCTGCTGCCGGTGGCCCAGATCGGCGGCGATATCGCCAAGGCCCGGCTGTTGATCAAGCGCGGGCGCACCGCCGATGAAACCGGCGCTACGGTTGTGGTGGATACCACTCTGGCGGCGATTGGCCAGATGTTGTTTGCCATCGCGGGTTTGCTGATGCTGGTTGCACTTCTGGGCCGCTCGGAGCTGGCCTGGGGCGTGGGTATCGGTATTGCCGTGATGCTGGCCTTGCTTACCGTGTTCTATCGTCTGCAGCGCGGCGGGCTGTTCGCTGTGCTGGCCCGTGCGCTCAAGAAGATCGCGGGGGGCCGCAACGCCCTGGATTTTGTGGGCGGGGCCACCGCTTTGGATGCGGCCATCACGGATATCTATGCCCGCCCCAGCGTGGTGCTGCGCGGTCTGGCCTGGCGGCTGGTGGGCTGGTTTGTGGGCATCGGTGAAGTTTGGCTGGCGCTGTATTTCCTGGGTGAGCCGGTGGACCTTGGCGAAGCGCTCATGCTGGAGGCGCTGGGCCAGGCGATCCGCGGCGCGGCGTTTGCCATCCCGGGCGCGCTGGGCGTTCAGGAGGGCGGTTTTGCCTTGCTGGCCCCGTTGATCGGGCTGTCGATGGAGACGGGAATCGCCGTATCGCTGGTCAAGCGCGTACGCGAGCTGGTCTTTGGCGTGCCCGGTCTCGTAGCGTGGCAGATCGCCGAGGGCCGACACATCTCGTCTCGCCCGAGTCCCGTTGCGCCACCGGCCTCGCGATAAACCTCTTTCAATTATTCAGGAGCGTCATATGCACGCGGTATTACTGGCGGCCGGCGTTGGCCGTCGCTTGCAGGACATCACTGGCGGCGGGCCGAAATGTCTGTTGCCTTTCGGCGAGATGAGCCTGCTGGAGCGCCATATCCGCCTGCTGGCTGCGGCCGGCGTCCATCGTCTGACGGTGGTGGTGGGCAACGAGGCCATGCAGATCGAGCAGGCGCTGTCGTCGATGACCCCAGACGTGGCCCCGGAAATGACGGTGGATACTCGGCACAACGCCGCCTTTCGCGAGGGCAGTACCGCCTCGGTGCTGGCGGCCCGTGACGTGCTCGAGGCCGATGACGATGTGCTGCTCATGGATGCCGATGTGCTCTACGACGCACGCCTGCTGGCCGCGTACCTGGGCGACGGGGCGGCCGATCGGGTAGCGATTGATACCGGCGTGGGCGCCGATGACGCCGAGGCCGTGAAAGTGGCGCTGGCCGATGACCGAATCGTGGCTTTCGACAAGAGGCTGCCCGCCGGTCTGACCTATGACCGGGTCGGTGAATCGGTCGGCTTTTTCCGCCTGTCGCCGGCGACCGCCGATGCACTGCTTCTGGCCTGCGAAAACGCCCACGCGGATGATTCACACGCCCCGCACGAACGCGCGCTGCAGACGCTGATGACAGCGGGCGAGGCGCGTTTCGCCGCGATCGATATCGCCGGCACGCCCTGGATCGAGATCGACTATCCCGCCGACGTCGACCGTGCCATGGACGACATTCTCCCGGCGCTGGCCGCGCTGTAACACCTAACGAACCCGCTCATGTCGAAACCTGCGTCTAAAACCCGCGCCCTGCGTCACCTGCTGAACAGCGGCTCGCTGGAATTCATCATGGAGGCCCACAACGGGCTGTCGGCCCGGATCGTCGAGGAGGCCGGTTTTGCCGGCATCTGGGCCAGCGGGCTGGCGGTGTCGGCGGCCTTCGGCGTGCGCGATTCCAACGAGGCGAGCTGGACCCAGGTGCTCGAAGCCGTGGAGTTCATGGCGGATGCCACCAGCGTGCCGATCCTGCTGGACGGCGATACCGGCTATGGCAACTTCAACAATCTGCGCCGTCTGGTCACCAAGCTGGAGTCCCGCGGTGTGGCCGGGGTGTGCATCGAAGACAAGCTGTTTCCCAAGACCAACAGCTTCATCGACGGCGAACGCCAGCCCCTGGCCGATATCGACGAGTTCTGCGGCAAGATCCGCGCCGGCAAGGACGCCCAGCGTGATCCGGATTTCTGCATCGTGGCGCGGGTCGAAGCGCTGATCGCCGGCTGGTCGGTCGAGGAGGCCCTGGACCGCGCCAAGGCCTATCAGGCCGCAGGCGCCGATGCCATCCTGATCCACGACAAGGCGCGCAGTTTCAACAATATCCAGCGCTTTGCCGCCGGCTGGGACGGCTCTTGCCCGCTCGTGATCGTGCCCACCAAGTATTACTCCACGCCGACCGATGTCTTTCGTAAATCCGGCATCAGCCTCGTCATCTGGGCCAATCACACGGTGCGCGCGGCGGTCACGGCCATGCAGCGCACCGTACGAGAGATCCGTCAGACCGAGACGCTGACCGGCGTGGAAGACCGTATTGCCCCGGTCTCGGAAATCTTTCGCCTACAGGGTGACCCGGAGCTGCGCGAAGCGGAAAAACGCTACGGCGGCGATGCCGGTGCGGCCACCCATGCCGTGGTGCTGGCCGCGGCCCGGGGCGAGGGGCTGGAGTCGGTGACCGAGGGCCGGCCCAAGGCAATGCTGGAAATCGCCGGCAAGCCGCTGCTGCGGCATCTGGTGGATGTGTTCAAGCAGCACGGCTTGCATAACATTACCGCCGTGGCCGGCTATCGACCTGAGGCCTTCGACGTGGCCGGCGTCAAACTGGTCGAAAACCCGGCTTTCGAGACCACGGGCGAGCTGGCTTCGCTGAACTGCGCGCGCGAGCATTTCGGCGACGATAACCTCATCGTCTACGGTGACCTGTTGTTTCGCCGCCACGTCTTGAGCGATCTGCTGGAGACCGACTATCCGATCACGGTGGTGGTGGACTCCCAGCCGCGCGACGGGCATGCCACCGCACGTGACCCAGCCTGGTGCAGCGCACCCGACGATCGATCCGTGTTCGCACAAGACGTCACACTCGAGCACGTGGGCTCCAACGATCCGCCGGCACGCGCGCCCGACGGCCGCTGGATCGGCATCATGCGCAGCCGCGGCGAGGGCCGGGCCTGGGTGGCCGAGGCGCTGGACACGCTGCGCGGCGAGGGGCGGTTCGAGACCGCCGGGGTGCCGGAGTTGCTTAATACGTTGCTGGCCGCCGGGCGCCGTGTGAACGTGATCTACATCACCGGCCACTGGCTGGACGTGAACGATCTGGACGATCTGCGTGCGGCACAGTCTTTTGCCTATGGAGACAACCGATGATCCAAGCCCGTGACTTCATCGATCGCGCGGCAGCCTACGGCTACGGCCACTATGCGGGCGTGCCGTGCTCGTTTCTCACGCCGTTCATCAACACCGTGATCGACGCTCCGGACCTGGATTATATTTCTGCGGCCAACGAGGGCGACGCCGTGGCGATCGCAGCCGGCCAGGCGCTGGCCGGCCAGCGCGCGGTGGCTATGATGCAGAACTCGGGCCTGGGCAACGCAGTGAGCCCGCTGACGTCGCTGAACTGGGTGTTTCGCCTGCCGATCCTGTTGATCGTGACCTGGCGCGGCGCGCCCGAAGTCAGCGATGAGCCGCAGCACGCGCTGATGGGCCAGATCACGACGGATATGCTCGAGACGATGGATATCCCCTGGGAGATCTTCCCTGACGAGGTCGATGCCATCGACGGCGCGCTGGCGCGGGCCGAAGCACATATGACAGACACCGGGCGGCCGTATTGCCTGGTGATGAAGAAAAACACGGTCGCGCCGGCAGAGTTGGTCGATACCGCGTCGCCCAGCCAGAGCCGCGGAGCCATCACCTATCGCCCGGCGCCGCGGCGTGCCCCGGACGTGCCCGGGCTTTCTCGAGGCGAGGCGCTGGAGCATCTGGTCAGCCGCACCGACACCGCCCATAGCGTGATCATCGCCTCGACCGGCTATGCCGGGCGCACCCTCTACGGCCTGGCCGACCGGCCCAATCATCTCTACATGGTGGGCTCCATGGGCTGTGCGCCGTCGCTGGGCCTGGGGCTAGCGATCGCGCGGCCTGATTTGAAGGTGATCGTGGTCGACGGCGACGGTGCGGCCCTCATGCGCCTGGGCGCGATGTCGACGCTGGCGGCCTACGGGCCCACCAATCTGGCGCATCTGCTCTTGGACAACGGTGTGCACGAGTCCACCGGCGGCCAGGCGACCGTTTCGGCCGGGCTATCGTTCGGGGCGATTGCGGCGGCCTGTGGCTATCGCACCACCTACGAGGGCCACGAGCGCGGCGTGATCGATCAGATGCTGGCTGGCAGCTCACAGGGCCCGGCCTTTGCGCATCTGCATATCGAGCGCGGCGTGCCGGAGGCGGGTCTGCCGCGCCCGTCGGCTACGCCGGTCGAGATCCGGCAGCGCTTGATGGCGCATATCGGAGCCGTGTCGGCATGAGTCGCCTGCGACTGCTCAACCCTGGCCCGGTCACCTTGAGCCCCGGTGTGCGTGCAGCCCTGGCCGGGCCTGATTTGTGCCATCGCGAACCGGAATTTTTTGATATCCAGGACCGGATCCGCAGCCAGCTGCTTTCTGTCTATGACAACAGCGCCGAGGACTGGGCGCCGGTGGTCATCAGCGGCTCGGGCACGTCGGCGGTCGAGGCCATGATCGCCTCGCTGCCGGGCGCCGACGATACGCTGCTGGTCGTCGAAAACGGCGTCTACGGCGAGCGCATGACGCGCATGGCCGAGGTGCATGGCATCGCGCATGCCCGGCTGCATATAGCCTGGGGCGCACCGATCGGCCCCGATGCCCTGGCCGAAGCGATTCAAGCTCACAACGCCACCCACGTTGCCGTGGTGCACCACGAAACCACGACCGGTCGCTTGAACGATCTGAACGCGGTGCACGCCGTGTGCCAGGCGCATGACGCGCAGCTGCTGATCGACGCGGTGTCCAGCTTTGGCGCCGAGGCGATCGACTTCGGGCCGGCGGTGACTGCGGTGGCGGCTACGGCCAACAAGTGCCTGCACGGCGCGCCGGGTGCGGCCTTCGTACTGGCTCGGCATACGGCCCTAGAGCAGGCCACCACTCGCGCCCTGTACCTGGACCTGGCCGGTTATGCCGCCAAGCAGGCCGCGCGCGGTACGCCCTTCACCCCCGGTATCCCGGCTTTCTATGCGCTGGATGCAGCTCTCGAAGAGCACCGCGCGGCCGGGGGCTGGCCTGCTCGGCGTGAGCATTACCAAACGCTGGCCGATCAGGTTGGCGACGGCCTGGCGGCCCGCGGGATCGACGAGCTGGTACCGCGCGCACAGGCCTCTTGCGTGCTGCGCAGCTATCGCCTGCCGGCCGGGGTGTCGTATCGCCGTCTACACGACCATCTCAAGCAGGCCGGCTTCGTTATCTATGCCGGTCAGGGCCAGCTCGCCGACGATATCTTCCGGATTTCGACCATGGGGAATCTGGACGCGACCGATATGGATGAACTGCTGCATGTTTTCGACGAGATCATAGCGTCGTGATATGCAACAATGGACGTTAATTATTCGTCTGTATGTATAATGCAGCCGCAAGACAACGGCAGATCGATACGTGCCGTCGCCCGCGTGCCGCTTGGCCGGGACGGGGTGCCAACAAGAGGTTCAAATGTCCGTACCGCTGATTCAACAGTACAAAGTGGCCAGCTACCTGATGAAGCAGAAGCTGGCGCGGGTTGAGCGCTATCCGCTGGTGCTGATGCTGGAGCCGTTGTTCCAGTGCAATCTGGCCTGTGCCGGCTGCGGCAAGATCGATCACCCCAAGGACATCCTGAAACAGCGCATGAGCGTTGAGGATGCCCTGAACGCGGTCGACGAATGCGACGCGCCGATGGTCTCCATCCCCGGCGGTGAGCCGCTCATTCACAAGGACATGCCCGAGATCATCAAGGGCATCGTGGCGCGCAAGAAGTTCGTCTATCTGTGCACGAATGCGCTGCTCATGAAAAAGAAGATGGACGACTACGAGCCGTCGCCTTACTTCACGTGGTCGGTGCATCTGGACGGTCTGAAAGAGCGCCATGACGAGTCCGTCTGCCAGGAAGGCGTGTTCGAGAAAGCCGTCGAGGCCATCGAGATGGCCCGTGACCGCGGCTTCCGCGTGACCATCAACTGCACGCTATTCGACGGCGAAGTGCCTGAAGAAGTGGCCGACTTCTTCGACTACGTCACCGATCTGGGCGTGGAAGGCATCATGGTGTCGCCGGGCTACTCCTACGAGCATGCCCCGCGCCAGGACGTGTTCTTGGGCCGCTCCAAGGCCAAGAACCTGTTCCGCGACATCTTCGCCAAGGGGCGTGAGCGCGGCTCGGACTGGAATCTCAACCACTCCTCGCTGTTCCTCAACTTTCTGGCGGGCAACGAGTCCTATCAGTGCACGCCCTGGTCCAACGTGACCTATAACGTCTTCGGCTGGCAGAAACCCTGCTACCTGCTCGTCGACGAAGGTTACGAAAAGACCTACAAGGGCCTGATGGAAAACACGCAGTGGGAAAACTACGGCGTGGGCCGCAACCCGAAATGCGACAACTGCATGGCGCATTGCGGCTATGAAGGCACGGCAGTCGAAGACACCTTCAAGCACCCGCTCAAGGCGCTGAAGGTGATGATGAAAGGCCCGGATCTGTCGGGTGACTTTGCCGAGGAACAGCCGATCCTCTACGGCGATCGCGCCCAGGCCACGGCCACGCGGATCCCGATCTCTTCGATCGGTCGTCGTAGCAGCGCCGATTCGGCCAAGGAAAAAGAAATCAGCTGAGTTCGTATGAACCGCTGATGCACGATAAGGCCGTCGGGTGACCGGCGGCCTTTTTCGTGAGCGGTGTGTTGGAGAGGGCGCTCGCGTGTTCGACTCGATACTGTTCTGGCTGGCCCTGGCTTCGCTCGTCGTCTGGCTGGGCGTGTTGGTTCAGCCCTGGCTGCCCTGGCTCATGCGCGAACGTTTCGCGGCCGATCCCGGCCGAGTGGATACCGCTGATCTGTCGGATATCACGGTGATCGTGCCTGCGCGCGACGAGGCCGAGTCGATCGCTGCGACGCTCGGGGCACTCAAGGCCCAGGGCGAGGGCCTGTCCGTGATCTTGGTCGATGACAACTCGACGGACGGCACTGCCGATATCGCACGCGCCACCGGGCTAGCGGGCTTGACGGTGATGAACGGCGCGCCGCTGGCTGAAGGCTGGACCGGCAAGCTTTGGGCCCTCGAACAGGCCCGCGAGATGGTGACCACTAATCGTATCGTGCTGCTCGATGCCGATATCTGGATCGCACCGGGCACTATCGCCGGCCTCAAGGATCGGGCCGTGGCTGAAAACCGGGCGCTGGTCTCACTCATGGCACAGCTGCGCATGGCAAGTTTGGCCGAGAAACTGCTGATCCCGGCCTTCATCTATTTCTTCAAGCTGTTGTATCCGTTCGCGCTGTCCAACGCGGGCTCACGCTGGATCGCGGCATCTGCCGGCGGCTGTGTGCTCGTCGAGCGTCGTGCCCTCACGCAGATCGGCGGTTTTGGTGCCCTCCACGATGCGGTCATCGACGACTGTACGCTGGCACGACGTATTCGAGATGTCGGCGGTCGTACGTGGGTCGGCGTGACGCGCTCGGCGATCAGCCTTAGAGGCTATGATGATATCGCCGGCATCCATGCCATGGTCGCGCGCTCTGCCTATAGCCAGCTGCGATATTCGCCGTGGCTCTTGGCCGGCTGTACGGTGGCCATGGTGGTCATGTTCTGGGTGCCGCCGGTGGCACTTCTGGCCGGCGAGGGGGCGGGCCAGGCCCTCGGTGCCGTGGCCTGGTGCCTGATGGCGGCCAGCTACGTCCCAACGCTGGTGTTCTATCGTCAAGCCGGAGCGTGGGCACTGGCCATGCCGCTTATCGGCACAATATATCTGGCCATGACCTGGTCGTCGGCGCTGCGATATTGGCAAGGACTGCGCAGCGCCTGGCGCGGCCGGGACTATCATCGCGAGCGTGAGAGTTAGGCCGAATCGCGCTTGGCGACGCTGTAATATTCAGCACACAGACACGTTGCGCGCGATGTAATCCGCTTGTCGAAACGGGCCCGGTCCCCATACTCATCCACGCGGCGTCGAGGATTCGACTGCCAGCGCGTGCCGGGAACCAATCCAAGGAATTGTTATGAAGCCAGCGACACGTTTGTTCAGAAGCTTGATCGGACTCACCGTCCTGTGTGCCAGCATAAGCGTATGGAGCGTTGCTGCTGCCGCGCCGGCCAAGAGCGTGGTGGAGTCGCTGGACGACACGCTGATCGCCACGATGAAACAGGCCGACACGCTGGGTTTCGACGGGCGGTACAAAAAACTGGCGCCGGTCATCGATCGATCGTTCGATTTGAATCGTATTGCGCGTCTGGCGCTGGGCAGCTCCTGGAGCAAGTTGAACGCCGAGCAGCAGACGCAGTACCAGGCCATGTTCCGCAAAGATACGATCGCGACCTATGCCTCGCGCTTCAAGAGTTATTCGGGGCAGTCGTTTGAGATCAAGAGCACCGGCGATGCCCCCGGCGGCCGCGCCCAGGTCAACACCGTAATCCACGCCGATGGCAAGACCGTGCCGATCAACTATGTGCTCGATAAAAGCAGCGGCCAGTGGAAGATCGTCAACGTCGTCGCCAAGGGCGTGAGTGACCTGGCTCTGAAACGCGGCCAGTACACCAGCTCGATTCGCGAGAACGGTTCAGACGGCTTTCTGGACCAGTATCAGAAGCAGCTGGCCAAGTACCCGGCGATTCCGGACGTGCCGGTGGCCAAGGCCTCCGAGACCAGCACGCGCCCTGCGGCCGCACTCGAGGCCGAGGCCGGCTCTAGCCCATCTGCGCCGGCTAGCGACAGCGCGCTCGATCAGGGCGATGAGGACGCCGGGGCGAGCTGATGTGCCTCCACGGCCATAACGGTCCCGCTACGAACTGGTGACCCGTCCGCCATGAAAAAGCCGGCTTTATGCCGGCTTTTCTGTTGGCAGAGTCAGCCGACGCGGGCCGGGGTCGTGACGGCGTCCCAGTGGGCCTCACGGATGCGCGGCCATTCCATCTTCAGCCACGGCGTGTAACGATCGGGCTCTGCAGCCAGGGCCGCGTCGAGCTCGTCCGGCGCCATGAAGGCAAAGTCGGCGATTTCGGTCGGATTGCCGGCCACTGCCGCGTTCGAGTGGGCGATGAAGACCGAGCACATCTCGTGTTCGGCGCCGATATCACCGAACTGGGCGTGGTATTCGAACTGATAGAGAAAGTGTACGTCAGCCTCGACGCCAATCTCTTCTTCCAGGCGCCGCTTGGCCGCCGCAGCAACCGTTTCACCGCGTCGAGGGTGGCTACACACGCTGTTGGACCAGAATCCGCCCCAAAGCTGCTTGCCCTCGGCGCGCTGCTGCATGAGCACGTCGCCGTTGTCGTTGAATAGAAAGATCGAAAACGCGCGATGGAGCACGCCCGCGCCGAGATGGGCCTCGGCCTTGGGCATATGGCCGATGACGTTGTCGTCGGAATCGACCAGGATCAGCGGTTCGTCGTCAAAAGACACGATCCGCGGCTCGGCGGGAGATGACGATGCGTTCATGGACTGGCTCATGAGCGGATTTCCGTAATGAAACTATTGTAGCCGGCCGCGCGCATGGCAGCAGCGACGCCTTCGACGCGATCCCTTTCCGCTACCGCGATCATGGCACCGCCGCCGCCGCCGCCTGTGAGCTTGGCGCCGAGCGCGCCGTTGGAGCGGGCGATTTCCACCAGCTCTTCGATCTCCCAGGAGGAGACCTGCAGCGCGTTGAGCAGGCCGTGATCGATATTCATCAGATCGCCCAGCTCGGCGATATCGCCGCGCGCCAGCGCGTCGACCCCGGCCAGTGCCAGGCCGTCGATCTGGTCGAATATGGCCTCGTAGCGGGCCGGATTCTTCTGCCAGGCGGCTCGGACGTTACCGACGGTCTGCGCGGTCAGGGTGGCTACGCCGGACAGGCCGATGACCACCGGAATAGGCTTGGGGGTGGCCAGGTCACGAATCTCGGCGCGGGCCTGGGGGTTGTCCTTGCGAAACAGGATCGGCCGGCCAAAGGTGGCCAGGGTGTTGTCGATACCGCTGGGCGTACCGTGGGCGATCTTCTCGACGTCGTAGGCCAGGTTGGAGATTTCGCGATCAGAGATCTGGATATCGAAAGCGCGCGCCATGGCACGAATCACGGCCACCGCCAGGGCGGCTGACGCGCCGAGGCCGTTGGCGCGCGGCACCCGCGGGAAGACATCGATACGCATGCCGCGATCGGCCACGCCCAAGCGCTCGGCAATCAGGGAGATCGACTCGTGCAGCGAGCTGATCTTGCCCTCGGGCTCGGAAAAGCGCATTTCCACGCCCCAACGCGGAATCAGCAGGTCGATATCAGAAGCCTGCGGGCGCACTTCGGCGCGGACGTTCAGCGGAATGGGAGCAGCGATGGCATGGCGGCCATACACCACCGAATGCTCGCCCAGCACGATGATCTTGCCGTAGCCGAAATCGCCGGTGGCCTCGCCGTGGCCAACGACATCGGTCTTGGGCGTGCTGGTGGCCGAGGCGTTGGCCGGGTCGTTGACGTCCTGGCCGTCGAGACCGGCGATGATCTCGCGGGCCTTCCACACCTTGATATCGCCGCCGGCCACCAGGCGGTCGACCACTTCGTCGAAGTTGGCTTCGGTAGCACCAGCGGCCATGGCCACACTGCGGGCATGCAGCGTCATGTGCCCGCGCTGGATGCCGTCGGTGGACAGCGCCTTGATGGCCGCAAAGTTCTGCGCCAGGCCCACGGCACAGATCACTTCGGCCAGCTCGGCGGCCGATTCGATACCCAGCACGCGATGAGCGATCTTGACCGCCTGATTGGATTCCACCTGGCCGCCGACGGTGCCCACCTTGAGCGGCATCTCCAGCTCACCCACCAGGTTGCCAGCGTCGTCGGCATACCAGCGGGTGAGCGAGCGATAACGCCCGGTGCGTGCGGCATAGGCATGGGCCGCGGCCTCGATGGCCCGCCAGTCGTTGCCGGTGGCAATGGCTACGGCATCAATGCCGTTCATGATGCCCTTGTTATGGGTGGTGGCCCGGTAGGGATCCATCTCGGCGAATTCGTTGGCTAGGATGATCGAATCGCGGACTTCGGTGCCGGCGCGATCGCCGGTGGCCAGTGTTTCGGGGGCAATCACACAGCGCGCACGCACGAGCGCCCGGTCGGTCAGGTTCGACAGAATGCGCAAGAATACTTCGCCGCCGGTGATCTTTTCCACCAGCGGGGCGGCGCCTTCGCACATGGTGTTGACGAGATTCGCCCCCATGGCATCGCGGGTGTCCACCACCAGATGTACCACCAGCATTTCGCCGTGGTTAGCCGTGGCGCCGTGGGTGACCACCTCGACATCGTGCGCGCCGCCGCCGCGGGCCACCATGTTCGGGTGCAGGCTGTTGGCCAGGTTCAGGATCTCTTCCTTGGCCTGCAGCACGGCCTGCTTGGCATGGGCCGCGTGGGGTACGTTCACGACCTGAATCTGGCCGATGAGCATGGGCCGCTCGGCGGTGGAGGTGAAGCCGCCCGAGCGCCGGATCAGCTTGGCCGCGGAAGAGACGGCCGCGATGATCGAGGGCTCTTCAACCACCATGGGGATCAGATAGTCGCGCTCGTTGATCTGAAAGTTCAGCCCCAGACCCATCGGTAGGCCGAAGGCGCCGATGACGTTTTCGATCAGCCGGTCGGCGGTGTCGGCATCCAGCAGATGGGTGCCGTCCATCAGCGCATCGTATTCGACCTCGCTGATGACCTCGCGCTCGAGCAAGGCACGCAGCCGGTCGGCCACCGAGAACTTGTAGAACTGCGGGATACGGGAATGGCTCATGCCGTGGCGTTCCTTTGTCGAAAGACGCTCGCGGGCCCGCCGCGATCAATGCGTATTACAGTAGTTTAACCGAGCCGGGCTGGCGCGCTCACGCCGGCTCCTGGCACAGCCCCGGCGCGTTGAAACCCAGATCCAGCACCTCGGCACCGGCGGCGGCGAACGCGCCGTACAGCGCCGCGCTGGCGCTGTGGTGATTGGCAAACAACAGCCCCACATCGCCGCCGCCGGCCCCGGAGCTCTTGAATACGCCCCGGTGCTGGGCGGCGAGAGCCGCCAGATGCTCGTGGCGTGCACTTACGATACCGGCCGCCGCGTGCGTATCCAGCGTTTTTAGCGCGGTGAAGTAACGCTGGGCCAGGTCGAGAAAGACCGAAGTATCGGCCAGCGCGCTGCTGGCTTCGCGCGCCAGGCCGCCCAACCGGGCGATATCGGCGGCAAAACCGGCAGCATCACGCTGGCCATAGGCATAGACACGCGCGACGAGGTCCGGCGTGCTGGCGCCTTGCCCGGTGACCACGGCACGCCCGGTAAGTGCTGCGGGCCAGGCCAGCGCCTGCGGCGGGGTGTCGCGCACATAGCTGATGAGTCCGCCGTAGATGGATACCGCCACGTCGCCGCCGCTGCCGGTGCCGTTCTGGGCCGCGCGGTGTGCAGCGATGGCCCACTCGGCCAGCGTTTGCTGCGAGAGCGTCAACTCGGCCGCGCGCGCCAGGGCAGCGGTCAGGGCTGCGGCCACGGCCGCACTTGAGCCCAGGCCCAGTTTGTGGCCGTCGACGGCAAAGTCGGCGGTGTCGATATGCACAGTCAGCGCCGGCAGGGGGCGATCCAGCCGCGCCGCGACATAGGCCCGCACGGCGTCAAAAACCTTGAGCCGGTCGGCCAGGGTGTCGTCGCAGGCGGGCGGCAGGCTGCCATCGCCGGCCAGCGGCTGGTCGTGCAGGCCCAGATTGGGCGCGCTGATTCGCCACTGGTTATCGGGGGCGGGCGCAAGACGCACCCGGGCCCGGCGATCAACGGCTGTGAGCAGCGCCGCCGCGCCTTCCAGTACTGCATATTCGCCTAGCAAGAACAGCTTGCCCGGGGCGCTGAAGTGGATCGCGCCTGGCGTCATCGCAGATGCGCGTTCGGGCCTAGCCCGGTCAGCCGGGTATCCAGCACGCCGGGCACGCGGGCCAGCTCGGCGGCCACGGCAGCGCCCTGGCCGGGCGCGCAGAGCGCCTTGAGCTGGGGGCCCGCGTCGATCGTGAAATACGTCTCCAGGCCGCCCGCGCGCATCTCGCGCACGGCGTGCATGGCTGAGACGGTGGCCGCGTTCCAGTAGATCAGCCCGGGGCGCGTGGAGAGCATCAGGGCGTGCAGCTTGAGCGCGCTCATTTCGGACAGTGCCCCCACGGCGGTGAAGTCGCGTGCGGCGATCGCGGCGCGCATGTCGGCCAGATCATCCTCGGCGCGATTGACCCAGGCCTCGTAGTAATCCGAGCGGGTATCCAGGTGGCTCATGCCGGCGGTGGAGTTGATCTTCTTGCTGGTGTTGTCGGTGATGGCCACGACTACTTCGAGCGGCCAGGAAGAGGCATCCAGCATCGGCTCGGCAAATGCATCACTGCCGTCGGTCGTGATCCCGCGGTGCATCTCGACCAGGCCGCCGAAGATCGAGCGGGCCGCCGAGCCGGAGCCGCGCCGGGCCAGAATCGACAGCGCCCGGGGCGTCAGATCCAGTCCAGCGGCGTCTGCGGTGGCCAGCGCCAGGGCTGCAAAACCCGAAGCCGATGAAGCCAGCCCGGCGCCGGTGGGGAAATTGTTATGCGACTCGATGGCCACGCGCGTGTCGATACCGGCCTCTGCGCGCACGATGTCCACGAACTCTGAAAATCGCGCCACGTCGACCTCGGCGCCGCCGATGCGCGCGCAATCGCCGTCCAGGGTGTCGTCAAAGCGCACGGTGGTATCGGTATACAGATCGTCGAGCGTGACCGAGATCGAGCCCACCGCCGGCAGGTTCAGATGCGTCTGGCGCTTGCCCCAGTATTTGATCAGCGCGATGTTGCTGTGCGCGCGGGCGCTAGCTTGGCTCATGGTGACGGTGCTACCGGGCAGTTTCGCGCGAGAGGATACGGCAAATCGTGCGGCGTGCCGAATGCACCGCGAGCGTGCAGGGGCGCGCTTTGCTAGCATGGCCTCCTTCAAAACCCATCGCCGCGCCCCGCGCGACGTCAAACGACGAGGCATGCCATGCCGGGTATCAGTGGACTGGCGCTCTATCTGCCGCCGTATCGCGTCAATCTCGAAGACTGGTGTTCCTGGAACAACCAGCCCTGGGACAAGATCCGCAAGGTGGTCGGCCACAGCTTTCGTATGCGCGGGCCCGAGCAGAGTGTCTATACGCTGGCAGCCAACGCGGTGTGGCGTCTGATCCAGGCCTACGATATCGACCCGCAGGAGATCGGCTATCTGGCGCTGGGCACCGAGTCGTCCTCGGACAACTCGGCGGGGGCGGTGATCGTCAAGGGCATGCTCGACGATGCGCTGGCCACCCATGGCAAGCCGGCCATGTCGCGCGAATGCGAGGTGCCCGAGTTCAAGCACGCCTGTCTGGGCGGTGTCTATGCCATGAAGGGCGCGCTGCGCTTTCTGGCCACCGACGGCGCGACCCGCAAGGCGATCGTGGTCTGCTCGGATATCGCCGAATACGAACGCGGCTCCACCGGTGAGCCGACGCAGGGCGCGGGCGCGGTCGCGATCCTGCTTGAGGCCGAGCCCAAGCTGTTGCACGTCGATCTGGCCCGGTCGGGCAGTGCCTCGGACTATCGGATGGTCGATTTCCGTAAGCCGTTCGCTCGTTTTCGTGGCCAGCCGCAGCGCTCGGACGGCCAGATGCAAGACCTGCCAGTCTTCAACGGCCGCTACTCCACCAGCTGTTACGTCGATGCCACGCGCCAGGCCATGAACGCCATGCTGGCGCGGCAGGGCGGCGGCCGGCGCGCGGATTATTTTCATACCGTAGACGCCGTGTTCATGCACCGGCCGTATCACCGCATGCCCTCGGCGGGCTGGGCGATGGCCTATCTGTTTGCCCTGGCCGACGGCGATGCCGACAACCACGCCGAGCTGGCCGAATACGCCCGCGGCACGGGCGTGGATTTCAACGACCTGCTGGCCGAGATCGCCGGGGCCTCGCCCAACATGCGCGAGCGCGTAGCCGCCGGCGCCTCGGGCGACGATGCCTTCCCGCTGGCCGGCGATCTGATGCGCTATCTGCGCAAGACCGAGCTCTGGACCAACCTGGTGGCCGGCAAGCTGGGCCTGGGCAGCGACACCATGCGTGACCTGGGTAATCTGTATACGGCCGCACTGCCGGCCTGGTTGGCTGCCGGCTTCACCGAGGCCTACGACGCCACGCTGGCCTTGGGCGGCCAGCACTGGCTGGCCCTGGGTTATGGCAGCGGCGACGCCGCCGAAGCCCTGCCCATGCGCGTGGCCGAAGGCTGGGAGGCGGCCGCCGCCAAGATCAATTTCCAGGAAGCTCTGGGGGCGCCCCTAAATCTGGATGCTAACCAGTATGCAGCGCTCCACGACGGTCATCCGGCCGACGTGGAACCGGCGCCGGCCAGCGACGAGTTCGTGGTCGATCACATCGGCGAGACGGACCAGGCCGATTTCCGCGACGTGGGCATCGAATACTACCGCTATGTCCCTGCCCGTGAAGCCAACCACGCCCAGCCGGCGACAGCCCACAAGGCGACCGGCTGATCACAGCGGCCCCAGCGCAGCGGCCCACGAGGGCTAGCGCAGACCCAAAAAAGCCGGCCTCATGTGCCGGCTTTTTCTTTGGCTGTCGAATACGCCCGGTCAATCAAGGCGTGCCATAGCCACTAAGGGCAGGGGTTGGGATTGCCCGCGTGTACGGCCTCAAAGGCTTCCATGACTTCGCTGGACAGCGTGAGCTCGGCCGAATCGATGTTCGATTTGAGCTGTTCCATCGTTGTGGCGCCGATGATGTTGGACGTGACGAAGTCGCGCGAGGTGACAAACGCCAGCGCCATCTGCGCCGGGTCCAGGCCGTGCTCGCGCGCGATGGCTACATAGCGGCTGGTGGCATCACGCCCGCGCTCGCCGTTGTAGCGCGCAAAACGCTCCCATTTGGTCAGGCGTGCGCCGTCCGGTTTCGCGCCGTTTTCATACTTGCCGGTGAGCATGCCAAAGGCCAGCGGCGAGTATGCCAGCAGGCCCACCTGCTCGCGGATGGCCACTTCCGACAGGCCGATCTCGAACGAGCGATTGAGCAGCGAGTAGGGGTTCTGGATCGATACCGCCCGCGGCAGGCCGTCGGCTTCGGCCGCGCGTAGGAACCGCATGGTGCCCCAGGGGCTTTCGTTGGACAGGCCCACGTGGCGGATCTTGCCTTCATCCACCAGCTTGCCCAGCTCGGCCAGTGTGTCCTCGATGGCGATGGGGGTTTCGCTGGCATCGTGGCTGTAGCCGAGCTGGCCGAAGAAGTTGGTGTAGCGGTCCGGCCAGTGCAGCTGGTACAGATCCAGATAATCGGTCTGCAGGCGCGACAGGCTGCCCTCGATGGCGCGGCGGATATGCGCCGGTGATAGGCGCGGGGTCTCGCCGTCGCGGACATAATCCATATTGGTGCGGGCGTGGCCGGTCACCTTGCTGGCCAGAACCACGTCGGCGCGCTTGCCGGTCTTGGCTAGCCAGCTGCCGATATATTCTTCTGTACGGCCCTGGGTCTCGGCCTTGGGCGGCACCGGATACATCTCGGCCGCATCGATGAAGTTCACGCCGTTGGCCACGGCATAGTCGAGCTGCTCGTGGGCCTGTGCTTCGGTATTCTGTTCGCCAAAGGTCATGGTGCCAAGACAGATGGCGCTCACCTGGATGTCGGTATCTCCCGAGCGGGCGATAATCCATGCGGGTTCCTTGCTGGCGCCGATGCGCAGAGCCTGCACCGGCGAATGTGGGGCCCGGCAGTGTAAACCACGCGCCGTCGCGCCTTCGACGCTGTAGCTGTATAAGCCACGCGCCCGGGCCAAGTTGACAGGGCACGATCCTTGCTCTTAGGTGAAGTGACAACCATCCAAAGGGGGATAGCGATGCAACTGCGTCATTTTGTATTCACGGCGGCTGCGCTCGGCATCGCCGGCATGAGCACGCTGGCCCAGGCCGAGACCTGGCGCGTGGGCCTGGAAGAGACCGAAACCAGCGTCCAGTACGCCTACGCCGAGGCGTTCAAGAAACAGATCGAAGCCAAGAGCGACGGCGATATCACGGTGCAGCTTCTGCCCTACGGCAAGTGGGGCTCGACCTACTCGGCGCTTTACGATGCGGTGCAGAACGGGGCGATCCAGATCGGCTTTGGCTCGGGCGCACTCGGCGGCACGGTGCCGGAATCCCAGCTGCTGTCGCTGAACTTCGTGATGCCGTCGGATCAATGGACAACCGCCCAGGTATTGAACTCGCCGGCGTTTCTCCAGAGCAAGCCCTGGCAGCAGGCCTTTGCCAAGCGCGGCTTAAAGCCACTGGCCGAGCTGCCCGAGGGCTACCAGGTGTGGACCGCCAACAAGGCTATTAATACGCCGGCTGATATGAAGGGCCTGCAGATTCGCGTGATGGACAACAGCCTGCTGCGGGCCACCTACAAGGCCTACGGCGCCAACCCGATCAGCATCGCTTACGGCGAGCTCTACAGCGCGCTGCAGCAGGGCCAGGCCGAGGGCAATATCCAGCCGGTGTTCGCGCATGAGGAGATGGGCTTCTACGAAGTACAGGACTATATGATCTTTGCCGATCAGTCCCAGTTCGTGGCCACCCTGATGGGCAATCTGGACTGGTGGAAGAGCCTGTCGGCCGACCAGCAGAAAATGGTCAAGAGCGTGACCGATGGCCTGGTCAAGACCGGCTACGACATCCAGACCCGGTTCAACAAGGAGCGTCTGGATACCATCAAATCCAAGTCGGATATTCAGGTCATCAAGCTCGACGATGCCCAGCGAAACGCCTTTCGCAAACTGGCAACGCCGATTCGGCAGACTTTCGTCGAAAACACCGGTGAACAGGGCAAGCAGGCCCTGAATATCCTGCTGCACGAGTTCGATAACGCCAAGAACTAAAGCGCAGACTACACGTTGGCCAGAAAAAGCCGGGCGCGAGAGCCCGGCTTTTTTGTCTGCGGCGCGACTAGCTGGCGCTACCCAGCGAGGGCAGCAGCAGCGAGATCTGCGGGAAGACGATCAGGATCAGGGTGGCCAGCAGCAGGATGGCGATAAACGGCGGCGTGCCGCGTATCGCATCCATATACGGGCGCCGGAACACTGCGATGGCCGTGAAGATGTCACAGCCAAAGGGCGGCGTGGCCGAGCCGATGGCTGCCTGCAACGTCACGATCACGCCGACGTGGATCGGGTCCAGCCCGGCCGAGTCGATCAACGGCTTGAAGATCGGCACCAGAATCAGGATGACCACGATCGGATCGACGAACATGCAGCCGACGAAGAAGGCTGCGGCGATCAAGAGCAGCGCCAGGAACTGGTTGGTGCCGATGGCCTCGATGGCCGGGCCCAGCACGGCTTCGGGAATGCCCGCGGTGCCGATGGTCTGTGAAAACGCCGCTCCCAGCGCCACCAGTACGAACACCACCGCCGTGATCAGCCCGGTGGACAGCGCGATCGAGCCCAGATCCCGAATGCTGACCTGTCGATAGATGATCACTTCCAGCACGAAGGCATAGGCCACGGCCACCGCCGAGGCCTCCACGGCGCTGAAATAGCCGCCGTAGATACCGCCCACCACCAGCACCGGGAACCCCAGCGGCAAGAGTGTGCGACGCAGCGCCTTGAGCCGGTCCGCCCAGCTGGCCCGTGGTTCCGGCGTGATCTTTTGAATGCGGGCGCCGATATAACAATAGACGGCGAACAGCAGCATGATTAGCAGGCCGGGCAGGATGCCGGCCAGAAACAGATCGCCGATCGAGGTCTTCATCACCACGCCATAGACGATGAAGCCAATCGACGGCGGGATGAGCAGGGCCACGTCCGAGGCGTTGATGATCAGCGCTAGGGCAAAGCTGTCGGGATAGCCCTTGGCCAGCAGGCGTGGGCGCATGGGGGAGCCCATGGCCACCACGGTGGCCTGGGTCGAGCCCGAGACGGCCCCGAACAGCGCACAGGACACGGCCGTGGTGATCGGCAGGCCGCCGCGCAGGTGGCGGGTGAACGAGTCAACCAGATCCAGCAGCCGATTGGCGGTATGGCCCTTGGTAAGAATATCGGCGGCGAAGATGAACATGGGCACGGCGGCCAGCACCCAGCTGCCCACGCCGGTGATCATCCACGAGACCATCTGGTCGGGGCCGAAAAACGTCATGCCCGTGAACATCATGAACAGGGTGCCCACCGCCAGCGGCACCATCATGGGAAAGCCCATGAGCAGGAGTACCCCCATGATCAGGCCGAGCCAGAGCGTCATTTCAGGCCTCCCTCGGCGGCGTCGCCCGAATCCGGCACGTCGGCATAGCCTTCACGCTCGCGAAACGAGCGCCAGGTCCCAGGACTGGCCAGATTGCGGGCCACGGTCAGCAGATACTGGATGCCGGCCAGGCTAAAACCCACGGGCAGGGCGATATAGACCATCCACAGCGGGATGCCCACCGACGAGCTCACCCGCCCGCGTTCAAAGATGTCGAGATCGTACTGCGCCGACTTATAGGCGAAATAGAACATCAGCGCCGCCGTGCCCAGGCTGATGACGATGAGCAGTGTCTTGCGCGGCGTGCCGGAGAGCGTGTCGTAGACAGCCGACATGCTGATATGGCGCGCGCAGCGTGTGGCATAGCCCACGCCCACGAACGTCATCACCACGATGAGCAGCTCGGTGATCTCATAGGTGCCGGGAATGCCCTGGCCGAAGACCAGATTGCCCACCACGTGGGCGGCCATAAGTAGCGCCATGACCAGCACGCTGCCCGCCACGATCACGCGCTCGGCCCAGCCCAGCACGCGATCCAGACCGTCGAGCACGCCCAGCACGGGCGAGCGGGCCCCGGCGTAAGAGCGATCGTTCATAGTGCCCCCCCAGACAAGACGATAGGCCGCCGGACGTCGTCGTCGGCCAGGTCACGCTAGCGTGTCAGGACATGGCCCGCCACGCGCCGTTGGTCGCAGGCGCATGCCCTCGACCCGGCTTGTCCCGAAGCAAAAAGCGTACCGAGCCTACGATCGCCGGCGATAGGCCAGATCGTGCACCACATGACCCTTTTTCAAGCCGCGGTTCTCGAAGCGGGTATCGCGCCGCGGCGGGGCGCTGACGGTGCCGTCGGCGTTATCGCCGACGTTTTCGAAGGCCGGATGGGCATCCAGCACGTCGCGCATGTGCTCGCCGTAGTTTTCCCAGTCGGTAGCCAGGCGCCAGAGCCCGCCGGGTGCCAACACGCGGGCGATCTCGTCGGCAAAGACCGGCTGGACGATCCGGCGCTTGTGGTGGCGCTTCTTGGGCCAGGGATCGGGAAAATACAGCAGCACTTCATCCAGCGAATTATCGGCAAAGGCCGCGGCCAGCACCTCGACGGCATCGTCGCGAAACACGCGGGTGTTGGTCGCGCCGGCCGCCTCGAGCGCGCCCAGCAGGCGGCCCACGCCGGTGCGATAGACCTCGATGCCGATAAAGTCCCGCTCGGGGTGATTGATGGCCAAATCGGCCAGGACTTCGCCGGCACCAAAACCGATTTCCAGCGTGCGATGGGCGCGGCGTGCGAACACGCTGGGCCAGTCGATAGGCGTGTCGGGTCGTTCGAGGCCATAGCGTGGCCACAGATCGGCGAGGTTTTTCTCCTGACCCGGCGTGAGCCGGCCTTCGCGTTTGACGAAGCTCTTGATTCGACGCGGCGCGTGCGCGGACTCATCGCTCATTGAAACGCCAAGTCGGTCATCGGCGATGAGGCCGTAGCATAGCGCCGGCGCGGCATGCGCCCGGCCAGATAGGCCTGGCGACCCGCGATGACCGCGTGGCGCATGGCCTGGGCCATGAGAACCGGTTTTCCGGCCGCGGCGATGGCCGAGTTGAGCAGCACGCCGTCGCAGCCCAGCTCCATGGCGATGGCCGCATCGGAGGCCGTACCCACGCCCGCGTCGACGAGTACCGGTACGCTGGCATGCGCCACGATCTCGGAGACGTTGTAGCGGTTCTGAATACCCAGGCCCGAGCCGATCGGCCCGGCCAGCGGCATGATCGCGCAGCAGCCGATGTCTTCGAGCTTTCTGGCCACGATCGGGTCGTCGCTGGTATAGACCATTACGTCAAAGCCGTCGGCGACCAGCTCGCGGGCGGCGACCAGCGTCTCGGCCACATCGGGATACAGCGTCTTTTCGTCGCCGATGACTTCGAGCTTGACCAGGTTGTGCCCGTCGAGCAGCTCGCGCGCCATGCGACAGGTACGCACCGCCTCGTCGGCGCTGTAGCAGCCGGCGGTGTTGGGCAGCAGGGTGTACTTGTCCGGCGAGACCACGTCCAGCAGGTTGCGGGCCTCGCGTGCGGCCGGGTCGGTCAGCGCCGGCGTGCGCCGAATGGCCATGGTCACGATCTCGGCCCCGGAGGCGGTAATGGCCGCGTCGGCTTCATCCAGATCGGCATACTTGCCGGTGCCCACTAACAGGCGCGAGGTGAACGTGCGCCCGGCCACGGTGAAGGTATCGGCCACGGTCTCGGCCTGGCCGCCGCCGATGGCATGCACGATTTCTAAGGTGTCACCGGCGTTTACGGGGGTGGTGGCGTAATCGGCCCGGGTGATGATCTCGCCGTTGTGCTCGACGGCGACGCGGCGCTCGCCATAGCCCAGTTGCTCGAGCACCCCGGCCAACGTGGCATCGTCCGGGCAGTCGGCCGTCTGGCCGTTGACTTCAATCTGCATAACTTCGATGTTCGTGGCTTCAAATGGTCGGCGTCGCCGCCCGCGCGGGTCGCGCATCGGCGGTAGAATAACCCGGCAGACGCCACCGCGCAGGATGCGCCTTAAACACGAGTGATTGCGATGGTCGTCACCTCATGAAACGTTGGCATATCTGGGCACTGGGGCTTGTGGGCGCGCTGATTGTGGCTGTGGCCGGCAGCGTGACCTGGCTGTATGTCAGCTTCAATCCGGATGCCTATCGCAGCCGTATCGAGGCGTTGGCCAGCCAGAGCGTGGGCCGTCAGGTGCGTATCGACGGCCCGATCGCGCTCGATCTGTTGCCGTTTCCGGCCGTGCGCCTTGAGTCCATCGAGGTCGGCAACCCCAGTGATTTGGGCAAGTCCCAGCTGGCCCACATCGCCCGCGTGCGCGTCGCGCCCCGGCCGCTCGCGCTACTGGCCGGCCGGCTGGCCGTGGGCGCGGTCACGATTTCCGGGCTGCGTATGGTGCTGGCTCGCGGCGCGCACGGCCAAGATAACTGGGACGGCATTATCGATGCGCTGGCCGCCGGCCCGGGCCAGTCGCTCGGTGCGCCGAGTCACACCGCTGCGCTGGATGGCTCGGCCACCGATTTGCCGCTTGCCTCGCTGTCGGTCAGTGCGCTTGAGATCAATGACGCCGATATCCGTTATGTCGACTTGGCCCGGCAGCAGACCTGGGAATGGAGCGCTGGCCGGCTGCAAACGGGGCGTATGACCGACGGCGCGCCGTTTCGGCTAGAAGTCAGCGGTAAGCTGCGTCGCGCCGACAGTGCAGTTCGCGCTGAGGTGTTTCTGATGACGCGGATCGAGCCGCATCTGGCGGATCGGTTCTATCGGTTTTCTCATCTCAATCTGAATCTCTTGGTCGACGGCAACAGCGTGCCGGGTGGCTTGCAGGAGGCCAGCGTCTCCGCCAGCGGTGAGGCGGATTTCGCGGCCGGGCGTTATTCACTGGCCGACTTCTTGATGCAGAGCGGCGGGCTGGCCGTGACTGGCAAGATCGATGGCAAGCGATTGGGCGCGCATACGCACTATAGCGGGCGGCTTACGATCAAGCCGTTCTCGCCGCGCTCGGTGCTGGCCCAGTTTCGTATCGCGCCGCCGCTGATTCGCGACACGGCCGCATTGGCGCATGCCGGCTTCGACGCCCAGTTCGAAGGCAATGAAGAGCGTGTTCGCTTCAAGCAGATCGCTGCCGAGCTGGACCAGAGCCATCTGACGGGCATGGCCACCGTCGCGATGTCTGATGATCCGCTCGTCGGTTTCGATCTGCGGCTGGACCGGCTGGATGTCGATCGCTATCTGCCGCCCGAAGACCGCGCCGATACCACGACCGCCGATGACGACGGCGCGCAACGTCTCGGCCAGCTCTGGCCTGCACTGGAGAAGAGCCGCTTCGACGGCACGCTGCGCGTCGGCGCCCTGAAAGCTGCCGGGCTGTCGCTCGCTGATGCCGAGGCCCGAATCAAAGCGCGCCCAGACGAGGCCGAGCTGGCGAGCTTGACCGCAGCCGCCTATGACGGGCGCTTGAGCGCGTCGGGGCGTATCCAGCGCAAGGTAGATACCACGCGATATATGTTGACGGCCGAAATGCGTCATATCGCACTGGGCGCGTTTATGTCTGATCTGGCGCGTGATCAGCGCTTTACCGGGATGGCCGATATCGATCTGGATATCGCCACCCAGGGCGACAACGACACCGCGCTGGGTCAGGCGCTGGCCGGCCAGGCATCGGTATCGGTCACCGACGCTCGGCTGGCCGGCTATGATCTGGATCAGGCGGTTGCGCGAGCGCGAGGGAAGTCGATGCCGCCGTCCGACAGCGCGCCAGTCACGCCGATCGAAGCGCTTGCCGCGAACCTGACGTTTGATCACGGCGTGGCCCGCACCACCCATATGGCGTGGCAGAACGACCGGCTCCGGGGCGAGGGCGAAGGCCGCTATGACCTGGCCAAGGATGCGCTGGATTATCAGTTTCAGCTCATGCCGCGTTCTCAAGGCCGTGCGCCGGCGCGGCTGCGGTTGACCGGTTCGTTGGTCTATCCCGACGCCGAGCTGACGATCGAGCGCCGACGCGATGAGCCGCCGATGTCGTCCGGCGAATCCGAGGCCGACGGCGATGCCGGCTCGTGATCGGCCACGCGTCGCGCTCGCGGTCGTGCTGAGCGGGCTGTGTGTTGCCGCCGGTGCGGCCGAACTCAAGGATCTGTCGGTCCGCACCGAGGACTCGGACAACACGACCCAGTACGTTGTGACCGGGCAGCTCGACATCGATCGCCCGCCGGCGGCCGCCTTCGCCGCGGCGACCGATTTTTCAGCACTCGCCGAGGCCGCCGATCTGATCCGCCAGAGCCGATTGATCGCGCCCGGGCGTCTGTCGTCGACGCTTTCGATGTGCGTGGCGTTTTACTGCAAGCGTGTTCGACAGGTGGCGGACCTGTCGTTGTCTCCGCCGCAGCGTCTTATCATGCGGTTTGTGCCAGGCGCCGGGGATTTCAAGCAGGGCCGGGCCGAGTGGCGTTTTAAGCCGGCCGGCGACGGGCAGACACGTATCGCGTTCGACGCCGCGCTGGTTCCGAATTTCTGGGTGCCGCCGCTGATTGGCCCCTGGGCGATTCGCCGCGCGCTGGCCGGCCAGATCCGTGATACCGGGCGCGCCATCGAACAGGTCGCCGACGCGCATGCGCGGGCCAAGCCGAAAGCCGACTGACATGAGCGACAACGCCGAGATTTCTTCCGAGGCCGCGCCGGCGGCCATCGCCGATCGCCTGCTGGACTGGTTCGACGTCCACGGCCGCCATGATTTGCCCTGGCAGCATCCGCGCACGCCCTATCGGGTGTGGGTGGCCGAGATCATGCTCCAGCAGACCCAAGTGGCCACCGTCATTGGCTACTTCAATGCCTTCATGGCGCGTTTTCCCGACGTGTACAGCCTGGCCCGTGCCGACAGCGATACGGTCATGGCCTACTGGGCGGGGCTGGGCTACTACGCCCGGGCCCGCAACCTGCACGCGGCAGCGCGCGTGGTGGTCGACTCTTTTGAGGGCGAGTTTCCGCACGACGTCGAGACGTTGATGACGCTCCCCGGCATCGGGCGCTCGACCGCGGGGGCGGTGGTGGCCCAGGCGTTTGGCGTCTGGGCGCCGATACTGGACGGCAACGCCAAGCGCGTGATCGCCCGCGTCGCCGGCGTGCGTGCCACGCCCGGTACCAGCGCCTATGAGAATCAGCTCTGGCCGCTGGCCGAGCGCTATACCCCGGCCCAGCGGGTGACGGATTACACCCAGGCCATCATGGACCTGGGGGCCACGCTGTGTACGCGCCGCCGTCCGGCCTGTGCACGCTGTCCGCTGGCCGGTGACTGCATTGCCTATCGCGACGACCGGCAGGAGCAGATTCCCGCGCCGCGCAAGAAAAAGAAACGCAGCGAGCGTCATACCGCCATGCTGGTCATCGAAGACGAACGCGGCCGCGTTCTGCTGGAAAAACGCCCGCCGAGCGGCATCTGGGGCGGGCTATGGAGCCTCCCCGAGATGGACCCAGAACAGGCTATCGCCGCGTTCTGTGGCGAGCGTTTCGGTATCGAGGTTGCAGAGATCCGCCGTTTGGCGCCCATGAGCCACGGATTCACGCATTTTTTGCTGCAGATTCAGGCTTACCGAGTGCAGGCCCGTGCCGGCACTCGTATCATGGACGACCAGACGGCGTGGTTTACGCGCGAGGCGCGTCCCGGCGTGCCCGCGGCTATCGCACGTCTTTTAGATACACCGCAATCGGATCTGAATCTATGAGTCACACCGTGCAATGCGTCAAGCTCGGTTATGAAGCCGAAGGCCTGCCTCGGCAACCGCTGCCGGGCGAGCTGGGCAAGCGCATCTACGACAACGTCTCGATGGTGGCCTGGCAGCAATGGCTGCAAGAGCAGACCCGGCTGATCAACGAATACGGGCTGCATCTCGCCGATCCCAAGGCGCGCGAGTTTCTGGCCGAGCAGACCGAAGAATATTTCTTTGGCTCCGGGCAGACGGCCGAGACCCACTTCGTGCCGCCAACGTCATGATTTTGAAACCGATGGTCTTGACCCACGCGGCGACTATCGGTTTAATACGCATCTCGCCGCAACGGCGAGTGTGTGGCCGGATAGCTCAGTTGGTAGAGCATGCGACTGAAAATCGCAGTGTCGGCAGTTCGATTCTGTCTCCGGCCACCATTTCTTTCCCCCGACGCTCGTCGTCTGTTTCAGTCACCTGCCGACGCGGCGTTCGCTCAGAGCGCGCGGCATGATCGCACTGATCCATATTAATTAAAAAGACGGCCGGTAAGACGCTCAAGCACATCATGCGTTGTGCCTACGGCGCAGCACATTGCGACGTCAAGCGCTTCAGAGACGATGCCGACGTGTTTACCGCAGCCGACCTGCGACGCGTCATGCGCATCAACCCGTGGCTTGCCTCGATCGCCGGGCACAGCGTGCGCAGCACCTCCGATCTCGAACAGGCCGTGGACGATCTGCGCTTTTATACGTTCCTGCGCGATCCGACCAAGCGCACGTTGTCGCAGTATCAATACTCGGTGGCCCAGGGGCGGTGTCGCGAGGGCGATTTCGAAACCTGGATTCAACGCCCGATATATCGCGACGTGCAGACCGTCACCCTGGCCGGGGTGGCGGATGCCGATGCGGCCATTGCCGAAATCGAGTCGCGTATCGCGTTCGTGGGGCTGATGGAGCGCTTCGATGAATCCTTAGCGCTGATGCAGAACGCGCTCGAGCTGGCACCATTTACGCCGCTGACCCGACGGGTCAATGCAGCCAGCGACCAGCGTATTCGCGACGCGCTCACGGCCGACCGGGCCGCCATGGCCGCGATTCATGAAGCCAATACGCAGGATCAGATCGTTTTCGATTATGTCCAGCGCGAGGTCTATCCTCGCCAGCGGCGCGCGGCCACCCGCGTGCAGGTCGGCGCGGATGGGGCGATCAGCGCCGGGCGCGCGCCGCGGCAATACAATGCCCGGTTCGTGACCAATGGCTTGTATCGCTATCTGGTTTACAAGCCGGCGGTGGCGGTTTGGCGGCGTGCTGGCATTCCGACCTGAGCGCGAACCTGTTGCGCCTGGTATAGCTTTAACAGAATGGCTTTAGCGCCGGTTTCGCACTGCTGTGCGAGTTCCTTTCGTTTGCTTGTCCAAACGAAAGTAACCAAAGGAAAGGACCCCCTACATGTCTGCCCGCTACGCGGGTACGCGCAGCCACTCGGGGCGAATGGGACACGGCCAGGAACTCGCGCGGCTTTGGCCGCGCTCAGACATGCTGGCCGTGCCGGC
>DCKU01000179.1 GCA_002320455.1 Salinisphaera sp. UBA1666
ATGTGGTGGGTTTACACACCTAGGCGCCAGCGTGGCCCGGACATAGCCCGAACGGTCCATGGATTCGGCCATGATCGTATACGCCCTATCCCGAGTCGGCGTGACGATCACATCGAACGTTTCAGCCACCCCGATCTGAAACTCATCGATCTCGACCGGCTCGACATCCTTGCCGTCAGCGGCCACCACCGTCATGGCAAGGCCCGGCAGGCGAACGTTGTAATACGTCATGGACGAGGCATTGATCACGCGCAGGCGTATCCGCTGACCCGGCGTGAACAGCCCGGTCCAGTTGCCCGCGGCGTCCAGCCCGTTGATGAGATGATGATAGGTCTGCGCAGTAACGTCGGCGATATCGCGCGGGCTCATGCGCATCTGGTTCCAGGCCAAACGGTCGCGCAGCGTGGCCGAGAGGCCGGCTGTGGCCACGTCGTCGACGAAATCGCCCACCGTGCGCTGTTTGAAGTTGTAGTAGTCGGGCATCTTCTTGAGCTTGTCGAAGATGCGGTCCGGGTGTTCGAAGGTCCAGTCGTTTAAGACCAGCACATAATCGCGATCAGCCGGCTCACGCTGGCCGCCCGCCGGATGGATCACCAGCGGGCCGGTCTGGCCTTTCTGCTCCTGAAAGCCGGAATGGCTGTGATACCAGTAGGTGCCGGCCTGGCGCACCGGGAACGCCGCCTCAAAGCTCTCGCCCGGCGGGATGCCGGGAAACGCCACGCCCGGCACTCCGTCCATCTGGAACGGCAAGAGAATGCCGTGCCAGTGAATAGAGCTGGGCTCGTCCAGATGGTTATGCACCCGCAGGCGGGCGTTCTGGCCTTCATAAAGCTCGATCAACGGGCCGGGCGTGGTGCCGTTGAGCGTGATGGCCCGGGCATGGCCGCCGGCGATCGCCACACGCTCGCGCCGGATATGTAGATCGATGGCGACATCGCTAGCGCCACCCGGGCCGACACGGGCGGCCCTAGCCGGGCGGGCATAAGCGGGTAATAGATTCGATAGACCGGCTAGCGCCGGGGCCGCGACGAGCGCGCGCAGCAGGCGACGACGCCGATCATTCGTCGTGAAGACAGGCATAACAGATATCCGTAGGCAGCAGCCGCCGTGCAAGAGCCTCGCGCACGGCCGGCGGTATCAACCATCGGTGCCGGAGGCGACACCGAACCCGATCAGCTCAAACGAGCAGACGGCGGTCGATACGGCGCGGTCGGAAAACCGCTGGGCCGGAGGAAATACGGATAGGTATCGACGTTGTCGACCGAGGGCGCCGGCACAAGCGCGATTCCTGTCAAAAGCAGGCCGGCCGGCGTGCAATGGCCGGCCATACTGCAACAGGGCTTGGCCGACTCATGGTGAGCCCCGGCAACGGCATGATCGTCGACGGTCGCGGTCTGCCCGGTCTGCCCGGTTTGCGATACCGATACAGAGGTCGACGGCTCGTGGAACATAGCTCCCATGGCCACAGGCGCGACCACGGCCTGCCAAACCACGATAAACACGATGAATAGCCGCACGACCATAGGCAGGACGTTAGCCGGGTGACACGAGAACCACAAGCCCGACGCCGATCACGACGCCGGGCCTGTGTCCGCGACTTTTAGGCGCCGATAAGGCTCTGGCCGCAGACGCGCAGCACGTTGCCCGAGCAGCCGCCGGCCCCCGGCGTGGCCAGGAACGTGATGGTTTCGGCCACGTCCTTGGGAGTGCCGCCCTGGCCCAGCGAGGACAGGCGGCGCCCGCCTTCCCGTACGCCAAACGGCATTTCCGCGGTCATGCGGGTTTCGATGAAGCCCGGGGCCACGGCGTTGAAGGTCACACCACGCTCGGCTTGTGCGTCTGCCCGCCGCTCGACAAAGCCGATGAGCCCGGCCTTGGTGGCGCCGTAGTTAGTCTGGCCGCGGTTGCCGGCGATGCCGCCGATCGAGCACAGACAGATGACCCGACCGTGCTCGTTGATGACCTGCTCGTCGGTCAACACGGCATCGACCGCCAGGATGGCCTCGAGGTTGATGGCCATGACCATGTCCCAGTAGTGCTCGGGCATGTTGGCCAGGGTCTTGTCGCGGGTGACGCCAGCGTTGTGCACCACGATATCCACGCCACCGAATTTCTCTTTCAAGAAGTCGGCGATCTGGCGCGGGGCGTTGTCATCGGTGATGTCCAGCGGCAGTGCCGTGCCGCCGAACTCGCCGACGGTTTGCTCTAGTGTTTCCTGATCCTGGGGAATATCCAGACATACGACGTGTGCGCCCTCGGCGGCCAGGCGTTCGGCCGTGGCGGCACCGATACCGCGGGCGCCGCCGGTGACAAGCGCGGTCTTGCCGGCCAGCGGCTGCGTGGTCGGCAACTCGGCCGGCATCTGGCCGGTGGCCTTCACGGTCAGTGCCTGGCCGTCGACGAAGGTGCTGTAGTCGGAGAGGAAGAAGCGCAGCGGGCCGGCCGCACGGTCTTCGGCCCCCGGGGCTACGTAGATCAGGTTCACCGTGGAGCCGAACTTGCCGATTTCCTTGGCAAACGAGCGGGTAAAGCCTTCGACCGCACGCGCGGCCGTGGCCGCGGCCAGTGTGTCCATGGCGGCCGGATCACTGGCCAACACCACCACTCGGGCGTTGCGTGTGAGCTTGCGGGCGATCGGATGGAAGAACTCGTAGAGCGCGCGCAGGTCGCGGGCAGCGGTCATGCCCGTGGCATCGAAGACCAACGCGTCATATTTCTTCTCGGCCTCGGCGTCGGCTTCGACGATTTCGGCGCCGGCAGCCTTCAGGGTCTGGGTGATAACCGGCCCGGCTTTGGCCTGGGCGACGTGGCCGGTGGCCACACGCTGGCCGTCGAGAAATTTTTCTTGGTAATTGCCCTCGGCGCGCGCCAGTTCCGTGGGCGTGGGGATGCCCATCGACTGCATGATCTTGCGCATGGTGGGCTTGGACGCCGCGTTGACGAGATAGTCGCTCATCGTTCACTCCTTATTATTCAATGCGTTTAAGGGTTTGACATCCTGACGTGCTACGAGCCAGTCGCGTATGTGGCCATACACGGCGTCGTCGTAGAGCAGATCGAAATGATTGAGCCGCGGAAACACCTCGAGCGCGACGTCGCGGCGGCTTGCGCCCGAACGCGCGTCGGCGGCACTCGAGACGCCGACCAGTAGATCGCCCAGCGTATCGGCCAGGGGGTCGTCGTCTTCGACGCCTAGCGTGGCCGCAATGAGTAGATAACCGGGCAGATCGCCGGTGTGCCCGTTCTCGGTCGCGTCACCGGCCGGCCAGGCCACGCCGTCGCGTAGATCCTTGATCCCGGCGCTGCGCGCATCGACCAAAGATACGAAAGACCGGCTATAAGCGCTCCAGTTCAGCCCGCGTGCCAGCAGGTGGCCCAGCCGGGCCAGCGGCGCGCCGCGATGCGGCGAACCGAGACAGACGACCGCGTCGAGACAGCCGACCCAACCCAGCCCGGAAGCCTGCGCGTATTCCAGCGCACATCGCGCCACCAGGCCGCCCATGCTGTGGCCGACCAGCGTGATCGTACGGGCCGGGCGCTCGTCGGCCAGCCAGAGCTGCTCCAGCCGCTCGGCCAGAGCTCGGCCGTTGTCGAGGATTGCTTGCCCCGTGTTGTAGCGCAGCCGCCACACCGCCGCGCCGAGATCACCGGCCAGGCGCGCGCCCATGTCGGTATTACGGGCCTGCCAGTGGCGATCGTTCATGCCCAGCCCGTGGATGAGGATTACCAGATGATCGGGTTCGCCCGCGCTGGCCTGCGGTCGGGCCGCGGCCTCGGCCAGGTCCAGCACGTGGCCCGCGGCGTCCACGAAGGTCATGTCCAGCGCGAGCGCGTTGCCACGACGCGCCAGATGATCGCCGCAGACACCGTTCAGCGCGCTTTGCAGATGCAACGACAGATCGGCCGCACGGGCCTGGCCGTTCCAGGGGGCTAAACGCGCGCTGGGCGCCGCACCCGCCCGGGTCAGGGCGAAGCTCAAGGCCCCGATATCGCGCACCTGCCGATAGACCAGCCGACGAATCGGCGCCTCGATACCGGCCGCCGGGTTCAGACCGCGATGACGCTCGCTGATGGTGCTGTGCGTGTTTTCCACGATATCCACCGTGCCGCGATAGATATCACCGGCCAGATCGATGGTGCCGCGCAGCCAGAGCCCGGCCGTGGCCCAGCCGCTGGCATCGCGCGTCTTGTCGGGCGGCATGCGACTCATAGCCCCTGTCGCAAGCCGCCGCACTGATGATTGATCTGGCCGAGCAGCCCCAGCAGCTTGACCAGATGCCCGCCGAGTACCGCCTTGCCGGTGGTTAGCAGGCTGGCCGACAGTTCACGATCGGGATCGGCCCAGCCCAGGATATTCATGAATCCGGCATGGCCGAAGGACGCCCCGCTCATGGGGCCGTAGAGGCCTATCGGGGTCGTGCCCAGCATCAAGCCTTCGCTGTAGCGCATGGGCAGTTTGAGCATGTCGTCCGTGGCGAGCCCGCCCACCGGGCGACGCAGGCGGGCCACGGTGTCCGCGGCCAGCACCTGTGTATCGCCATAACGCCCGCCGTCCAACAGCATTTGATAGAAGCGCGAGACCTCGTCGGCCGTGGCGTACAGATTGCCCGACGGGATGACCGCATCCATGAACACGGCTTGGTTGGACAGCATGACCACATCGTCGAACGAGCGCGCCAGCGCGGCCTCGGCCCAGCCGGCGACCGGCCAGCGTACCGGCATACCGGCTACGTGGTTGACAGCCACGCGCGAGCGCGAGCGCCCGTCCAGGCCGTAGGTAAAATACCGCATGCCCAGAGGCTGGCGCAGGGTGGTGTCCAGATAGTCGGGAACGTTGGTACCGGTCACCCGACGGATGACCTCGCCCAGAATATAGCCGCCGGTGATGGCGTGATACGCCACACGCCGGCCGCCGGCCTCGGCCGGGGCGCGACAGATTCTCTCAATGCATCGATCCCAGTCGGCCAGAATATCCGTATCGCCGTCGTCCGGCGGAAAGCGCGGGAAACCGCCGCGGTGCGACAACACCTCGGATAGCGTGGTGCGATCCTTGCCGTCGCCGGAAAACGCCGGCAGATAGCGCGACACCGGCGCGTCCAGATCGACATACCCGTCCTCGGCCAGCTTGTGGGTCAGTACGGCGATGATGGCCTTGGACGCCGAAAACAGACACACAGGCGTGTCAGTGGCCATCGCTCGGCTTTGCGGACCCGGCGGGCAGTCGGGCGACACGCCGCGCGCGTGGCCGATCGCTCGGTTGAGCACAGTCTCGCCCCGGTAGCGCAGACAAAACGACAGCCCCGGATGAACGCGGCTGCGATAGACATCCTCAACGGCCTGCCAGATACGATTGACCCGGCGCGGGGACAGGCCCACACGCCGGGCATCGATTTCAGCGCCTGTATCCGTGATGCCCGCCAAATCGGGATCGGTGATCGCGATCCGGCGGGTACCGGGCAATGCCCAATCGACCATCAAGACACCTTGCGAAGCTCCGCCTGTTCGGCGCGCTCGGCCTGACGACCTTCCTCGGAGTTCGGGTTGGCCAGATACTCCTTGGTGAAGTCGTCGGTCAACAGCACGTCGTAGCGCAGACGGTCGTACTCGCGAATTTTCTGAGCCTGACCTTCGTCGAGCTTGTTTTTGGCCACGGCATCGGCCAGCTGGTCCTCCAGCACTTCGCCAGCGATCTCGCCTTTCTTGACGCCGCGCAGGAAATCGCCATAGAAGGCATCGACTTCCTGAAGCTTATTGAACGCGCCCATGAGACGGCCGGTCGGGTCGTTTTCGCCCTCGCCCACGTAGATGTCGTAGCTCATCCGCTTGCCGAACTCGGAATCCAGGCTCATGGCCTGCATTTGATCACAAAGCTTGGCGTTGATCTCATCCGACGGGCCGGCAAACTGGCGGCCCCGCGGCAGTGCCACCGTCTTGAGCAGGCCACGCAGACCCTTAATCGGGTAGTTGCGGGCGAACTCATAGAAGGCATGCTCGATTTCGTGCAGGTGATATTCCATCGCCCACTTGGCATGCACCTTGTCTTCCTCGGTCGGGCCGTTGACCTCAAAGGCCTTGAGCGTGGCCGAGGCCATATACAGGTGCGACAGCACGTCGCCCAACCGCGCGGAGGTGGACTCCTTGAGCTTCAAGGCACCGCCCAAGCTGCCCATCGACAGATCGGCCGAGAAGGCCAGTGCGGCGGAGAAGCGTTCCATGTGCTTGTAGTACTCGCTCATTTCGTTGTCGACCGGCGCCTTGGCCAGACGCGAGCCGGTGATGCCCAGCGTAAACGAGCGCACCATGCGATTGATGGTGTAGCCGATATGCGAGAACAGCAGACCGTCGAAGTCTTTCAAGCCCTGCTCAAAGTTGTCGCTGTGGGCCGCTTCCATCTCCGACAGTACGTAGGGATGACAACGAATCGCCCCCTGCCCGAAGATCATCAACGAGCGCGTCATGACGTTGGCGCCCTCGACCGTGATCGCCACCGGCAGGGCCTGATAGGCCGCCGCCAGATAGTTGCGCGGGCCCATGATGATGCCGCGGCCGCTGTGGATATCCATGGCGTGAGTGATGACCGTGCGCATCATCTCGGTCGAGTGATACTTGATCATCGCGGTCACGACCGACGGCGTGCAGTGATCCACCGCCGAGGCCGTCAAGTTACGCACATTTTCCAGGATATAGGCATAACCGCCGATCACACCCAGGCCTTCGCGTACACCCTCGAAGTTGCCGATTTCGGTGCCGAACTGGCGACGGATCCGCGAGTAGGCCGAGGTAATGCCGTACATACCCTTGCCGGTGGCCGTGGACAGCGCCGGCAGCGAAATCCCACGACCGGCCGACAGGCACTCGACCAGCATGCGCCAGCCCTTGCCGGCTTTTTCCTTGCCGCCGATGATCGAGTCGATCGGCACGAACACGTCTTCGCCGTGGATCGGGCCATTCATGAACACGGCCCCGGGGTAGTGACGACGACCGATGTTCACACCGGGCGTGTCGGTCGGCAGCAGCGCACAGGTAATGCCGTAGTCGACCTTGTTGGGATCTCCCAGCAGGCCGTCCGGATCCTTAAGCTTGAAGGCCAGGCCCATCACCGTGGCCACGGGCGCTAGCGTGATGTAGCGCTTGTTGAAGGTCAGCGATAGGCCGAGGACTTCTTCGCCGTCGATCTCGCGCTTGCAGACGATGCCACGGTCAGGCATCTGGGCTGCATCCGAGCCGACTTCCACGCCGGTCAGCGCGAAACACGGAAGCTCCTTGCCGCTGGCAAGCCCCGGCAACCAGCGATCCTGCTGTTCCTTGGTGCCGTAGTGCGTGAGCAGCTCACCCGGGCCGAGCGAGTTGGGCACCATGACCGTGACGGCCGCGGTGAGCGAGCGCGTCGCGATCTTGGCCACCACGCAGGACTGGCCGTAGGCCGAAAAGCCCAGACCGCCCTTTTCTTCGGGAATGAGCATCGCAAGGAAGTTGTTATTGCGGATGTAATTCCACACGTCCTCGGGCAGATCCTTGAGCTCGAAGTTGACCTGCCAGTCGTCGATCATCGAACACAGCGTTTCAGTTTCGTTATCCAAAAACGCTTGTTCCTTGGCCGTAAGCTCCGTGAGCTTGAAGTCCAGCAGCTGGTTCCAGTTGGGCCGGCCACGGAACATCTCGCCTTCCCACCACACTTCGCCGGCTTCGATGGCGTCTTTTTCGGTCTGTCCCATTTCCGGAAGGATCTTGCGAAAGACCGTATACAAGCGCTTGGTCATCAACGCGCGGCGCAGCGGCACCACGTTGAAGGCCACCGCCGGGATCACAAACAGCACGGCCGTAATCGTCAGACCGATCGGGCCGAGGATGCCCACGGCCCAGAGTGCGGCGATCACAACGGCGGTGACCCCCGTAAATACAGGAAGCGACACGCCGCGATACAGCAGCGTCCAGTACAGGGCGATGAGAACCACCGCGGCAATCAATCCAACCATGACGACCTCGTCTTGCTCCGATCAGGGCTCGCACTTTTTTACGACTAAATGCGAAATGCCCCTTTTCAAAAAGATGGGTTTTCAGATAATACCAACCCATAGACCGTCGTCAAGCAAGAGCATCTCGTGAGCGATTCTTCTTCCAAAGCACGTGTGGGTAGCCGCCGGCGCGGTTATCGCGGCCTGTCGGCCGAAGAGCTGCGCAAGCAGCGCCATCAACGCCTGATTGCGGCCGGCACGGCCCTGTTCGGCGAGCGCGGCTATGCGGCAACGCCCATCGAGGCCGTCTGCAGCCAGGCCAAGGTGTCCACGCGGCATTTCTACGAGCAGTTCGGCGGGCGCGAATCGATCCTGCATGCGGTGTATGCCTCGCTGGTCACCGACATGGAAGACATCATCCGCAACTCACTGACGCACGGGCGTGCGTCGCTGACGCAGCGTGTGGCCGACACCATCGAATCGGTGGTGATGTTCTTGCTGGACGATCCCCGACGCGGGCGCATCGTCTGTATCGAAGCGGTGGGCGTGTCCGAGGCGATGGAGAAGAAACGGCGCGAAACTACCCACGCCCTGGCCGAGATCATCCGGCGCTACGCCGAGCTGATGGCCGAGGCCGGCGACCTGCCGGCGCGTAACTATCGCCTGCCGGCGGTGGCGCTCGTCGGGATGTTCAACGAGCTGGTGGCCGAATGGCTCACCGAGGACACCGGTCTGACGGCAGCCGAAATGGCGCGCGAGGCCAAGATCATGTTCCGGGCCATGATCTTCGGCGCCCAGCACTACGAGGCCACCGAGTCCGAGCCGCGCACGCCGGGTGGGGATACGGCTTAGGGCCTGTTGAGATTTCATACGAGTCCGCGCCAAGCG
>DCKU01000157.1 GCA_002320455.1 Salinisphaera sp. UBA1666
GCGCCTTCGTAGACGTCCGGCGTCCAGACGTGGAACGGCACGAGCGAGAGCTTGAAGGTCAGTGCGATCAGCATCATGCCGATGCCCATGAGCATCCAGCTGCTGGCGGGCGCGTCGATACCGCCGGCCGGCATCATGTCAGCAAAGGCCAGCGATCCGGTGGCCCCGTATAGCAGCGCCATCCCGAACAGCAGGAACGACGAGGCCACGCCCGACAGGATCATGTACTTGAAGCCGGCTTCCAGCGAGGCACGGGTGCGGAAAGTGTAGGCCACCATACCGTACAACGGAATCGACAACGCCTCTAGGCCCACGAACAGCGAGCCGAAATGGCGTGCGGCCACCAGCGACATGGCCCCCAGCGCCGAGGTGGCCAGCAGGATATAGAACTCTTCCCGTCGATCATCCAGGCCCGACAGATAAGGCGCGGCAAAGGCTGCACCGGCCAGCGTGGCCACCAGGATTACGCCCCAAAAGAACAGCGTGTAGAAATCGACCACGTAGAGCGGCGTAACACCCACTGCGCCGAGCGGAATGAGAGCGATAGTGGCCACGAGTGCCAGGTTCAGCCCGCCCACAGTCATGGCATAGACCAGCCGTTCGTGGCGTGCGATACACAGCGTCACGAACAGGCCGATGATCGTCAGCGCAACGAGAAGCGGCGGCAGGGCGGCCAGGATTTGGAACCAGGTATCGTTCATGTCGGCTTATCGCTTATCTGGACTTTAGCTGGCTTGGGCGGCGGCGATGATGCCGGCAGCGAACCAGGAGGAGATGTCGTGCGCTACACCTTCGGTGACGTGCAGCACGGTGTTCGGGAACAGCCCCAGAATGAGGGTGATCAACACCAGGCACAGCATCATCACGTATTCACGCGCGCGCATCGAGGCGATGGTGCTGGTGGCTTTGGGCTCGCCCCAGTAGACGCGATGCATCAAATAGAGCGCATAGACTGCGGCCAGCACCATGCCGCCGGCCGCAATGACCACGAACCACGGATGCGGGCCGAAGGCGCCGAACAGAATCAGGAACTCGCCCAAAAAGTTACCGGTAGCCGGCATGCCCAGCGAGGCCACGACGAACACCAGGGCAAAGCCCGGTAGGGCCCCCAGCCGGCCGAACAGCCCGCCCAGGGCGCGCATGTCGCGCGTGCCCATGCGCTCATAGAGCTGGCCGGCCAGGATAAACAGGGCCGCGGTGGAGACCGCCGAGGCCAGTACCTGAAGTACGACACCCTGCAGGGCCAGCAGGGTGCCGGCGTACAGGCCCACCAGCACAAAGCCCATGTGCGAGATGCTGGAGTAGGAGATCAAGCGCTTGATGTCGTTCTGGGCGAAGGCCATGACCGCGCCGTAGTAGATCGAGATCAGGCCCAGCGCCATGGCCACCGGCGCGAAACTGGCCGAGGCCTCGGGAAACAGCGGCAGGGCAAAGCGCAGCAGACCATAGGCCGCCGTCTTGACCAGAATACCCGACAGATCCACCGCGCCGGAGGTAGGCGCATTGGCTTGGGTATCGGCCAGCCAGCCGTGGAAAGGCACGGCCGGCAGCTTGACGGCAAAGGCCAGGAAGAAGCCCAGCATCAGCACCATGCCGAAAGCCCCCGAGGTGTCGGTGGCCAGCAGCTGGTTGTAATCGAAGGTGAGCACGCCGGTCTGGCCGTAGTGCAGGAACACCAGCCCCAGAATCGCGGCCAGCATGGCCAGGCCCGAGGTCTGGGTATAGATGAAGAACTTGACCGCCGCGGCGACGTTGGTCGACCGATCGTTTTCTTCATGCCCCCACAGAGCGATGAGGAAATACATCGGAATTAGCATCAGTTCCCAGAAGAAGAAATACAGGAACAGATCAATCGCCAGGAAGATGCCGATCACGCCGCCGAGCGTCCACAGCAGATTGGCGTGGAAGATGCCGACGCGCGATTTCACGGTCGAGGCCGAGGCCACCACCGCCAGCATGCCCAGCACGCTGGCCAGCATGATCATCACCAGCGACAAGCCGTCGAGCGCCAGGTGGAACTCGATGCCGAAACGGCTGATCCAGTCCACGGCCAGCTCGTACTGCCAGTTCGGCGCTACCGACGGGTCGCCGGCAATCGAGAAGTCGCCCGTGAACCAGACCCCAACGGCCGGCAGGAATACGGCCGCCATCGAGGCAAAGGCAATCAGTCGCGCCAGGCCTTGGTTATCACGACCGCGGCTTACGGCCCAGCACGCCAGGCCGCCGATGAACGGAATGAGTAATAGCCAGCAGAGCAGCATGGATCGTCCTTCTTATCCGAACATCAACAGGGCGAGAATCACCGCCGCACCGGCGAACATGATCATCGCATAGGCACGTAGACGGCCCGACTGGGCAGCGGCCAGGCCCGTATTGGCCCCGCGCGACAGGGCCGGCACGATGTTCACGACGGTCTCGATCCAGTCGCGTTTCTCGTGCGCCTTGGCAGTGGCCAGGAACGGGCGCACGAACACCCGGTCATACAGGCCGTCGAAGCCCAGGCCGCCGTGGAACAGCTGCCAGGTGCGCTGACCGCGCTCGCTGGCCAGCAACGTGTCGATGGTTTTGCGGCTGCCGAGATACAGCAGGGCCGCAATCGCTACGCCAACCAGCGCCACGATAGCCGCCAGCACCTCGAAGAACAGCTCGACCCAGTGGCCCGCCTCGGCCATCTCGTGCGGCAACACGCCGTCCAGCGGCAGCGCGATCATCGCACCGATGAACGTCGACAGCACCGCCAGCACGATCAGCGGCAGATGATGCGCCAGCCCCTGGCCGGCATGGGCCTTTGTCTTCTCCTCGCCGTGGAAGACCACGAAGATCAGGCGGAAGGTATAGATCGAGGTGACAAGCGCCCCAAACAGAGCCGCGGCCCACAGCAGGCCGTGGCCGCTAGCCAGCGTCTCCCAGATGATGGCGTCCTTGGAGTAGAAGCCGGCGGTGACCAGCGGCAGGGCTGAGAGTGCCGCGCCGCCGATGATGAACATTGCATAGTCGAACGGCAGCTTGCGACGCAGCCCGCCCATCTTGAAGATGTTCTGCTCGTGGTGGCAGGCGATGATGACCGAGCCGGCCGTCAGGAACAGCAGCGACTTGAAGAAGGCGTGGATCATCAGGTGGAAGATCGCTGCCTGCCAGGCGCCCACGCCCAGAGCCAGGAACATATAGCCGATCTGGCTCATGGTGGAATAGGCGATCGCGCGCTTGATATCGGTCTGGGCCAGGGCGGCAAAGCCGGCGATGACCAGCGTGACCGCACCGATGACCGCCACCAGCTCGTGCACGGTCGGCGCCAGCAGAAACAGCCCGTAGGTGCGGGCGATGAGATAGACGCCGGCGGTAACCATGGTGGCCGCGTGAATCAGCGCCGAGACCGGCGTGGGCCCGGCCATGGCGTCAGCCAGCCAGGTCTGCAGCGGCAGCTGGGCCGACTTGCCGCAGGCGCCCAGCAGCACCATCAGCGCCGCGATATTGGCCAGAGCGCTGCCCTGGGTCATCACGCTCGGCGCGGCATGCAGGATGGCCTGGATATTCAGGGTGCCAAAGACCACGTACAGCAGGAACAGGCCAATGGCCAGGAACACATCGCCGATACGGGTGATGATGAAGGCCTTGAAGGCGGCCCAGGCGTTGGCCGGGGTCTCGTAGTAGTAGCCGATGAGCAGGTAGCTGCACAGGCCCACGCCTTCCCAGCCCAGATACAGCAGCAGCAGGTTATCGCCGAGCACCAGCAGCAGCATGGCCACGATGAACAGGTTCATGTAGGCAAAGAACCGGGCCATGCCGGGTTTGCCGTCCAGGTCATGCACCATGTACCAGGCCGCGAACAGGTGGATCAGAAAGCCCACCCCGGTGATCACGCCCAGCATGGTCAGCGACAGACCGTCGAGATACAGGCCGAAGTTGACCTGGAAATCGCCGGCGTCGATCCACTGCCAGAGCGTCTGGATGAAGGGAAAGCCGCCCGACCAGGACCAGAACACCGCCACCAGCGCGAACGTAGCCGCCGAGAGCCCGACCGAGGCCGTGCCGATCGTGCGTGCCGCGCCGTAGCTCATGCGCGGGAACAGACTCAGCGTGATCGCGCCGAGCAGCGGGAAGATCAGTGTGAAGACTAGGAGGCTCATCCGTGCATCTCGCTGGCTGCGTCGATGTCGATCGTGCGGAAACGTTTCTGCAACTGCAGCAGCAGCCCCAGGCCGATAGCAGCCTCGGCGGCGGCCACCGCGATGATCAGAATGAACATCGTGTTGCCGTCAGGCCCGGCCCAGCGGGCGCCGGCCACGATGAAGGCCAGGCCGGCCGAGTTCATCATGATTTCCAGGCACATCAGCACGAACAACGTGTTGCGCCGGATGACCACGCCGACAAAGCCCAAGAGGAACAGCAGGGCGGCCAGCCCCATGCCATAGACCATGGATAACTCGTTCATCGCGACTCTCCGACTTGGACGTTGCTCGTCACCCGCTCGCCGCGGGCGGCGGCGTCGCTGACGCCGTTGGGCTCGTCGCGCCCGATATGGGCCGCCACGACCAGCGTCGCCAGCAGCAGGAACGCGGCCAGCTCGACGACGAGCACATAGGGGCCGAACAGGTTCATGCCGACCTCGCGCGCCGAGAGCTCGGCGCCGGTGATGCCGCCCATCTCGGCGCCGCCGGAAATCAGCGCCCAGAGCATGGCCAGCAGCAATACCCCGGCGGCCGCCGACGGCCCGGCCCAGAGCTTCGGCCGCAGCCAGCTCTTCTCGCGGGCCACGGTTTCGGCGTTGAGGTTGAGCATCATGACCACGAACACGAACAGCACCATGATGGCACCCGCATAGACCACGACCTCCAGCACCGCCGCAAAGGCAGCACCCAGGGCATAGAAGTCGATGGCCAGCGCCAACATGGAGGTGATCAGATACAGCAGCGCATGGACCGGATTGGCACAGGTGATCACGCGCGCGGTGGTGACCAGCGCGATGAGCCCCGCCAGAAAGAACGTGAATTCCACTTCGGCCCCCTTACGGCAGCAGTGTCTTGATATTGACCGGCTTGGCCTCGTTCTCGGCCTCGCCCTTATCCTTGCCGCCTACGGCCATGCCGGCCACGCGGTAGAAGTTATAGCCCGGGCGCTTGCCCACGCCGGAAATGGTCAGGTCGGACTTCTCGTAGACCATGTTCTGACGGTTGAACTCGCCCATCTCGAAATCCGGCGTGAGCTGGATGGCATAGGTCGGACAGGCGTCCTCGCAGAAGCCGCAATAGATACAGCGCGAGAAGTTGATTCGGAACGACTCGGGATACCAGCGCCCGGTTTCGTCCTCGCCCTTGACCACCGAAATGCAGTCTACCGGGCATGAGACCGAGCACAGATTACAGGCCACGCAGCGCTCGGCCCCGTCGGGGTCGCGCGTGAGCACGATACGGCCGCGATAGCGCGGCGGCAGATACGGCTTTTCTTCCGGATACAGCACGGTTTCGCGCTTGCGGAAGGAGTGCATGAAGGTCATGCCGATCGTGCGAAGCACGCTCGACGTGGCAGAAAAGGCGGTCTGTGCGGCGTTTTTCATGAAACGACTCAGGTGCAAGACGACAAAGACACGTTGGCCGGGCTCACAGGGCCAGCCCGGCCACAGGGCGCGATCTAGCTGGTGGCCACCACGATAGCGCCGGTGATGGCGACGTTCACAATCGCGATCGGCAACAGGATCTTCCAGCCAAAGGCCATGAGCTGGTCATAGCGCGGGCGTACCGTCGAGGCCCGCAGCAGGATGAAAAAGCACATGAAGAAGAAGGCCTTGAGGAAGAACCATACAAAGCCGGGCAGGACCGGACCCAGCCATCCGCCGAAGAACAACACGGTGACCAGGCACGAGATCAGCACGATGCCCAGATACTCGCCTACGAAGAACATGCCGAACTTCATGCCCGAGTATTCGGTGTGATAGCCGGCGGTCAGCTCCTGCTCGGCTTCGGGCAGGTCGAACGGCGCGCGGTGAATCTCGGCGCAGCCGGCGATGAAGAAGATCACAAACGCCGGGAACTGCGGAATCACGTTCCATAGCCCGCGCTGGGATTCGACGATATCGCCCAGGTTGAAGCTGCCGGCCAAGAGCACCACGCCGAGCAGGGACAGCCCCATGAAGACCTCGTAGGAGATCATCTGGGCGGCGGTTCGCATGGCACCGATCAGGGCGTATTTGTTGTCCGAGGCCCAGCCGGCAAAGATCACCGAGTAGACACCCAGCGAGCTCATGGCCAGCAGAAACAGCACGCCGACGTTGAGATTGGCCACCGTCCAGGTCGGCGTGAAGGGAATCACGGCGAAGGCCAGCAGCGAGGTCAGCATGATGATGGCCGGAGCCACCACGAACACAGCCTTGTCGGCAAACGGCGGGATCCAGTCTTCCTTGAAGAAGATCTTGATCATGTCGGCCACGACCTGCAGCGAGCCGAACGGGCCGACCCGGTTGGGGCCGTAGCGATCCTGCCAGAGCCCCAGCAGGCGCCGCTCGATGGGGATCATGAGCGCGGCCATCAGCACCGCACCCACCAGAATCACCAGGGTCTTGATGCCCGTGCCCAGCACGCTCAAGACGTCAGCTTGCGTGAATTCCATCATTGGGGCGTGACTCCGGCGGGCAGGCGAACACCACAGACGCCGTGCATGCCTACCGGCACGGCAATGGTCTGGTCGGGCAGGGACGGATCGACGTCCAGCGGGAAGCTGTGGGTCTCGCCGTCGATGGTCAGCGACAGATCGTCACCCGGGCTCACGCCGAGCGCCTTGGCGCCCTCGGCGTTGACCCGATAGACCGGCGCCGGCATGCGCTCGGCAATAGCCTCGGCCCGGGCCGACTGCGATTCGCTGCCAAAGATGTGATACATCGGCACGGCCTGCCAGCCCTCAACCCGGCTGACCTCAGCCGCGGCGAAATCCTGGGCCGCGCTGGGCTTGATCAGTCGAATGCCCGGATCGCCGCCTTTCAGGTGGCCGCCGACTTCGTCCTGGAAACGGGTGATGGCGGCCTGGTTGGAATCCCAACCCGGGCTCCAGGCAAAGGCTAAGGTCGACGGCGGCTGCTGCTCGCCGTAATACCCTTCCATGGAGTAGGCCAGCGGGCTGTCCGGGTCCTTCTCCGGCCGGCGCTCGCGTACGTCCACATTGGCATAGAGCGCAGTGCGCGCGGCATAGCGATGCGGGCTGCGCGGAAAACGCATGCCGAACTTGCGAAAGCTCTGGCTGGGGGCCGCGTCCTTGATGCCGGCAAGCGCCGGGTAGTCGGCGATGATGGCATCAATGATGTCATCCATGCCGGCCCATTCCGGGTCACGCCCGGCCACATCAGCCAGGTCGGCCGCCCAGCGCCAGCCTTCCTGCATCGGCGCATCGGGAATGAAGACCTGGAAGAAGCGCTGGGCGCGGCCTTCGTTGTTGACCAGCGTGCCGTCGGCCTCGGCAAAGCTGCCGGCCGGCAGTACATGGGTCGCGGCCTCGCCGACCGTGCGATTCAGCGAGTGATCCATGACGATCACGTTCTTGGCCTTCTTGACGATGGCATCCACGCGGGCCTTGGGCGCGCGCTCGTACAGACAGTTCTGCATGACCACGAGCGTATCGGCGCTGCCGGACTCGATGGCCGCAAAGGCGGTCTCGATATCCGGGGCATCCATCATGGCCAGGCCCAGGCTGTTGGCCTCGGCGAAGGTGATGAACAGGCGGGCCGCGTCGTTGACCGCGGCCAATGCCTTCATGGCGTTGTTGGCGGCTTCGACGATCGCCGGGTCACCCAGGCTGGTGCCGGCCACGATCAGCGGTTTCTTGGCGCCCTTGAGCGTGGCGGCGATGGCATCCACCAGCGCTTGGGTATCGGCGTCCAGCTGCTTGACGGCCGGCGCTCGCGCGTCCAGCGCATGGGCGATAGCAAAGCCCAGCTCGGCGATACCGTCGGGGCGCAGGCGCTGCGGCTCGACGACGATATCGTCCAGGCGCGTGGCCTGGGTGGTGGCCGAGAAGATCGGGCTGTTGTTGTATTGGCCGATATCACGCACGGCACGGGCATGCCACTTCGGAATCTTGTTCTTGGCGGCAAGCTCCAGATGCTTGTTGCGACGGGCCTGACGCAGCGCGAGTGCGACCCGCGGGGCGGTCTGGGTGACGTCCTCGCCCAGGACCAGCACGGCGTCACAGGATTCGATCTCGCGCAGGGTGGCCAGGCGCTCGGCGTTGGCCTCCAGGGCAGTCTTGCCGGCCAGGGTGGCTGCCTGGTCGTGGGCGGCCATGCCGGTGGTGAAGAAATCCGCGCCCACGAGGTTGCGCAGCGCATAGTTGTCTTCCAGCGAGGCGCGGGGCGAGCCCACACCCACCATGCCCGTGGTGGCCGCCAGGACTTCTTCCATGGTGTCGCGCATGGCGTCCATGTCGCGCGGCTCGAGCACGCCGGAGGCATTGCGTACCAGTGGCTGGCGCGGGCGATCGTCGCGGTTGACGAAGCCGGCACCGAAGCGACCGCGATCACACAGGAAGTAGTGGTTGATCTCGCCGTGGAAACGGTTCTGAATCCGCTTCAATACGCCCTGACGCGAGCCGGGGCTGGTGTTGCAGCCCAGCGAGCAGTGGGTGCAGATGCCGGGGGCGTTCTGCATGTCCCACTTGCGGTTGTAGTGGGCACCGAGCGTCTTGTCGGTGAACACCCCGGTGGGGCAGACCTCGACCAGGTTGCCGGAGAATTCGTTGTCGAAAGCGCCGTCGCGCTCACGCCCGAAGTAGACGTTGTTGTGCGAGCCCAGCGCGCGCAGGTCGTCGCCGTCGGCATAGTCGCGGTAGTAGCGCACACAGCGATAACAGGCGATGCAACGGTTCATCTCGTGGTTGATGAACGGACCCAGGTCCTGGTTGGTATGGGTGCGTTTGGGTCCGCGATACCGGCGCTGGGTATGGCCGGTCATCAGCGTCATGTCCTGGAGATGACACTCGCCGCCTTCTTCACACACCGGGCAGTCGTGCGGGTGGTTGGTCATCAGCCACTCGATGACCTGGGCGCGCATCTCCGAGGATTCTTCGTCGTTGATCTCGAAACGGCCGCCGTCGGAGCAGGGCGTCATGCAGGCCATGACGATCATGCCCTTGTCGTCTTCCTCGTTGCGATACGACTTGACCGCACACTGACGACAGGCGCCCACGCTGTGCAGCTCGGGGTGCCAGCAGAAATAGGGCAGGTCGAAACCCTTGGACAGGGCTACAGCCAGCAGGTTTTCCGTATCGTCGACGTCGTATTCGCGGCCGTCGATGGTGATGTGTGCCATGGCTAAACCGTTGTCTTATTAAAGAGGGTTGGCGTTGGCCGCCTGGGTCAGCGTCAGCGTCTGGGCATCGTCGGGAATCAACGCGGCAAGCTCGTCGCGGTAATACTTGAGACCGGCTTCCAGCGGGCCCATCGCACCGGGGGCGTGGGCACAGAAGGTCTTGCCCGGGCCCAGCAGCTTGACGTGCAGATCCAGCAGCTCGATATCGCCCGGCTGGCCACGGCCGGCTTCCAGATTGACCAGCATCTTCTCGACCCAGGGCAGGCCGTCACGACACGGCGTACACCAGCCGCAGGACTCCTGGGCATAGAAATGCTCGAGGTTTTTCAAGACACCCACGATGGGCGTCTGGTCGTCGAAGACGATCATGGTGGCCGTGCCCAGACGCGAACCGGCCGCACCCACGCCGTCGTAGTCCATGGGCGTATCGAGATGCTCGGGGGTCAAGAACGGCGTGGAGCCGCCGCCCGGCAGCAAGCCCTTGAGCTTGCGACCGTTCCGGATGCCACCGAAGTGCTCGAGCACGTCGCCGAGCTTTACACCCAGCGGGAACTCGGCCAGGCCGGGCTTGGCGACATGGCCCGAGGCGCCAAAGATCTTGGTGCCGCCGTCCTTGTTCAGGCCGAGCGATTTGTACCACTCCGCCCCGTTCTTGACGATATGCGGGACGTTGCAGATGGTCTCGACGTTATTGACAGTAGTAGGCTGGCCAAACAGGCCAGAAGCCGCCGGGAAGGGCGGCTTGTGACGGGGCACCGCGCGCCGGCCTTCAAGTGCGGACAGCAGGGCGGATTCTTCGCCACAGATATAGCGCCCGGCGCTCATGTGGAGATAGATCTTCAGGTTGAAGCCCGAGCCCAGGATATCGTCGCCCAGATAACCCTTGGCATGGGCTTCGTCGATGGCCCGCTGCAGGTTCTTCTGGCATTCCACGTATTCGCCGCGGATGAAGACATAGGCCATGTCCGCGCCGATCGCATAGGCGGCAATGATCATGCCTTCGATCAGCTGGTGCGGATCGCCTTCCATGATCATGCGGTCCTTGAAGGTGCCGGGCTCCATCTCGTCGGCGTTGACCACGAGATAAACGTGCGCCGGGCGCTCGTCGGGCCGGTCCTCGAAGCGCGGCATAAACGACCATTTCACACCGGTGGGAAAGCCCGCGCCCCCACGCCCGCGCAGGCCGGCTTCCTTGATCAGCGGGCCGACTTCGGTGGGTCCGTAATCCGACAGCGCTTTCTTGAGCGCGTCGTAGCCGCCTTCGTTGATGTAGTCGTCGATCCAGACCGGCGCGCGGTCGTCGCGGATGCGCTGGGTCAGTACCTTCGTCTGTTCCATTATTCGTACTCCGCCAGGATGGCGTCGACGCGTTCCGGGGTCAGCTGGTCGTGATAGACCTCGCCCACGCGCATGGCCGGGCCGCGGTCGCAGTCGCCCAGGCAGCAGATCGGCAGCAGGGTGAAGCGCCCGTCGGCGGTGGTCTCGCCGAAGTCGATGCCCAGGGTGGACTTCAAGTGGTCGCGGACCTGCTCGTAGCCCACGAGATAACAGGAGATCGAGTCACACAGCATGATCACGTGCCGGCCCACGGGCTGGCGGAAGATCAGGTTGTAGAAGGTGGCCACGGCTTCCATCTGGGTCGGGGTCACCCCCACGACCTTGGCGGCGGCTTCCATGGCTTCGTCCGACACCCAGCCGCGATGCTCCTGCACGATCTTCAGTGCCTCGATGGTGGCTGCACCAGGGTCTTCGTAGAGCGTCATCTCGTGCTGGATGTGCTCGATTTCAACTTGGCTGAGTTCCATCATCGATCCACATCCGCCATAACAAAATCGATCGACCCGATGATCGCCACCAGATCGGCCACCAGGCCGCCCTGGGAGATCAACGGAATCTGTTGCAGGTGAGCAAAGCTGGGCGTACGAATACGCGTGCGATAGCTCATCGTGTTTTTGTCCGAGATGGAGTAGTAGCTGTTCAGGCCCTTGGTGGCCTCAACCATCGTGCACGACTCCATGGCCGGAATGACCGGGCCCCAGCTCACCGTCAGGAAGTGGGCGATCAAGGTCTCGATGTCGTGCATCGTGCGTTCTTTGACCGGGGGCGTGGTCATGTGGTGATCGGACTTGTAGTTACCGTCCGGCATGTTCTCCAGACACTGACGGATAATCCGGCAGCTCTGGAACATTTCCTCGATGCGCACGTCCAGGCGATCCTGACAGTCGCCGTTTTTGCCCAGCGGCACGTCGAAGTCGTAGTTCTCGTAGCCGGAATAGGGCCGATCGCGACGCAGGTCGAAGTCATAGCCGGTGGCACGCAGGCCGGGCCCGGTAATACCCCAGTCCAGCGCCTCGTCCTGGGAATAGGCGCCGATATGCTTGGAGCGCTCGACCAGAACCGCGTTGCGCGCCATGGCACGCTTGTATTCGGTCAGGCGGTCCGGGAACCAGTCCAGGAACTCGCGCACCAGCCGGTCCCAGCCGCGGGGCAGGTCCATGGCCAGGCCGCCGATACGGAAAAACGCCGGATGCATGCGAAAGCCGGTAATGGCCTCGATCACGTCATAGGCTTTCTGGCGGTCCGAGAACATCCAGAAGATCGGGCTCATGGCCCCGATGTCCTGCACATAGGTGCCAAAGAACATCAGGTGGCTCGTAATTCGGAAGAACTCGGACAGCATCACGCGCACGCATTTGGCACGTTCGGGCACTTGGATGCCCATGACGTTTTCGATGTTCATCACATAGGGCAGCTCGTTCATCACGCCGCCCAGGTAGTCCACCCGGTCCGTATACGGGATATAGGTGTGCCAGGACTGGCGCTCGGCCATCTTCTCGGCACCGCGATGGTGGTAGCCGATATCCGGCACCGCACCCACGATCTCTTCGCCGTCCAGCTGCAGCACGATACGAAACACGCCGTGCACCGAGGGGTGGTTGGGGCCCATGTTGAGGAACATGAACTCGTTGTCCTCGGAGGCGCGCTCCATGCCCCAGTCTTCGGGCTTGAACTGCAGCGCGTCTTCTTCGATGTCCTGACGCTTGGGATCCAAGTGCAGCGGCTCGAATTCGGTCGCACGCGCGGCGTGATCCTTGCGCAGCGGGTGCCCTTGCCAGGTGGGCGGCATGATCAGCCGGCGCAGGTTCGGATGCCCGTCGAAGGTGATCCCGAACATGTCCCAGACTTCACGCTCGTACCAGTTGGCGTTGGGCCAGACGGTGGTGGCGGTCGGCGCATGCAGATCGCTTTCGGCCAGGGCTACCTTCAGGCGCACCTCGGCCACCGGCTTCAGCGACAGCAGATGATAGACCACCGTGAAATCGCTGTCGGGCTGGCCGGGGCGATGCTGGCGCGCGCGCTCGTCGATGGCCGTCAGGTCGTAGAGCATGCGATAGGCCGGGGTGGCCTCGGTCTTGAGATAGCCCAGCACCTCGACGATCTGATCGCGGCCGACCCACAGCGTGGGCGTGCCGTCGGCGGTGATCTGAACCGTGAAGCGATCGGCGCCGAACCGCTCGAACAGCTGCTCCTGAATATGCGTGGTGTCCAGCATCGAATCAGACCTCGTCGGGGCTGCGAAGCGTCGTGGCCGAGAGCCGCTCGCTGCGCTTGGTATCACGCTGGGACAGCTTCGGCGCCTGGGTCACGCCCTGCGGGCCGATCATCCACGACAGCGGACGTTTCTCCGATGAAATCGATTCCTGTAACAGCAAAAGACCTTCCAGGAAGGCCTCCGGGCGCGGCGGGCAGCCCGATACATACACATCGACCGGGATGAACTTGTCCACGCCCTGTACTACCGAATAGATGTCGTACATGCCGCCGGAGTTGGCGCAGGAGCCCATCGAAATGACCCAGCGCGGCTCCATCATCTGTTCATACAGACGCTGTATGACGGGCGCCATCTTCAAGAAACAGGTGCCGGCCACGATCATCACATCCGACTGGCGCGGGGTGGCCCGGATGACCTCGGAACCGAAACGGGCCATATCGTGCGGCGCGGTGAGGGCCGTGGCCATCTCGACATAGCAACATGACAGGCCGAAGTTGAACGGCCACAGCGAATTCTTGCGGCCCCACGCGATCATGTCGTCCAGCTTGGCCGTGACGACGTTGCGCGCCATCGCGTCCTCGATGGTGCCACCCGTGTCGCCGGGTGTGCCCGAGCCGGGCGTGGGATTCTTGTCAGCGCTGGTAAGAGACCAAGCCATGGCTTGCTACCGTTTGATGCAAATGGGGTTACGAGGTCTGCTCGCTGGGCAGATTGCGCGCCTGATTGGATTCGATGGCGTGCAGGCGCAGCTGGCGGGGCGCGCGGGGCGACCAGTCGAGCGCGCCGATCTTCCAGGCATAGGCCAGGCCCAGCGCCAGATCGAACAAGAACGTCAGAAACGCTTCATAGCCAACCCAGCCGAGATCCCGCGCCGAAATGGCCCAGGAGAAGATGAACACGATTTCCAGGTCGAACAGCACGAAGATGATCGCGACCAGATAGAACTTGGCCGAAAACTTGGTGCGTGCCGACCCCGTGGGCTTGATGCCCGACTCATAGGGCTGGTTACCCAGACGATTGTCGTGGCGCCCGCCCAGCACATGTGACAGCCCGAGCATGAGCCCCACCAGGCCCAGGGCGGCCACCAGAAACAGGATCAGCGGCCAGATCACGACGGCGTGTTGTGCAGCGGGTTCCATAACTCTCTCTATCCTACGCGACGCACGGGCTCTAGATGCAGAACGTGCCTCGCGATGATGGCGGTCGGCGACGAGCCACCCAGTTTATTGATGGGCGCCGAGCGCTCGTAACAAGCCGAGCAAAAATAGCTCAAACAGGGGGTAGCTGGCGAGTGCCGGTTGCGGGAGCGCGCTATTGGCGCCGCGGCAATGCGAGTGATTCGCAATCAGCGCTTTTGGCGGTTCACGCTGCTTTCTAAGCGCCCGAGCGACAGGCTAGAGTGAGCGTATCGCTCAACAGGAGTCGGCCATGGCCCAGAACGTTGCACAGAAGCTCATCGAATCGCACCTCGTTGACGGCGAGATGACCCCAGGCCGCGAAATCGCGCTCCGGATCGATCAGACCCTGACCCAGGACGCTACCGGCACGCTGGTGATGCTCGAGCTCGAAGCTATGAAGCTCGACCGCGTGAAGACCGAGATCTCGGCGCAGTACGTCGACCACAACCTGATTCAGGAAGACAACAAGAACCCTGACGATCATTTGTTCTTGCAGTCGGCCTGCGAACGTTTCGGCGTGTATTTCTCGCGCCCGGGCAACGGAATTTCGCACGCGGTCCATATGGAACGCTTCGGCCGCCCGGGCAAAACACTGCTGGGCTCGGACAGCCATACGCCGGCTGCCGGCTCCATGGGCATGCTGGCCATTGGCGCCGGTGGCCTGGAAGTCGCGCTGGCCATGGCCGGAGAGCCGCTCTATACCAAGATGCCCAAAGTGTTCGGCGTCAAGCTGACTGGCAAGCTGCCCGATTGGGTATCGGCCAAGGATGTGGTGCTGGAGATGCTGCGCCGTCACGGGGTGTCCGGCGGCGTCGGCACGGTCATCGAGTACTACGGCCCCGGACTGGCCGAACTCGAGGCCATGGATCGACACGTTATTGCCAACATGGGCGCTGAGCTGGGCGCAACCAGCACGGTCTTTCCGGCCGACGACGAGATCAAGCGCTTTCTGAACTCACAGAATCGCGGCGACGAATACGAGGAGCTGCTGGCCGACGAGGGGTGTGAGTACGACATCCACGACGAGATCGATCTGTCCACACTCGTCCCGCTGATCGCCAAGCCCACGTCGCCGGGCAACGTGGTGCCGGTCGAAGAGATCGCCGGTGACGAGTTGTATCAGGCGTATATCGGTTCCTCGGCCAACCCGGGCTATCGCGATTTCGCGGTCGCGGCTGAAATGATGCGCGGCCGTACCGCCTCCAAGCATGTCTCTTTCGACGTCAACCCGTCGTCGCGAGCCATGCTGCAGACACTGGCCCGCGATGATCGCCTGGGTGTGCTGATCGGCTCGGGCGCGCGAATCCATCAGGCGGGTTGCAACGGCTGTATCGGCATGGGTCAGGCGCCGGCGCACGGGCGCAACAGCCTGCGCACCACGCCGCGCAACTTTCCCGGGCGTTCGGGCACCAAGGAAGACTCGGTGTTTCTGTGCTCGCCGGAAACGGCCGTGGCCAGTGCGCTCATGGGCAAGATCACCGACCCACGAACGCTGGATTTCGATTATCCGCAGGTGAAAAACCCCGACGACCCGGTGGTCAATGCCGACATGCTCGAGACCCCGCTGCCGCTGGAAGAAGCGCGCAAGGTGGAACTGGTCAAGGGCCCGAATATCGCCTCGTTGCCGGACTTCGACGGGCTGCCGGACAGTTTCGACCTGCCGATCCTGCTCAAGGTGGGCGATGACATCTCGACCGACGAGATCATGCGGGCCGGCGCGGAGGTGCTGCCGTATCGCTCCAACATTCCCGAAATCGCCAACTTCGTCTACGACGGCGTGGATGCAGAATATCCAGAGCGCGCGAAGCAGACCGGCGATCACGTCATCGTCGGCGGCGCCAACTACGGGCAGGGCAGCTCGCGCGAGCACGCGGCCATTGCGCCGCGTTATCTGGGTCTGCGCGTAGTCGTGGCCAAGGACTATGCCCGGATTCACTGGCAGAACCTGGTCAACTTCGGAATCCTGCCGCTGACCTTCGCCGACGGAAACGATCTCGACGGGCTCAAGCAGGGCAGCAAGCTGCGCGTCAGCGGCTTGCACAACGCGCTCGAGTCGGGCACGAGCGTCGAGATAGAACTCGAGGACGGGGCGACGATTCAATGCGAGCACGCTCTGTCGTCGCGTCAGATCGAGATTCTGCGGGCTGGCGGGCTGATCAATTGGATGCGCGACAAGGCCTGATCGCGCCCGGGGCTAGCCCGTACCGGTGTTTGACGCAGCCGGCGGCGTGCGCATCGGTGCGGTGTTTTGTCAGATGCATCGCATCGGCGTATTCTGCCGCGCTGCACTGACCGCTCTAGCCTGCCTCAGGGTCATCTCATGGATGAACGTTCTGTCGTAACCGCCTATCGTCGCCTGTCCGGCACTTATGATCGTTTCTTCGGTCCTGTGTTCGAGCAGGGTCGCCAGGCAGCGATTCAGAAAATGGACTGCCAGCCCGGCGATCGGGTGCTGGAAGTCGGCGTGGGCACCGGCCTGTCGCTGGACCACTACGGCCCCGAGGTCGAAGTGGTGGGCATCGACGTGTCCCCGGACATGCTCGAACATGCCCGCGGGCGGCTGAGCGAAGAGCAGCGCAGCCGCATCACGCTGGCCGAGATGGACGCCCAGGCTGTGGAATACCCCGACAACAGCTTCGACAAGGTCGTGGCTATGTACGTCGTTTCGGTCGCGCCGGACCCGGAAAAAGTCGTAGAAGAGATGAAACGCGTCTGCAAGCCGGGCGGTGAGCTGTTCATCGTTAACCACTTCAGTCAGAAGGGGCCGATGGCCAAGCTTGAGCGCCTGGCCTCGCCCCTGTCCAAGCTGGTGGGCTTTCGGCCGTCGTTCCCGCTCGACGATTTTCTGGCCATGGCCGATCTGGAAGTCATCGAGACCCAGAGCGTCAACGCGTTCGGCTACTGGACGCTGATCCACGCCCGCAACACGCCCTAGCCATCGCCTACAACACGAAGCCCAGCGTCAACGGGATCGTGGCCAGCGCGATGACGTGGCCGACGGCTACGATAGCCGCGACCTGCGGCGGGTCGACGTCGTACTGTTCGGCCAGCATGTAGTTCAGTACCGCGGGCGGCATGACGCCGAACAGAACGATCAAGGCCGCCAGCGTGGCGCCCGGCTGGACCAGCCACACAAAGGGCAGGGCGATAGCCAGCCCGGTCAGCGGCGCGGCCAGCCCGCCGATCAATCCGGCCCGCCATTGACCCTTTGCGCCCACGGATAGGCGCACGCCCAAGGCGATCAGCATCAACGGGATCGATACATCGGCCAGCATCTTGATCGCCGGTTGGATCATCGCCGGCGCGTGCCAGCCGGCCATGAGCCCGATCAGGCCGGCGACGGTGGCCAGAATCATCGGATTGGCAGCCAGGCGCTTGGGCGACATGCGCTCGCCGAGGATCCACAGTCCCAGTGTGAACTGCAGCGTGTTCTCAACCACCATCAGCACGATCATCAGCGCCAGGCCGTCGGCGCCGAAAGCCAGGTGTGCCAGCGGCAGGCCCAGGTTGCCGCAGTTGGGAAACATCAGCGGCGGCACATATACGGCAGCGCGGCGCCCAGTCAGGCGGACCCAGATCAGGCCGAGAGCGCCAGCGCCGAAGACCACCACCGTCGCGGCGATGGCGGCCAGGCCCAGCGGCAGCTGCCCGCCGGCTTCTTCGGTCAGGGCATGAAAGATCAGCGCCGGGGTGAAGATCGTGATGTTGAGCGCGTTGACTTCGCGAACATCCGGCACGCGTAGCCGTCCATAGGCAAACCCGGTACCGATGACGCCGAAGATCGGCACGATGATCTCTAGAATACGAAGCAGCAGCACACAAGTCGTCGGCCGGGACCAGGCGCCGCATTGTACGGTGGAACCGTTTTCTGCGGGGCTTGGTTACACTGGCCGAAGCTATCAATGCAAAGGATCGCGATATGTATATCGCTATGAACCGCTTCCGTATTCGCCCGGGCTATGAGGACACGTTTCTCGACGTCTGGCGCAATCGAGATTCGCACCTCGAAGACGTGCCGGGCTTCCAGACGTTTCGTATGCTCCAGGGCGAGACCACCGACGAGCACACACTGTTCATATCGCACACGACGTGGGAATCCAAGGCCGCGTTTACGGCCTGGACGCAGTCGGAAGCGTTTCGCAAGGCCCACGCCGGCGCCGGTGGCTCGCGTGAGATGTATCTGGGCCCGCCCCAGTTCGAGGGCTTTGAGGTTCAGATTTAGTCCGGTCCGCCCGGCTGGGGCGCCTCCGGCGGCGGCCCGCCCGGGCGCTCGTGCAGAAAACGCGCGAACCGTGGCAGCCCGGTGGCTGTACGGCCGGTATAGCCGTAGGTGATCCAGTCGCCCACGTCGGGCGGATCACGGCGTTCGGCGTCGCTGAAACCGGTGCCGATGGCGAACTCGCGCCCGCCCGGTGTGCGCACGTCTACTGATCCCATCATGCCCTCGAGCCGCCCGGCGCCGGGGTTGATCGCGATGACCTGGGCCTCGGCGTCGTCAAACGGCTTGAGTTTGACAAAGCCGGAATCGCGCCCGGGCACGTAATCGCGGTCGATGCGTCGCAGTATCAGCCCTTCGCCGCCGCGCGCGACCACGCGCGAAAGGCGAGCCATCAGCTGGGCCCGGCTATCGATGCGATGTTGCTCGACGTGGCGTACCCACGGCTGGTCGATCTGTCGAACGATATGGGCCAGCGCTCGTTGGCGCGCCGTGAAGTCGCCGGCATGCGCCGGCAGGTCAAAGACCTGATAGCTGATCCGGCGCCAGGCGTTGTCGTCCGGCGCAGCGCTGCGAACGATGCTCGAGGCCTGTGAGAAATGACCACGGCCGGCCCAAAGCTCGCCGTCCAGGGCTTGGTCCGGCCAACCGGCTGTGAACCAGTCGGGCAGGTCAATGATGTTGCCCGAACGCGTCTGCATGACCGTGCCGGTCCAGTAGCCGCGTACGCCGTCGAATTTTTCCGACACGCGATATTTCGTCACCGGCACGCTCGCGTCATAGCCCTCGGCCAGGGCCAGGCTTGGCGGCGCCGGAGCGGCCTCTGCCGCGGCTATGCCCAGCCCGATGAGCACGCAGCCCATCAGAATGCGCGTAAAGCGATAGACCTGCTGCATGATCGATCCCCCAATCGATGATCTCGAAGGTCGATCCTATCGAATAAACTGGCCGTCAAACACTGACCCAGAAACGTCATGACGCTAAACGTGGATCATCATCACCGTTACGACTATCGCGCCATCACCGACCGGCCGAGCTTTGAATGGCCGGACGGCAAGCGCCTGGCCGTGCATATCGGTCTGAACTTCGAGCACTTCCACTTCGGCCATGGCTACGGGCCGGCGCTGGTACCCGGGCGCAACGAGCCCGATGTGCTCAACTATGCCTGGCGCGACTACGGCAATCGCGTGGGCGCCTGGCGCATGCTGGAGATGTTCGAGTCTCTTGGCTTTCCGGTGGGGCTGATCGTGAACTCCACGATTGCGGATTATTGCCCTGAGTTGATCGAAGCCTATCGCGCGCGCCTGTCCAGCGAGCTGATTGCCCACGGGCGCACCAACAGCGAATCGCAGAACGAGTTCGATGAGGACGGCGAGGCCGCGCTCATCGCCGAGTCCCGTGATCATCTAAACGAGGTGTTCGGTGAATGCCCGGTGGGATGGTTGGGCCCATGGATCGCCCAAAGCGCGCGTACGCCTGATCTGCTGGCCGAGGCCGGCTTTGCGTATCACATGGACTGGGCCCATGACGATCAACCGGTCTGGATGACGACGCGTGGCAACGGGTCGATCCTGTCGGTGCCTTATCCGCAGGAAATCAACGACATTCCGGCGATCGTCCCGCATCGGATCGACCATCGAGAGTTTGCGGCGCGCATCATCGACCAGTTTGATGAAATGCGGGCCCAGTCGCGGCGCCAGTCGCTGGTGATGGGCATCGCGCTGCATCCCTATATCACCGGCCAGCCGTTTCGTCTGCGCGCGCTGCGCGGTGCACTCGAGCATATCGCTGCCCATCGCGATGAGGTCTGGCTGACCACCTCCGGGGCGATCGCTGACCACTTCGCCGGCGAGTGCCCGGCTTGATGTAAGGGCCACCCAGAATCGGGGATGATCGTGTTTGCTCGTATGATACCGGGAGCGAACGCCTTAGGGCCTGTTGAGGTTTCATACGAGCGCCGCGTTGGAGACCGCAAATCGTGTTTAGCAAGGCGCGAGTCGCCGCATCGTGGCGCGCCACGATCAAGACACGCAACGCCGCTAAGCGCCCCTAGTCAACTTTGATGGGCGGCCCAACCCTTCGGGACAAGCGCTGTTTCGCGGCAATCCAGCGTTCTAGCACGCTTACGCAGAATGACTGCGCGGCGCGC
>DCKU01000164.1 GCA_002320455.1 Salinisphaera sp. UBA1666
CCTTGTCTTGCCGCGGCTTGGCCGTCGATGCGCCGCCTTATCTCACGACGACACGCCCTGGCGCTTGAAACACGCGTGCTAGACTCGCGCCTTTCTAATAAACGACTCGGGGCATGACGCAAAAAAGCGCGACACACACCGCGGGCGAGACACCGGGCGTGGTCTTCAAGGGCCGGATGATGACGCTGACGGTGGTTGAGATTCATGCCACCGACTGTGACGCCATCGCGGCTCAGATCGATACGCAGCTGGCGCGCGCGCCGAGTTTTTTCGCGCGCATGCCGGTGCTGGTATCGCTAGTGGGCGGCCTGCCTGATTTGTCGCGTCTGGCCGAGATCTTTCGTGAGGCCGATCTCGTTCTGGTCGGCCTGCTGGATGCCGACGGCGCGGCAGCCGATGCAGCGCGCCAGGCCGGGCTCGGGCTGGTCAGCTCGCCGGGTCGAGGCGCCGAAAATCCGCCGCCCGCCCGCGCGAGCGCCGCCGATACCCAACCGCCGCCCCCCGACAGCGATGACGCGCCGACGGGCCAAGCCGAAACCCAGACCGATGCACGCGGCCCGGCCCGGCTGGTCACCAAGCCCGTACGCTCGGGCCAACAGATCTATGCGCGCGGCGGCGATCTGGTAGTCACCAGCTCGGTCTCCGAGGGGGCCGAGTTGCTCGCCGACGGTCATATCCATGTCTATGGCGCCCTCCGCGGCCGAGCGCTGGCGGGGGCGTCGGGTGACACCTCGGCCCGAATCTTCTGTCGACGATTCGAGCCGGATCTGGTCGCTATCGCCGGCTGTTATAAGGTCGCGGATGCGATCGACGAGGGGCTCGCGTCGAAGCCGGTGGTGGTCCGGCTCGACAACGATAATTTGCTGATCGAATTGCAGGAGTAGTCAGTGGCCAAGATCATCGTAGTCACGTCGGGGAAGGGCGGGGTCGGCAAGACGACCACCTCGGCGTCATTTGCTGCCGGGCTTGCCATGCGCGGCCACAAAACCGTGGTCATCGATTTCGACGTAGGTCTGCGGAATCTGGACCTCATCATGGGCTGTGAGCGCCGTGTCGTCTTCGATTTCGTCAACGTGATCAACGGCGAAGCTAATCTCAAACAGGCGCTGATCCGCGACAAGCGGGTCGACAACCTCTATATCCTGGCGGCGTCCCAGACGCGCGATAAGGATGCGCTGACCCAGGAAGGCGTCGAGCGCACGCTCAACAAGCTGGCCGAGGATTTCGACTACATCGTCTGTGACTCGCCGGCCGGCATCGAAACCGGCGCGATCATGGCGATGTATTACGCCGACGAAGCACTGGTCGTGACCAACCCGGAAGTCTCGTCCGTGCGCGACTCCGACCGCGTGCTGGGCATGCTGTCGTCCAAGACCAAGCGCGCCCAGGAAGGCGGCGAACCGGTCAAGGAACATCTGGTCGTCACCCGGTACGCGCCGAGCCGCGTGGGCAAGGGTGAGATGCTGTCGCTGGACGATATCAGCGATATCCTGGCGATCCCGCTTTTGGGCGTGGTGCCCGAGTCGGAGACCGTGCTCAACGCCTCGAACGCCGGCAGCCCGGTTGTGCTCGAAGAAGAAGCCGATGCCGGCGGCGCCTATTTCGACATGGTGGCGCGTTTTCTGGGTGAAGAACGCCCCCTGCGGTTTACGCAGGCCAAGAAGGGCTTTTTCGACCGCCTGATGGGGAGATAAACCATGGGTTGGCTTGACGTATTCCGCTCGGAAAAGAAGAGCTCGGCACAGACGGCCAAAGAGCGCCTGCAGCTGGTCGTGGCCCATCGGCGCAGTGGCGGCGTCGGCGACCAGCCCGAGTACTTCCCGCAGTTGCAGCGTGATCTGCTCGCTGTGCTGCGCAAGTACATCGAGGTGGGCGACGACGCCGTTCAGATGGAGATCGAGCGCGAGGGTGATCTCGAAGTCCTGGAGCTCAACATCACATTGCCCGAATCTCGACATTAGCCTCTGATACGATTGCCTGATCGACGCGAAAATCACTCGCGCCGCTCAGGCATGTCGCAGGCGTCTTAGCGACGTGTCTTCTAAAACAACGAAGAACGAACGCTTCGAAAGCGCCGTGCGACGAGGAGGCAGTATGGGCAACACCAAGGATTCAACCTACGATTACATCATCGTAGGCGGCGGATCGGCCGGCTGTGTGCTGGCCAATCGGCTGAGCGCCGACCCCAACGTGTCAGTGGTGATGCTCGAGGCTGGCCCGCCTGATTGGAGCCCGCTGATCCATATCCCCAGCGGTATTATCGGCCTGATGTGGTCTCGGTTTCTCAACTGGTACTACTGGACGGCCCCGCAAGAACACATGAACGGGCGCAAGCTCTATTGGCCTCGAGGCAAGACCCTGGGCGGCTCCTCGGCCATCAACGCTCAGTGTTATACCCGCGGCTCGGCCGCCGACTACGATCACTGGGCGGAGCTCGGCAATCGCGGCTGGGGTTATAGCGACATGCTGGGCTACTTCAAGCGTTCCGAACGCTTCGAGGCCGGCGAGAACGAATACCACGGCGGCCAGGGCGGCTATACCGTCAGCCAGCTGCGCCACGTCAATCCGCTCAACGAGAAATTCATCGCCGCGGCCCAGAGCTGTGGTTTTGCGCGCAATGATGATTTCGGCGGCGAGACCGACCAAGGGTTCGGTCTATACAACGTGGCCCAGGACAACGGCCGACGTTGCTCCAATGCAGATGCGTTTCTCCACCCGATCAAACACCGCAAGAACCTCACGATCCTCACCCGGGCCCAGGCCGAAAAAATCGTGTTCGAGGACAAGCGCGCCACGGGCGTGGATCTGCGCCAGGGGCTTTTGAAGAAGCGTCGCCGTCTCACGGCGCGACGCGAAGTCCTGTTGTGCAGCGGGGCGATCAACTCGCCGCAGCTTTTGATGCTCTCGGGTGTGGGACCCCGCGACGCGCTCGAGCCGCATGGCATTCCGATCGTGGCCGAGCTGGCGGGTGTCGGGCACAACCTGCAAGATCACCTGGATATCAGCGTGATCGACATCGAAAAAACCAATCTGAGTCTGCGGATGTCGCCGAAGTTCATCCTGATCGACTCGCCCAAAGCGATCTACCAGTATTTTCGCCATGGCAAGGGTCAGTTCACGAGCAACGTGGCCGAGTCGGGCGGCTTCGTGAGCACCGTGAATGATCCGCGGCAGTCGGATCTGCAGTTTCACTTCATCGCCACGATCGAGCAGGATCACGGCAACCTGATCAATACGATCAAGCACCATGGCTACAGCCTGCGGGTGTGTGATCTGCACCCGGCCTCTCGAGGCCGCATCACGCTGGCCAGCGCGAAACCGCGGGATTATCCGGTCATCGATCCCAATTATCTGGCGGAGCCGCGCGACGTCGAGCAGATGATCAAGGCGGTCAAGATCGGCCGCCAGATCATGCGCGCCAAACCGCTCGTTGATCACCTCGAGCGTCCGCTGGAACCGGTGGACGCCGATATGCAGGACGATGCCAGTATCGCGGATTACGTCCGGCGCCGGGCCGAGACCATCTATCACCCGGTGGGAACCTGTCGCATGGGCCACGACAAGGGCGCGGTCGTCGATGATCGGCTCCGGGTGCATACGCTAGAGCGCCTGCGCGTGGTCGACGCCTCGATCATGCCCACGATCGTGGGCGGTAATACCAATGCGCCTACCACGGCCATCGCTGAAAAAGCGGCCGATATGATCATCGCCGACAACGCTGCCTAGGGCCTGTTGATGTTTCATGCGAGCCCGCGCCAAGCGCTGTTTTGCGGCAAGACTAGGCGTAGCGCGCGCCGCGCAGTCACTCTGCGCAAGCGTGCTAGAACGCTGGATTGCCGACGTATC
>DCKU01000045.1 GCA_002320455.1 Salinisphaera sp. UBA1666
GATCACCGCCACGCAGATGATGGAGTCGATGATCGAAAACCCGGTGCCCACCCGCGCCGAGGTGCTGGACGTGGCCAACGCCACGCTCGACGGCACCGACGCGGTGATGCTGTCGGCCGAGTCGGCCGTGGGCAAGTACCCGGTCCAGACCGTCGAGGCCATGAGCAAGATCTGTCTCGGCGCCGAGCGTGAGTCGATCCGCGAGCGCAAGACCAGCGGGCTGGCCTCGCACTTTCGGCGCACGGACGAGGCCATCGCCATGGCCACCGCCTATACCGCGCGCCACATGCACGCCGATGCCATCATCGCCCTGACCGAGTCGGGCACGACGGCTATGTTGATGTCGCGACAGGACACCAATATCCCGATCTATGCGATGACCCAGCACCAGCATACCGAGCACTATCTGGCGCTGTGTCGCAACGTCTACCCGGTGGCCTTCACACCCACGGTCATGGACGGCGCGCGCCCCATCAACGAGGCCATCGCCCGGCTCAAGGAAACCGGTGATGTGTCCTCGGGTGACCGGGTTCTGGTCACCAAGGGTGATTTCAACGGCGCGGGCGGCACCAACGCCATGAAGATCGTCACGGTCGAATAACCCGGCGTGGAAGCCGCTCGCTGGGTCACGCTCAAGGCCGGGCCGGCGGCGCGCCGCGCGCTGGCGGAAGGCCCGCTCACCCCGGCGCGGGTGGGCGCGGTCGCGGCCGCGGCCGGCGGGCCCAAGTGGCTGGCGATCGCTGCGTTTCATCGCACGTTGTTTGCCGACTGGCTGGCCGAGGCCAGCGCCCTGCCGGTTGTCGGCTCGTCGATCGGTGCCTGGGCCGGGGCGATGGCCTGTCACGAGCGTGACCCGGCCGGAGCCATCGATCGCCTGGCCGAAGGCTATATCGCCCAGTCTTATGCCGAAAAACCCGGCGCGCGCGTCATCACCGACACGTTGGCCGGTATTCTGAACGCGGCCCTGACCGACGAGGTCCGTGCCGGCATTTTGCACAATCCCCGCTTTGCGCTGCACGTGCTGACCGTGCGCTCGCGACGGCTGGCCGCCACGGACAATCGGGTGCGGCTGGGCGTCGCACTGGGGCTGACCGCGGCCGCCAATCTGGTCGATCGTGTGGGGCTGGGACTGGGCTTCGAGCGGGTCGTGTTCTCGCGCGACGGTCAGACGCTTTCCTGGGCCAACGAAGGGTTTGCCACGCGCTGCGTCGCCCTCGATTCGGACAACTGCTTCGATGCCCTGTTTGCCAGTGGCAACGTGCCGATGATCATGCACGGCGTGCGGGACCCGGCCGGCGCGCCGGCCGGCCTGTATCGCGACGGCGGTTTGACCGACTATCACATCGACCAGCCGCTGCTGGCGGGTAGCGCCGACGCGCCGATTGTACTCATGCCCCACTTTGAAGACCGGCTGGTGCCGGGCTGGCTGGACAAGCGTCTGGCCTGGCGCCGGCCGCGCCACGCCGATCACACGCTGATGATCGGCCCCGGGCCGGCCATGCGCGAGGCCCTGTCCGACGGGCGCGTGCCCGAGCGGCGTGACTTCTATCGCCATGCCGGCGACGATGCCACCCGCCAGCGTCTCTGGCGCCAGGCCATGACCGCCGGTGAGCGTATGCGGGATGCGTTTTTCGAGCTGGTCGAACGCGATGCGTTGATGGACCACGTGGAGCCCTTGTGATGGATCGATCGATCGTACTGGCCTCGGCGTCGCCCCAGCGGGCCCGCCTGCTCGAGCAGCTCGGGCTGGTGTTTACGGCCGTGCCGGCCGACATCGATGAAACGCCGCGGGCCGACGAAGACCCGGTGGCCCTGGCCGAACGCCTGGCCCGCGGCAAGGCCGACACCATCGCCGCCCGCCATCAGGACGCCGTCGTCATTGGTTCGGACACGGTCGTGGCCCACGATAAAGAGGCCTTCGGCAAGCCGCGCGATCTGGCCGATGCCCAGCGCATGCTCGCCGCTCTGTCAGGGACGACGCATCGCGTTATCACCGGTCTGGCCGTCATCGCCCCGGGTGCCGGCGTGGATGTCTGTTCGGTAATCAGCCACGTCACGCTCGCCCGGCTGGATGCGGCCACGGTCGCTGCCTACTGGGCGACGGGCGAGCCGCAGGGCGCGGCCGGCGCCTATGCCATCCAGGGCCATGGCGGCCAGTTCGTCACGCACTTGTCAGGTAGTTTTTCGGCGGTCATGGGTCTGCCGGTTTACGAAACGGCCCTGCGGCTGCGCGGGCTGGGCCTGGATCCGCTGGCCCTGGCAACCGTCACAACGGGCCGGCGATGAGGCCACCCGGTACCACCGCCATCGCGCTGGGCTTTCCGCTCTGGGCGTTGTTGATGGCCGCTGCCGGCTATCGCTTTGCCGACACCTTTGCCGCCGGTGCGTCGCTGATCGTGCCGTTTCTTATCGCTATCATGTTCGGCATGGGCCTGACGCTGCGGATGGCCGACTTCAAGCGCGCTGTTTCGCGCTGGCCCGTGGTCATTCTAGGACTCGTCTTGCAATACGGCCTGATGCCGCTGGCCGCTGTGGCCATCGCGGCTTTGCTGGGCCTGTCGCGGGATCTCACGCTGGGCCTGGTGCTGGTCGGCAGCGTAGCCGGCGGCACGGCCTCGAACGTCATCACATTTCTGGCCGGCGGCGATGTCGCGCTGTCGATCACGCTGACGAGTATCTCGACACTGGTGGCGGTCGGGGCCACGCCGTGTCTGACCTGGGCGCTGGTGGGCACCCAGATCGGCGTGCCGGTGGTGTCCATGCTCGTCTCGATCGCCAAGATTGTGGTGGCGCCCGTGGCGATCGGCATGGCGGTCAACCACTGGATCGGTGCCCGCTGGCCCGAGCGCGACAACTGGTGTGCGCTGTTCTCGGCCGCGGCCATCGGCAGCGTGATCGCCATTATCGTGGCCTTGAACGCCGGCGATATCGCCCGACTGGGCCCGCAGGTGCTGCTGGCCGTTGTGGCCCACAATGCGATCGGTTTGGCTGCCGGCTTCGGCCTGGCGTGGCTTGTCAGCCGCGACGCCATCGTTGCTCGGACGTTGGCCATCGAAGTGGGCATGCAGAACTCCGGCCTGGCAGTGGCCCTGGCCCAGCAATATTTTGGTCCGGTCGCAGCACTTCCCGGGGCGATCTTCTCGGTCTGGCACAACGTCTCCGGTGCGGCCCTGGCCGGCGTGTGTCGCGGGCTGGATCGGCTGCGGGCCGTGGAGCGGCCCAGCGCCTAGGGAAGATCTGCACAACCTCTCGCGGGTCGCGTTCGAGT
>DCKU01000070.1 GCA_002320455.1 Salinisphaera sp. UBA1666
ACTCGCGCCTTGCAGGACACGATTTGCGGTCTCCAACGCGGCGCTCGTATGAAGCCTTAACAGGCCCTTGCCTGCACTCACGCGAAAGCCGACCCGGCCAAAGTCCCGTCGCAACTTCGTTAAATTTTTCAGCTGAGCGCCGCATCGGATATCGCAGCGCGCTGTGGGCCGCGCGGTATCGTGGCCATCATTAATAGCGAGGGGGCGAAACAATGAAACAGAAAGATCGTATCGATATTCACGTACGTATTTTGGTAACGCTCCTTGCGGTCATGAGCGCTGCGCTCCTCGCATGCATCGCTCGTGGTTACTCGGCGCTGATCGCGGCAGATAACGCTATGGTCTGGGGCTGCGCGATCGGTGTTGGCTGCTGCGGCTTGGTAATTACGGGTCTTTGCCTTACTTTATTTAAGAAGGCTAATGAGGTAGTCCACTATGATTAATTACATCGTGTTTGGCGCTTCAGTTCTGGTGGGCATGGCCACCTTTCTCGGTATTGCCATCGCTATCGGTCGGCAATAGCGATATTGCTGTGAGCCAACCCGCGCGGTGAGTTGCCCTCGCGGGTGTAACATGCAGTCAACGCTTCAACTCGTTGACCGATCATGGCCAAGACCAAAACCGTTGCCGATCTGCTCGTCGATCTGCTCATTCAAGCGCGCGTCAAGCACGTCTGGGGCCTGCCGGGCGACTCGCTCAACGGCTTTACCGAAGCGCTTCGCGTGCGCGACGAGATCGCATGGCGCGGCGTGCGCCATGAAGAAGTCGCGGCCCTTGCGGCCACATATGAGGCCGAGGCCACCGAGTCTCTATCGGTCTGTGCCGGCTCCTGCGGCCCGGGCAACCTGCACCTGATCAACGGCCTGTTCGAAGCCCAGCGGGCCAACGTGCCCATGGTGGCTATCGCGGCCCAGATTCCGTCCTCGGAAATCGGGCTGGGTTATTTTCAGGAAACACATCCTCAGAACCTGTTCGCCGAGTGCAGTGACTACTGCGAGCTGGTCAGCAACCCGGCCCAGCTGCCGCAGGTTCTCGAGGCCGCCATGAACAGTGCGATCGTCAATCGCTCGGTGGCGGTCATCGTGCTGCCGGGCGATGTTGCGCTGGCCGACTCGCCCGTCGAGCGTGTGCGCTGGCAGTCCCCGGTACGCGGGGTGACAGTGCCGCCCAAGGCAGCCCTGGACGAACTGGCCGAGCGCCTGAACAGTGCCGACAACATCGCGATTCTGGGCGGCTACGGCTGCCACGGCTATCACGACCAGGTCGTGGCTCTAGCCGAGAAGCTTAAAGCCCCGATCGTCCACGCCCTGCGCGGCAAGCAGTCGCTGGAATACGACAACCCCTTCGACGTAGGCATGACCGGCTTGATCGGGTTCTCGTCGGGTTACGAGGCGCTCAAGAAATGCGACCTGCTGGTGATGCTGGGCACCAATTTCCCGTATCGGGATTTCTACCCTGAGCACGGCAACATCGTGCAGATCGATATCCGCGGTCATCATCTGGGCCGCCGGTCCCAGCTGGCCATGGGGCTGGTCGGGGATATCGGCCCCACGCTGGACGCCCTGCTGCCGCGGCTTACGACCCACGACAACACGCGTTTCCTGGAAATCAACCAGGACAACTATCGCGAGGCCCGCAAGGATCTCGACGAGCTGGCCACCGCCCGCGACGACGGCCAGGCCTTGCACCCGCAGTATCTCACCGCCAGAGCCTCGGAAATCGCCAGCCAGGACGCAGTATTCACCGCCGATGTGGGCACGCCCACGGTCTGGGCCGCGCGCTATCTCAAATTGAACGGCAAGCGGCGCTTGGCGGGCTCCTGGATGCACGGTTCCATGGCAGTCGCCATTCCGGCGGCCATGGGCTGGCAGGCGGCCTATCCCGAGCGCCAGGTGGTAGCCCTGGCCGGCGACGGCGGTCTGTCCATGCTGATGGGGGATCTCATCACCCTGGCCGCAGAAAACTTGCCGGTAAAAGTCATCGTCTACAACAACGAAACGCTCGGCTTCGTGGCCATGGAAATGAAGGCCGCCGGCTATATCGACAAGACCACCGACCTGCCCAGCGTGGACTATGCCGGCCTGGCCCAGTCGCTGGGCATCTACGGCGCCACGGTCCGTGACTCATCGGCCCTGGACGATGCCCTGGCCAAGGCATTCGCTCACGACGGCCCAGCCGTCATCGACGTGCACACGGCCAAGCAGGAACTCTCCATGCCGCCGCGCATCGAAGCCAAGCAGGCCCGCGGTTTTTCGCTCTACATGATGAAGGCCGTCATGAACGGCCGGGGCGACGAAGTCATCGACCTGGGCAAGACCAACTGGTTCGGGCGTTGAGCACTTGGGGAGTGGCGGGTTCGCACCCGGCCATCGAACACGCCACACTCTTAACGTGATGCCACCACCCGAGCGCACGTGATCGACTTCGAGGCCTATGGATATCTGGCGCTGGCCATGTGTCTCGTCAATCTCGTGCCGCCACTGCCTGCCGAGGCCTCGATTCCGTTTGCCTCAGCCCTGTTTAACCGCCACGGCATGGCTATCGGCGGGGCTATACTGGCGGCCACCCTCGGCCTGACCGTGGGTACCCTGCCAATCTACATCGCCGGGCGTTTGACCGGCGAAGCGCGTTTCAAACGCTTTCTGGTGGGGCCAGGGCGTTGGCTGTTGCTCACTCCGGCCGATGTCGATCGCTCCGGGCGCTGGTTCACACGTCATGGTGCGGCACTCGTCATCCTCGGCCGGCTGGTACCCGGCATGCGCTCCATGGTCTCGTTGCCGGCCGGCTTCCACCGCATGCCGTTTCCGCGGTTTCTTCTGTTCACCATGGTGGGGTCTGCCGGCTGGGCCAGTGTGCTCGTTCTGACTGGCCACTGGCTCTCACACGCCGTGATGGGCATGAACGCACTGCGGGTCGGCCAGGCTCTTCTGGTTCTGGTGGGCGTACTCTATCTCGTGCGCCTGATCCGCGTTCTGAAACAAGGCTGAGCGCTCGCAAACACCGGATACACGGGCGTTTCGCGCCGGCCTAGATAATCCGTATTACGACGAACGGCCAACCCGGCAGCACCAAGCCGCGCCCCCGTAATCCCTGCCGCTCCGGGCCCATTGACCAGCGCTGATCGATGTCGGCTTTTCTCGTCGGCGTATGCCGAAGTTCGTCCCCCAGCGGGCAACTTGTGGCCAACCGCGTGACACTTCGTCGGCGGTTCGAGCATCGTGCGCCGTCATCGCACACGGCCCAACAAGTACGCCGAATCCATGTGTGGGCTTGTATAAACAGCGGCTTACAGCCTCTTTCCATGATCGGCTAGGTATCGGTCGTTAGTCACTTTTTATGAAACGCTATCTTGTTTTTATAAATAGTAATAAAAAAGCTCACAGTGAAAAACGCCGGCCAATGAAAAAACGAACGCTATAAGGCATGGCGAATAAAGACAGGAAGGCAAACATTCGTATGCCTTAAGGCCGGGCGTGAGAGCCACAGCGCCGCTGCGATAGTTCGAATTAGACCTAAGTATTAGAAACCGCCGCACGGGGCTGAAAACGCGCGCTCAATACCCGCTAGGCGTCCCGACCCTGCCCGAAAAATCGAGCGCTTGATCTGCCAAAAATAAGAATATAACTATATTAATCAAAGTCTTACGAGTTTTTGCTGCCATGGCTTGGCCGCCTTGCGTAGCGCAATTTGCATGGCCGCGAGCAACGAAAGCAGAGCATCTCAAAAAAATTTTCCGAACCGATAGATTTTACGATTCAGACATTTGCGTTCGTTTATCTCCCCAAGTCGATTGCCAATCCCAATATAAAACTTGCGTTTTCAAAATGAGTCATCGATAACGACTGTGAGCATTCCTGCCGGCCGTGGGGGCCGGGGATACCATGCACAGGGGGATAAGAATGACTCACCGATCTCGAGCGATGCGGGGGCGCATCCTGAAAGGCGCAGCACCTGCCAGAGCACTGCCCGCCGTACTACTCGGCTGTTTGCTGGCCGGCACACTCACTGCCTGCGACTCCGGCGACGGCGGCGACAACGGCGGCGTCGGCAGCCCGGATACCGGCACCGACGTCGGTGCGGTCAACCCGGACCAGCCGGCCGGCCTGGCGTTTTCCTATCCCGTCGACGGCCAGACCGACGTCTATCCCGGCACCACCATCGCCTTTGCCTTCAACGGCGATGCGGCCGGCGACGTGCAGCTGGTCGATACCCAGACCGGCAACGCACTGCCGGCCCGCGTCGTGGATCGCGGCAACGGCGTCTTCAATATCTACCCGGCGGATTCCGACGCCCGCATGGCCCCGGCCACCACCTATGCCGTGGTCGCCCAAGGCACCATCGGCGACGACGACAACACCGCGTTTGCCAACGGCGACACCCTGTTCGCCTTCAGCACGGCCGCCGCCGGTGGGGCAGCCACGTCATCCGACTTCACGCTCGTCAACTTCCCCACGGGCAGCGACGCCGGCTTCCCGATCAACGGCGAATCCTTCCCGTTCACCCAGTTCAACACCCTGCGGGCACGTTTCTCACAGCCGGTTGACGAAGGCAGCGTCAAACTCTGTACCGGTAGCGAATCCTTGGGCAACGACAACTGCACCGTGGCCGTTACCGGCCCGGACGGCAGCAACGTCGCCGGTCGCCTCTCCGTACTGGGCAAGGATTTCGTCTTCGACCCCGGCAGCATCAACCCCGATCCCAGCAACCAGGACGCCGATCAGTACGACGGCGACGATCTCGAAGCCGGCGTCCAGTACACCGTCAACTTCGACGACGACTTCGTCTCCGCCTCGGGGCAAACCCTCTCCGGTACCGATTCGTTCAACGTCACCCCGCTGAGCATCAACACCGGCGATCGGGTCGATGTGGTCCAGCGCCTGCGCATCGGCGTCATCGGCAACGACGATGACGACAACGACAGCATGTCCAGCCCGTTGACCGGCCGCACGGCCAACAACATCGAGCTGGCCAGCCAGCTCATCGGCAGCTATGACCTGGCCGCCGTACCCAGCCCCGAACAGGGCGGGCTGCAGGTGCGCCTGGCGGCTTTCAACGGTCAGCGGTTTGGCGGCAAGATCCCGACGGTGTTGCCGCGGGGGCAGAAGTTTCTGCTTCAGAACTTCAACTTGGCGCTTGGCAGCCAACTCAACGACGACGGCACCTTTAGCGAGGCCGTGGTCGATACGCCGGTCAATCTGGACAATCTCGACGTCCAGTTCGCCAACGATTCGGACGTGTATCTGCTGGCGAATGATCTTTCCAACGTTGAGACGCCGACGCGGGTGGCGCAGCGTCTCGACCTAAACATTTTTGGTCAGGTCAGTCCGAACAGCCCGATCGAAGCGCTTTCAAACGGTGTGGTCAATCAGACCGCGTTGAACGTGCTGGCCTCGGGTGTGGCTATTCCGCAAGACAATGGGGATATTAGCCTCGTGCTCTATGGGGCATTGCCAATCTCGGTGAATCGTGATGCAGAGGCCGCCGCTAACTTCGAATTAGAGTTGACGTTGCCGGCTAGTTCGGATGATCAGCCAACGATCATGGCGGACCAGGGTGCGCCATTCATAACGGCACAGTACCCGACGGCTTGTAGTTACGTATTCAACACGCTGTCTTTCGACAGTGACAGCGCGTCGTTTTCACCCATATTCAATGCCAGCGACGTTTTGCCCGGGTTAAGCGGCACCACGAGCCTGTCGGCCAACGAGCAGAAATGCCGGGATTTAATGGCAGAACGCTTTATCTTTGGATCCGGCGTCGGCGACGACGATAACCCCACAGCTACGTTCAATTTTCCCGAGCCGCGTCCAAATGCTGTATCGGTAGATACAAGCCCGGCTTTCTTGTTCTCCGAAGCAGTTGATCCAGCGAGCATTACGCGGGTTCAGATGATGAACGCTGACGGTGAAACAATCTCTGTTCGCAGTCGCATCGAAGGTTCAAGTCTCGTTGTCTCACCTGTTGAACGTCTCGATGCGGACACGAAATATACCGTGTCGCTCGGCGGTGGGATCACCGACTTAAACGGAAATCCGCTTGACCGATCTATGCGCGGTGGCGTCAGCGACACTTTTGACTTCAACACGCAACCCTTGGTGTTGCCGCGAGATGACGATGGCTCGATCACTCAACTAGAGCAAAGTGACACGGAAACCGTTCGACAAACCGCTCCGTTTCTCACCACTTTGACACCCGGTGTTCCTTGCGCACTGATGCCGGATACGTCCAATTCGGCTGATTACTTTATGGACGGCGGAAGTCAGGCCGGTCGATGCGTCGGCGACGATCCAGACGAAGCTGAGCAGTTTGCTCCTGTTTCTAGCCGAACATACTCATCGCCGAAATTGGAAGGGGTGCAAAATATTCAGAGCACGAGGCGCGTATACGACGTCTTCAAATCTCCTTCCAATTTTCCGGTAGTCGGATATTTTTCCAAGGCAGTCCAGTCAGAATCTGTCAAATTAGCCAATGGATGCTTGATTGGCGGGTCGGGAAATACCGTTGATGGCGCAACAATTGCGATCCAGAAAATGTCTGCTGGGCAATGCGAAGGCGTTGTCCCTGGCGCCCTAGCGAAACTTTCACCTAATTCGGGGCTAACACGGGGATTTCAGTTTAAGCCGGCCGCAGGCTTCCAAGCCGGGCAGCGGTACTGGGTTGTCGTTTGCGGAAGTGCAAACAACCTGGATCCGGACAATCAAAGTCCAGCCAGCAGTTGCAGCTCGCAATCCACAGTCATAGGGCAGAGCGGATTCGCTCTAAATACTAATCCTTTGTCGTCGACTGGGACCAAAGCAAATGTTTTAGCTGGTGGGAATAGTGCGTTCGATACCTGCCCAGGGAATAGTCCGACGCCGGCACCACAACAAGAGACAAACTGCTTTTCTGATTATCGCGGTGGTGGTGGCCCCGACATTGTGATGCCGTTCACCGCGACTGCGCCGACCTCGGATTATGCGACTGTTCTACGCGCGTTGCCTGAAGCCGATACCAACGGTAACGGTTTTTTCGACAACGGAAATGTCCAAGCTACGGCAATTCCTGATGGTTTGTTTTCATTCGTCCAATTCCCGGTCGGCTTCAATGGAACAGTTACTGATCAGCTTACTAGCAGCCAAGGCGACGTGACCACGGAATTTCCTGACGAACTGGGACGAGAGCGGGCTCAACTACCAAATGTTGTTTATTCCGATATCTTCGAGACCGCATTATCAGCAGCACCGCCGGTAGCTTCATTCTTGGGAGGTGAGCGACCGATTCGAATCAAACCTGCGCAATTCGGCAGGGAGTGCGATGAGGCCTTTGGCCTAACCTTGAATAACGGGAATTCGGTGATTGGCGAAAACACGAGAAAGACGTGCATTCCCGTCGAATTGCCGCCAAGTGGCATCTTGACCGGGACGTCTCTTTCGTTCTTCTCGCTAGTGACCGGTCGATTGATATTGAGATTCCCGTATCAGATCGATGCCGACGGAGTTGCCACGCAACAGCCGCAGCGAGGTTACATCGTTCCTCGGTGTAGCGGGACCATCACCCGCCGGGACTCTGTCGACTCTGATTATGCGAAGCCATATAACTATGCGCCATGCTTCGTCGCGAATCTCACGGTTACGGTCAACGCCGACGGCTATATCGACGACTTGGATAACGGTAGCGCCACTCGCGTAGCGCAACAAGACGTCAATATTCAAGTCGTAGGTCCGGTGGGCTTCCAGCAAAACGGGCGATTGGCGATCAGCACTTTGAACACTAAAAGATTCATAGTCGTTGCGGATGCGACCGGTGGGCCGACGCCAGCGCCAACCCTCGCAGGAGAACAAGCGCTCCAACTTCTAGGCGCGCCCATACATGGAGGCGAAGCGTTTCCTAGTCGATAAATTCGGTTTTAGAGACAAGTTTGCGTGAGTGAAGCTCGGCACCTCGCATCGAACCATACCGAGCGAGTTGTGAAAAATGAGGAGATAGATATGAAAGTGGCTAATATTAAAATCGCTATCGCCGTAGCAACGTTGTCGGTAACTGCCACCGCGGCAGTTGCTCAGCCGGCCGCGCCAAACGTCATGCCGGAAGGGCAGTTCACTTTTCTTGGGAAGGCCAACCTGACGAAAAGCACTTTTCTGGGCAACGTGGGCTCGACCTGTGACCTACGTTTGACTGGTGAAGTGTCTAACACAACAGATCCGGCAGGCATCTATATCGATGTCACCTCCGGGTCGGTCACCGGAAGCGAGCAGTTCTGCCCAGACATCGACGTGGTCGGCTTCACTCAGGGCCGCACAGGGACTCCGGAAAACCCGGGGACTTGGGAAGCGTTTGTCCCGGATTCAGTAGCGCAGCAAGCACTTAACCAAGGGCCTCTTACCGCCGCAGACGTTACCTTCCAGAACGTCATGGTTGAAGTACCGCTACTCTCGGATTGCACAGGCAATGTCACCGCTAAGTTCTCTAACGGGCTGAATGACGTCTCTGACCCGTCGCAGTTTACGTTCGATGCCTCGTTCGACGGCTGTAACGTCGTCACAACACAGCCGTCCGGTTTGACGGTTCAGCCGAACATGTCCGACGCGCCAGATGTGAACGTGCAGTAAAGAAGCCGACGGGATCAGGTCTTGCATTGCCACATTCGTGAAGTGTGGCGATCAAGACTCAGCCAACGGGGTCAGATACCCTCTTGGATT
>DCKU01000156.1 GCA_002320455.1 Salinisphaera sp. UBA1666
ACTCGCGCCTTGCAGGACACGATTTGCGGTCTCCAACGCGGCGCTCGCACGAAACCTCAACAGGCCCTAGCCCGCTTCGGCGTGACTGACCAGGAGATCGAGCGACTGCTCGCCGCGAAATTCGTTGACCGCTAGCTTGTAGACGAAGCGATGGGCCACGGTCTCGTCGAGATAGACGTCGCGATTGAACCAGATCGCATTCAAATCGGCCCCGCCGGCCGGGCTCGCAAGGCGCAGCTTTAGATGATGCTCGCCGACGATCCGCTGCGACAGCACGTGGAAACAGCCATGGAATAAAGGCGCTTCGAAGGCGGCGCCCCACGGGCCAGCCGCGCCCAGCCGGCGCGCGTTGGCCAGGCTGATCTCTTCCGTCGACAGCTCGCCGTCGGTATGAAAGATACGATCGGCCAGTTCCGGGGTCAGTACCTCGGCGACAGCTTCATCGAAGGCCTCGATGAAGCCCGGAAACGCCTGGAACGACAGGCTCAGCCCGGCGGCCTGGGCATGGCCGCCAAAGCGCTCGATCATGCCCGGATTCTGGGCATCGATGCGAGCCAGAACGTCGCGGATATGGATGCCGGGAATCGAGCGCGCCGAGCCTTTCAGCATGCCCGAGGCGCCGGGCGCGAACGCGACCACCGGCCGATGACGCTGCTCGCGTATCTTGGACGCGATCAGCCCGACGATACCTTCGTGCCAGGCGCGGCCGTGGACGACAATCCCGCTGCGTTCGATGCCCTCGTCCTGCATGCGCGCCAGCGCGGCTTCGGCCTCACCGACCATACGCCGCTGGGCGCGACGCCTGTCGCGATTGATCGCCGATAGGCGCTCGGCGATCTCTGCCGCCGTCGGCGCGTCCGGCGCACGCAGACAGTTCACACCCAGCGTCATGTCTTCGAGGCGCCCGGCCGCATTCAGGCGGGGGCCGATAACGAAGCCGATATCCTCAGCGCCCAGCTTTCGCCAGTCGCGCCCGGCGGCCTCGGCGAGTGCGGTGACGCCCACCCGCCCGCGTCCGGCGCGGATACGGCGCAGCCCCTGGCTGACCAGGGTGCGATTGACGTGATCCAGGGCCACGACGTCGGCCACCGTGCCCACCGCTACCAAATCGAGATAGCTCGATAGCGACGGCAGGCCGGTCACGCCCTGGCCGGCCAGACGCGCCCGGAGAGCGGCGATCACATAGAAGATGACGCCGACCCCGGCCAGTCGCTTAGACACGAACGTACAGCCCGGCTGGTTCGGATTCACGATCGCGTCGGCCGCGGGCAGCGTCTCACCCGGCAAATGGTGATCGGTTACGACCACCTGCCAGCCGGCCTCACGCGCCGCGGCTACGCCGGCCACGGCAGCGATGCCGTTATCCACGGTGAGCAATACACCGCCGGGCGTGCACGCCGGAAGCTCGGCCACTACCTGCGGCGACAGACCATAGCCGTGGGTCGTGCGCTGGGGCATGAAGAAGTCGACGTGCGCGCCAAAGCTGGCCAGAGCGTCACAGGCCAGCGCGGTACTGGTGGCGCCGTCCGCGTCGAAGTCGCCTACTACGATGATCGGCGCAGCCTCGGCCACCGCCGTGGCCAGCACACCCACCGCGGCGTCAATGCCGGCCAGCGCCGAATAATCCGGCAGACCGGCTAGGCCATAGTCCAGCTCGCCCATGGCGCGCACGCCACGCGCCGCATAGATGCGTTGTAGAAGCGGATGGCCCAGCCCCGCCAGCGCCTGCGGATCACCGATCAGCGGACGATCGACGATCCGCGAGGCATGCCCTGTCTCGGACGACTCAGCCGCGGCGATGACGGGCGACGTAGCGCTGTACCGTGTCGAGGTCGGCGTCCAGCACGTCGTAGTGTTCGGGCAGGTCCATCAGCTCACGCATGGCATCGGGCAGCGGCGCGCCGGTAAAGCCGGCCCGTTTGATAGCGGCCTCGAACTTCGCCGGATGCGCGGTGGCCAGCGTGATCATCGGCGTGGTGGCATCGGCGCGGCAGACATTAGCCGCCCGGTAGCCACAGGCCGTGTGCGGATCCAAAAGCTGGCCGGTATGGGCGTGCGCCTCGCGAATGACCTCGAGAATGGTCTCGTCGTCGACCCGGTGGCTGGCGAACAATTCACGCAGGCGCGCCATGGGCGCCGTGTCGATTTCCGCCCGCCCGTCAGCGAAAGCGGCCAACAGGTCTGTTACGGCTTGGCTGTCACGCTCGTAGGCTTCGAACAACAGCCGCTCGAAGTTCGACGACACAACGATATCCATGGACGGAGCCAGCGTGGCTTCCAGCGCCCGACGCGAAAAATCGTTGTCGGCCAGCGTCCGGTGCAGGATATCGTTGGCATTGGTGGCAATGACGAACTGCTTGACCGGCAAGCCCATACGCCGCGCCATATAGCCGGCGAACAGGTTGCCGAAGTTGGCCGAGGGTACCGTGAACGACACGGCTCTGTGCGGCGCGCCCAAGGCGACGCCGGCAGCGACGTAGTACACGATTTGGGCCATGATGCGGGCCCAGTTGATCGAGTTCACCGCGATCAGACGCGTACCGTTCAAAAATCCCTGATCGGCGAAGCTGGCCTTGACCATGGCCTGAGCATCATCGAAATCGCCGCGGATCGCGATGTTATGTACGTTCGCGGCATCGACCGTGGTCATCTGGCGCCGCTGCACCTCCGAGACCCGCTCGTGCGGGTGCAGAATGAAGATATCCAGGTTGTCGCAGGGCTTGCAGCCCTCGATGGCGGCCGAGCCGGTATCCCCCGAGGTGGCGCCCATGATCACGCCCTGCTCGCCCCGCTGCCCCAGAAAATGATCGAGCAGCCGGCCCAGCAGCTGGAGTGCGATGTCCTTGAAGGCCAGCGTGGGGCCGTGAAACAGCTCCAGCAGATGATGATTGTGCGACAGCTGGGCCAGCGGCACCACGGCGTCGTGATTGAAGCCGGCGTACGTCTCGGTCACGATCCGGCGAAACGTCGCATCGTCGATCGCATCGCCCACGAAGCCGCGCATCACGCGATAAGCCACCTCGGCATAGGACAGACCGGCCATGTCGGCCAGCTCGGCGTGGCTGAATTCCGGCACTGTCTCCGGCACGTAGAGACCGCCGTCCGGCGCCAGACCGGTGAGTACAACGTCCTCGAAGCCAATCGCCGGCGCGTCTCCGCGCGTGCTGATATAACGCATCTAGTCCTCGAACTCAGCCACACGATAGTGCACCACGCCGTCCCGCGTGGTGGGCAGCGCCACGATATGCGACAGCGCGTCCATCAGCGTGGCTTCCTTGGCGGCCTTGGTCACGATAATGATGCGCGCGTCTTCGTCGTCACGCGGCGGATCTTTCTGCAAGATGTGCTCGATACCAATCTGGCGCTCGGCCAGCAGGCGGGTGACCTCCGCCATCACGCCGGTCTGATCGGCCACCTGAACCCGGAAATAATGGCCACAGACAAATTCCTCCGAGCCGAGCACGGGCTCCTCGGTGATCTGGTCGGGCTGGAACGCCAGATGCGGCACGCGCCCGGCCGGATCCACGCTCATCATGCGCGCCGTGTCGATCATATCGGCCACCACCGAGGAGGCCGTCGGCCCGGCCCCGGCGCCGGCACCGTAATAGGCTGTAGCCCCGAGCGCGTCACCGTAGACCATGATCGCGTTCTTCTCGCCCTCGACGTTGGCGAGCAGCGCACGCTCGGCCACCAGCGTGGGATGCACACGCAGCGACACGCCCTCGGCCTGGCGCTGGGCGATGCCCAGATGCTTGACCCGATAGCCCAGTTCGGCGGCGTATTCGATGTCGTCGGCGGCGATACGGCGAATACCGTCGGTGACGATCTTGTCGAACGACAGCGGGATACCGAAAGCGATGCTGCCGATGATAGCCAGCTTGTGGGCGGCGTCGATGCCCTCGACGTCGAACGTGGGATCGGCCTCGGCAAAGCCGCGCGCCTGAGCGTCGGCCAGCGCCTCATCAAAAGAGACGTCCTCGAACTTCATCTGGCTCAGGATGAAGTTGCCCGTGCCGTTGATAATGCCGGCCACCCACTCGATGCGGTTGGCCGCCAGAGACTCGCGGATCGCCTTGATGATCGGGATGCCGCCCGCGACCGCGGCCTCGAACGATACGACGACCCCGGCCGCATCGGCCGCGGCGAAGATCTCGTTGCCGTGCAGCGCGATCAGATGCTTGTTGGCCGTGACGACGTGTTTGCCGTTGGCGATCGCGGCCATGACCAGCTCGTAGGCCTCATCGTCGCCGCCGATCAGCTCCAGAACGACGTCGATATCTCGGTCAGCCACGATGGCCTGACAGTCTGTGCCGAGATCGATGCCGGTCGTGTCGCATTCTCTCGAGCGCTCGAGGTTGCGCACGGCAGCACGCGTGACACGAATCTCTCGCCCGGCCCGACGCGCAATTTCGTCGCCGTTTCGCGACAGCAGATTGACCACACCAGCACCCACGGTGCCGAGGCCGAGCACGCCGACCTTGACCGCATCCATCATGTTTTTCGCCTTTGAGCCGTAAGTTATGCCGCGACGAGGCCGTCGCGCTTGAACATGCGCTTGATATTACGCAGCGCCTGACGCGTGCGCTGGTCGTTTTCGATCAGCCCGAAGCGCACGTGGGTATCGCCATATTCACCAAAGCCGATTCCCGGCGAGACCGCAACATGGGCGTCGGCCAGCAGCTTCTTGGTGAACTCCAACGAGCCCATCTCCTGATAGAACGTCGGAATTTCGGCCCAGACGAACATCGTGGCCTTGGGCGGTGTGACCGTCCAGCCGATGTCGTTCAGGCCGCGACACAGGATATCGCGGCGCTCGCGATAGAGCTCCCGAATATCATCGACGCAGTCCTGCGGGCCGTTCAACGCCGCGATGGCCGCCACCTGCACCGGTGTGAACATGCCGTAGTCGAGATAGGACTTCATGCGCCCGAGGGCTGCGATCAGCTCCGGATTACCGCACATGAAGCCCACGCGCCAGCCCGGCATGTTATAGCTCTTGGACAGCGTGAAGCACTCCACTGCCACATCCTTGGCGCCCTCGACCTGCAAAATCGACGGCGCGTGATAGCCGTCGAAGACCAGATCGGCATAAGCCAGATCCTGGACGATCCACAGATCGTATTCCTTAGCCAGCGCCACCATACGCTCGAAAAACGCCAGATCCACGCCCTGGGTCGTGGGGTTGGATGGAAAATTAAGCAGGAGCATCTTGGGCCGCGGCCAGCTTTCCTTGATGGCTTTTTCACACTCGGCGAAGAAATCGGTATCCGGCATGGCCCGTACGTGACGTACGTCGGCGCCGGCGATCACGGCCCCATAGGTATGAATCGGGTAAGCCGGGTTGGGCACCAATACCTGATCGCCGTGCTCCAGAATGGCCAGCATCAGATGCGCCAGGCCTTCCTTGGAGCCCATGGTCACAATCGCCTCGGTCTGTGCATCCAGCGTCACATCGTAGCGCCGGGCATACCAGTCCACGATGGCTTTTCGCAGCCTCGGGACGCCCTTGGAGACCGAATAGCGGTGGGTATCGGCGCGCTGTGCCGTTTCGGTCAGCTTATCGACGATGTGATCGGGCGTGGGCTGATCCGGGTTGCCCATGCCGAAGTCGATGATGTCCTCGCCGCGCGCTCGTGCCTCTTGCTTGAGCTCGTTGATAATCGCAAACACGTACGGCGGCAGCCGATTGATACGTGCGAAATTGGACTTGGACGAGATGGTGGCCATGACGACTCGGACACGGTTTTAAGCCGAACACAGCACGACGCACAGGCCGTGCAACGAATCGGCGAGTCTGACAGATTCGTGTACCCGGCACTACCTAGGGCCTGTTGAGGTTTCATACGAGCGCCGCGTTGGAGACCGCAAATCGTGTTTAGCAAGGCG
>DCKU01000002.1 GCA_002320455.1 Salinisphaera sp. UBA1666
ATGACGACACGCCCTAGCGCGTCGACGGCTTTCGCCAGACGATCACGATTTCTGGGACTGCGTAGCAGATACGCCGTTTCCTCGAAAGCCTCGTAGTCTTCCAGAGACATCATGACGACCGTGCTTCGACCCTGGCGCGTAATTGCCACTGGCGCGTGGTCATCGCAGACCTTGTCCATAGTCTGGGCAAGCGCGCTACGGGCAGCGGTATAGCTCAAGCTATCCATCGACATCACCATTTATCTGTACGGTTTTCCGTACAGATTAGCATACGAACCTACCCGCTCGGCAGCGCAACGCCGATTCGACGGCAACAGCTCGACACGGGGCATTCGCTACACGCCGGCCGGTGTTTGTGACAGATGGCGATCGCGTGGCGCACGATCAGCGCGTGGATCTCGTCGTAGTCGGCGGCTTGCCACGCTTCGGGCGCGCAGGCCTCGACCTGGCGGCGCAGGGTTTCGTAACGCCGTGTCTTGCCTTGCCACCAACCCAAGCGCTCGAAGATACGAAACGCGTAGGCGTCGGCAATGAAACGCGGCCGGTCGGCCGTATAGAGCGCAATGACGTCGGCCGTCTCGGGGCCGATGCCGCGAACATCACGAAGCGCACTGCACAAGGCGTCGGTCGTCATAGCCGACATGCCGGCAAAGCCACCCACGTTAATGAACCACTCACAGAGTGCGACCAACCGCTGGGCTTTGACGCGATGCGGCCCGGCTTGGCGAATCAGCTCGGGCAAGTCCTCGTGGGCGAGTAACGTTTCGGCAGTCAGCGGCCCGGCGGCCTGTAGCACGGCGATCGCGCGCTCGACGTTGCGCCAGGCCGTGTGCTGGGTCAGCACCGCGCCGACGAGAATCTCGAAGCGCGGGTTGGCTTCGTCCAGGTGCGGCCACCAGCACTGCGGGCCATAGTAGTCCGCCAGACGCTCGTAAAAATCGGTTAGGCCGGCCTCGGTGATCGCCGCCGCCGGCGCGCGTGACACACCGCTCACGCGCTCATCGTTTCAGATCGACCACGGCGGCCAGCGCCTTGATTTCTTTGCGCGAGAGCTCGTAGTAGCTGCCGGCCTTGACGCCACCCGGCAGCGGCACTGGCCCGAAGCCGGTACGGATCAGCCGCGACACGGTCACGCCCTGGCTGGCCCAGAGACGACGCACGACTCGGTTACGCCCCTGGCGCACCACTACTTCGAACCAGCGGTTGGCGCGTGTTTCATCGTCGGCCATGCGGATCGACTCGAAGTGGGCCACGCCGTCTTCCAGCTCAACCCCCTCGACCAGCCTATCCAGCATGGCTTGATCGACCCGGCCGTGCACACGTACCGCATAGGTCCGCGGCAGCTCGTAGCTGGGGTGTTCCAGCCGTCGCTTGAGCTCGCCGTCGGTGGTCATCAGAAGCAGACCGGAAGTATTGACGTCCAGACGCCCAACCGCCAGCCAGCGCCCGCCCTCGAGCTTGGGCAGCTTGCGAAAGACCGTGGCGCGCCCCTCGGGGTCATGACGGGTAACGACCTGATCGACGTGTTTTTTGTAGGCCAGCACGCGACACGGCACATCGACGCGTTTTTCCCAATTGACCGGCCGACCATCGATGGCCACCCGATCGCCGGGACCAAGCGTTGCCCCCAACTCGGCTTGCCGGTCGTTGACGCGGACCCGGCCGTCGCGAATGGCGGCCTCGATCTCGCGGCGTGAACCCAGCCCGGCGTGAGCGAGTGTTTTCTGAATACGATCGGCCAAGACATCCTCGGTAATGGTCGAACCCGCCTCCGGCGACGGATTCCTTGATTGTGAGCCCGCGACTGGACGCGAATAAGCGCCGTTAGGAAACGGACCATCCGCAGATTACGCAAATGACGCAGATTGGTTCGGCAATAGGCCGAGCCCGTATGCCGTTGCAACCCACGAGCCGGACGCTGCTCTGTCTATCCGTCTTCTAATCTGTGCAATCTGCGGATAACTGTCTGTATTCATCCGCGGATGATAACCACCCTACTTCTCGACGAACGCCCGCTCGATGACGTACTCGCCCGGCGCGCCGATATGCGGCGACACCGTGAAACCACGCTCATCGAGCAGCTGGGCAGTATCGTCGAGCATGCCCGGGCTGCCGCAGATCATCGCCCGGTCGTGGGCCGGGTCGAGATCGGGCAGGCCCAGATCCACGGTCATCTGGCCCGAGGCCAAACGCGTGGTCAGCCGGCCCTCGTACTTGAAAGCCTCGCGCGAGACGACGGGATAATAATACAGATGGCCGTCGATCATCTCGCCCAGCAGCTCATCATTCGGCAGCTGGTTTTCTAGCAGGTCATCGTAGGCCAGATCGTTGATATGGCGCACGCCGTGCACGACGACCACGTTATCGAAGCGCTCGTAGGTCTCCGGGTCACGCACGATCGACAGAAACGGCGCCAGGCCCGTGCCGGTGGACAGCAGATAGAGATTACGCCCGGGGTGAAGATCCGAAATCAGCAGCGTGCCGGTCGGCTTGGTCGAGACGAAAACCTCGTCGCCGGCCTTCAGGTGCTGCAGGCGCGAGGTCAACGGCCCGTCTGGCACCTTGATGGAGAAGAACTCGAGGTGTTCTTCATAGTTGGCCGAAACGATGCTGTAGGCGCGCAGCAGCGGCTTGCCGTTGTCCTTGGACAGCCCGATCATCACGAACTGGCCATTTTCGAAACGCAGCGACGGATCGCGCGTGGTCTTGAATGAAAACAGCCCGTCGTTCCAGTGCGTTACCTCGGTCACGGTTTCGGTATTGAGTGCGGCCATGTATTTCCTTGTTCAGTCGCCGTTCTTGACATCGGTCGATGATAAGTTCGCTGATTGTATTCTGGCGATCGCGGTGGCTTATGCCAACCCGCTGTCCGAGTCCGTGCCGGCCGTCTCAGCGCTATCGCCCTCGGTATCGGCCAGGCGTGCCAGAGCCACGTCCAGCGCCTCGGCGTCCTTGACCTCGGCCAGCGGCGGCAGATCAGACAATCGGGCAAGCCCAAAATCATCCAGAAAACGGGCCGTGGTGGCATACAGCGCCGGCCGCCCGGGCACGTCACGATGCCCGACGACCTTGATCCAGTCATAGCCGTCCAGTGTTTTCATGATCTGGGTTGAGACCGACACGCCGCGGATCGCTTCGATGTCCGAGCGCGCCAGCGGCTGGCGATATACGATGATGGCCAGCGTTTCCAGCACGGCTCGGGACAGCTTGGGCGGACGTTCCTCCCACAGCCGAGCCAGCAAGCCGGCATGGCGGGCGCGCACCTGCAGTCGCCAGCCGCTGGCCACCTCGACGACCTCCGACGCTGAAGCTTCGTAGCGCACCGCCAAGGCCTCGAGCGCGCGGCGCACATCACCCCGGCCCGCGCCATGATCGGGTTCCACGAGTGCGGTCAGGCGATCCAGCGATAACGGCTCACCGGCTGCGGCCAGCAGGGCCTCCAGCGACTGGGCGAGCGCGGCCAGATCGATCGCACCACTCACGAGCGGCGCTCGGCCAGCGACAGGCGAAGTGGCGCATAAGGCCCGGCCTGTTCGATCACGATCAGGGCTTCTCGCGCCAGCTCCAGCAGCGCCAGAAATGATACGACGACGCCGGCCCGGCCTTCGTCGCGCGCGACCAGCTCGGTAAACAGCGCGGCTCCGCCGGCACCCAGCTTTTCCAGTAGCCGCGTCATGTGCGTACGCACGCTCAGCGTTTCCCGGGTAATCACGTGCTCGGTGTTGAGGTCAGCACGGGCCAACACGTCGTGCAGCGCGCCCAGAAGTGCTGAGATGTTGCCGTCGGGACGCGGGCTTTCAAGCCCCAAATCCGGGAGGGCTGGCTGAACGAGGGCCAGATCACGCTCGACGCGCGGCCGGGCATCCAGGACTTCGGCCGCGCTCTTGAACCGCTCATACTCAGCCAGCCGCCGAACCAGCTCGGCCCGGGGGTCAGCCTCATCCTCGACGTCGTCTTCGACCGGTCTCGGCAGCAGCATGCGGGATTTGATCTCGGCCAGCATGGCCGCCATCAGCAAATACTCGCCGGCCAGCTCGATGGCCATTTCTTCCATCAGCTCGATGTAGGCTAGATATTGCTGCGTGATGGTGAATACGGGGATGTCGAGAATATCGAGGTTCTGACGTCGGATCAGATAGAGCAACAGATCCAGTGGGCCTTCGAAAGCTTCCAGAAATACGCGCAGCGCGTCCGGCGGGATATACAGATCATCCGGCAGGGCCTCGTAGGGCTGGCCGGCCACCCGGATCGGGGCAGCCGGCGTATCGATGAGTGAGGCCTGACCGTCCACTAGGGCGTATCGTGATGAGATAAGGCGGCGCATCGGCG
>DCKU01000172.1 GCA_002320455.1 Salinisphaera sp. UBA1666
GGGTTGGGCCGCAAATCGCGCTTAGCGGCTTTGCGAGTCTTGATCGTGGCACGCCACGATACGGCGACTCGCGCCTTGCAGCACACGATTTGCGGTCTCCAACGCGAACTCATATGAAACCTCAACAGGCCCTCGCCAGGGCGCCACGTTGATGGGATATCCGTTAAGTGAGGCGAGTCGTCGATAGCCGGACAGAGCGCGAGCCATCTGTTTCGCCGGGGCAGGGCCTTGTGGGAGTGCACCCGCAGTATGCCCGGATCGTACGGCTGGCGTATCGTGCCTATTTTTAGCCCGTTGGAACGCTCGTCTCATGAAAACCGCTACCCGTCTCGCCTACGCCGGTCGCACGCCGGCCGCGCACCACGGCATGGTCAATACGCCGGTCTATCACGCTTCGACGGTGCTGTTTGAGACGCTGGCCGATTTCGATGCCTCCGAGGCCGATCCGTTCACCGGCACTCACTACGGCCGGCTGGGTACGCCCACACAGTTCTCTTTCGAGGCGGCCGTCGCTGAGTTGGAGGGCGCGCATGGCTGTGTTTCGACCTGCTCCGGCCTGGCCGCGATCGCGATCGCCATCTTGAGCGTGGCGCGGGCCGGGGCGCATATTCTGGTGGCCGACAACGTCTACGGGCCGACGCGCAAGTTCTGTGACGGCCTGCTGGCCCGCTACGGCGTGAACGCCGAATATTTCGATCCGCTGATCGAGCCGGCCGCGCTAGCCGCGCGCATCACGTCCGACACCTGTGCGCTATTTGTCGAAGCGCCGGGCTCTTTGACCTTCGAGATTGCCGACGTGCCGGGCCTGGCCCGTGTGGCGCATGCGCACGGTTTGACGGTACTGGCCGATAACACCTGGGGCACACCGGTCTACTTCGATAGCCTGGCCCACGGCGTGGACTTGTCGATCCATGCCGCCACCAAATATATCGTCGGCCACTCGGATGCCATGCTGGGCACGATCAGCGCGGTCGACGAGGCGCGTTATCAGGGTATTCGGCGTACGGCCATCGCCCTGGGTTACTGCGCCGGCCCGGACGATGTGTATCTGGGCGCGCGGGGGCTGCGCACGCTCGGTCAGCGTCTGCCGGTGCACGAAGCCAACGGCTTGGCGCTGGCCAACTGGCTGGCCGAGCAGCCGGGCGTGGCCCGTGTGATCCATCCGGCCAGGTCCGATCATCCGCAGCACGAGCGCTGGCTGCGCGATTTTACCGGAGCCTGTGGGCTGTTCGCCGTGGAGCTGGCACCGATCGATCGCAGCCGGCTGGCCGCGCTGATCGACGGCTTGGCCTACTACGGTCTGGGCGCTTCCTGGGGCGGCTATGAAAGCCTCGTGCTACCGGTTGACCCGACGCACAGCCGAAGTGCTGTGGCTTGGGACACAGAAGGCCCGCTGCTGCGGATTCACGCGGGACTGGAACACATCGATGACTTGGTCGACGACTTGGCTGCAGGACTGGCGCGCGCCGGACTGGGGTAGTCCGGCTGGCCGCGCCCGCCCGCCGCGCGCCGGTTCAGATATCGCGCGCCAGCCGCAGCCCGGCGAATACGTGGCGATGCGTCGGCGGATAAAAGTTGCGAAAGCCCGGGCGGATGACGTCGGGCTCGGTATGACGCGACGCCCCGCGTGCCACGAAGTGTGCCCCGTCGAACCACGGCAGGGAGTATTCGTCGTAAGGAAAAGCCGTAAAGCCGGGATAGGCAGCAAAGGCATCATCACACCATTCCCAGACGGTTTCGCTAGCGGGTAGGGCGTCGCGGCGGCGGGCGGTCTCCCATTCGGCTTCGCGCGGCAGGCGAGCGCGGGCCCAACGTGCGAACGCGCGTGCCTCGTACCAGCCGATGCCGTGGACCGGATCGTCGCTACCCGCGCCCAGCGCGCCGTCCAGATCTTGGGCCTGCCAGCCGTCGTCGCCGTGCTGCCAGTGTTCTGGGTGGGTTATCGCTTCGGCGCAAATCCAGTCCCAGCCGGCGGCGTCCCAGAGCGCGGCGCTGGCATAACCGTCGTCGGCCATGAACGATAGCCATTGGCCGTTGGTCACCGGCCGCGACGCCATCTCGAACGCTTCGACGTGAAACGACTGGGCCGGCTGCTCGTTGTCGTAGGCATCGATGCCGGCGGTGCCGAGCGTGACATCGCCCGCGGCCTGCGCCACGAATGAGTCGCCGAGCGGCCGCGGCTCGATCGGCGACGAGACGTTGCCGGGGCGCGCTCGCACGATTTGGGCCTCGGCCATGCGCATGGTCTCGATATGCTGGGCATAGTGCTGGCGCACGAACGACAAGAGATAGCCGTCGGTCAAAAGAGGGTGATCGGTTTCCGCGGCGCGTGCCCAGTAGGCGTCGCACACGCGGGCCACCTCTTCGGTCCAGGCGCGCATGGCGGCAGGCTCGGGCAGGCGCGCGCTGCGCTCGCCCTTGGCACACAGTTCGGGAAAATACAGCGTACGCCAGGGATCGGTAACGCGCGTATCGCCAAAGACCTGCTCGGCCAGCCAGAAGTTCTCTACGAAGAACATATGGCCTACGTGCCACAGCAGCGGCGACAGATCGGGATGGGCCTGGCGGCGAAGCTCAGTCTCGTCGTAGCGATCGAGCACCTGGCGGGTGCGCTCGCGCAGCTGCACCAGGCGGGTCGGAGGGTTGGCGGTCATGAAACGCGCGAAGTCGGTGTTATGGCGCTACAGTAACAAAGCGTTCCGGCGCTACGGGCGTCCACCCCGGTGTGTCGTCGAAGGCCTCGGAGGCGATGACCTGTCCGTCTTGCCAATCCGCGTTGACATAGAGCGACGGGGCGGGCGCGTTGACGCTGGAACAAACCGCGCTCATCTCGCGGCCGTCGGTGACAATCATGTTGAGCAGCGCGCGACGCTCGGGCGTTTCGGCCAGAAGCTCGTGGATCAGGGCGTGGGTGCGCGTCAGTTTTTCGGCCGGGCTGCCCGGCTGTGAGCGCAGCAACGCGAATAGATACTCGGAATCCGTGTTGCCGTTGATGCTCTCTTCGACCGTCGGGTCGATCAATGTGCGCATGCGCGCACGCAGGCCTTGAGCGAAGGCTTCGACATACCCGTTATGCACGAAGATGAGTCCGTCGCCGGCAAACGGCTGGGTGTTGGCGTGATCGGTGCCCAGGCCGCTAGTAGCACTGCGCACGTTGGCCAGCCACACCGGCCGGGTGAGGCTGCGCGACAAGGCGTCCACGTTGCCGTCGGCCCAGATGGGCAGCACGTTGCGATACACGGCCGGCCGGGCGTCGTCGTCGTACCAGGCCACGCCCCAGCCGTCGGCGTTCACGGTAGAGCTTAATGTCTCACGCGCATCCCAGGCCTGTCGGGCCAGGCTGTGCGGCGGGGCGTTCAGAAACGTATCCAGGCGACAGGGCGCGCCGATATAGGCAGCGATACGACACATGACAGAGCATCGGCAATAGATCAAACGGCCATGGTACCGTCGATCGTATTGTTCATAACCGATTCATCATGTCGGACTCTTCGAACCGTGCACGGCTCGTGCATCATGAGGTTAGCCCCACGCGCCGCGTTTCCGGCGTTATCGACGACGCCCGCGAAGGCTTGCTGCAACCGCCGCGCGTGCTGCCGCCGAAATATTTTTATGACGACCACGGCTCACAGCTGTTCGAGGCCATCTGTGATACGCCCGAGTATTATCCCACGCGCACCGAGGACGCGCTCTTGGCCGAAGCCAGCGCGGCTATCATCGAGCGCGTGGCCCCCGACCATCTGATCGAGCTGGGCAGCGGCAGCTCGAAAAAAACCCGGCATCTGATTGCAGCCTGCGACGCAGCCGGCGTCACGCCGAGGTACTGGCCGTTCGAAGTCAGCAGCCAGATCATGCTGGATGCTGCGGATACGCTCATGCGCGACTATCCCTGGCTGAATGTGGATGCCATGAGCGGTGACTACACCGGCGGTCTGGCTAATCTGCCGCTGGCGGAAGACGGTGGGCGCCGGCTGTTCTTATTTTTGGGCGGAACGCTGGGCAACTTCGAGCCCGATGCCGCGGCGGCCATGCTCGACGAAATCGGCGCGTTGATGAACCCGGGTGACGCGCTCTTGTTGGGCCTGGACCGGGTCAAGGATCGACACACGCTAGAGGCGGCCTACGACGATGCCGCCGGCCACACCGCGGCTTTCAACCGCAACGTCATCAACGTGCTCAACCGCGAGCTGGGCGGGAACATGCCCGAGGCCGCCTACCGGCATCGCGCGGTGTTCAACGAAGACGCCGAGCGGATCGAGATGTGGCTCATCGCCGAGCATGATCACGAGATCTATTTTCAGGCGCTGGACGCCGGGTTTTCGATGCAGGCCGGCGAGGGGATCATGACCGAGATCAGTCGCAAGTTTACCGAGCGCGCGATCGACGAGCTGCTCGCCAGGACGGATCTGGCGATCATGTCGCACTTTGAGGCGCCGGAGCAGGCCTATTCGCTGATTTTGGCCACCCGCGCCTGAGCCCCGGCCGTTGACCAGCAGCCGGGCGCGAGACGGCGCCCGGCACGCCGATTTCAGCTCGCCGCCGGCACCATGAGTTCACGCAGCAGCGCCATTTGCGCGTGCAGACGATTCTCGGCCTCATCCCAGACCACGCTGGCGGGGCCGTCGATGACGGCAGCGCTGACTTCCTCGCCGCGGTGCGCCGGCAGGCAGTGCATAAAAAGAGCATTGTCTGCCGCGCAGTCCATGAGCGCATCGTTGACCTGGAAGTCGGCAAACGCCGCCAGGCGTGCGGCCTGGCTGTCTTCGTCGCCCATGCTGGCCCAGACGTCGGTAACGACCAGATCCGCACCGTCGGCGGCACTGTGTGCGCTGTCGCAGAGTGTGACGCGATCACCGCCGCGGGCCACGATGTCGGCATCAGGGCCGTAGCCGTTCGGCGTGGCCACACGCAGGTCAAAGCCCAATAGCCGTGCCGCGTTGATATACGAGTGGCACATGTTGTTGCCGTCGCCGATCCAGGCCACGGTGCGGCCGGCGATATCGCCGCGATGCTCGACATAGGTCTGCAGATCCGCCAGCAGCTGGCAGGGATGCAGGCGGTCCGTGAGCCCGTTGATAACGGGTACCCGCGAGTGGGCCGCGAACTGCTCCAGCACGGTATGCGAGTGGTTACGAATCATCACGGCATCGCACATGCCGGACAGCACCCGTGCCGTGTCGGCGACCGGCTCGCCGCGGCCGATCTGGGTATCGCCCGGCGAGAGGAAAATCGCGTGGCCCCCCAGACGCGTCATACCGGCCTCGAAGGACACGCGGGTGCGCGTCGAGGCTTTCTCGAACACCATGGCCAGCGTCTGACCCACCAGCGGTCGGTCGTTCGCGGGCTGGCGCTTGGCCGCGATGGCAGCGTCGATGACGGCATGAATCCCCGAGCGACCGAGATCGTCGAGGCTAAGAAAATGGCGCACGGTCATGGGCGTGAAACAGGTTGACGTGGATCGCTCGCCGGCCGCGGCGTCATGCCTGGACAGGGCCAGCGAGGCAATCGGCTATCGTCCAATAAAAAAAGCCCCGCCGCAATGCGGCAGGGCTTTTGACGACCCGAGCGCGCGTGAGCCATCCCGCGGGTCGGGGTCGGTCGACGGCGATCAGCTCGCGGCGTCGAACTTCTTGGCGATGCCGTCCCAGTCGACGACGCTCCACCAAGCATCCACGTAGTCCGGCTTCTTGTTCTGATACTTCAGATAGAAGGCGTGCTCCCAGACGTCCAGGCCCATGATGGGCTTGCCGGACTCGGAGACTACGTCCATTACCGGGTTGTCCTGGTTGGGCGTGGGCACGATCTTGAGCTTGCCGGCGTCGGGCACCAGCCAGACAAAGCCGGAGCCGAACAGGCCCGTGGCCTCGGCCGTGAACTTTTGCTTGAAGTCGTCGAACGAGCCAAAGCTGGCGTCAATGGCATCGGCCAGCGCGCCGCTGGGCTTGCCGCCACCGCTGGGGCTCATCGATTCCCAGAAAATGATGTGGTTGAAGTAACCACCGCCCTGGTTGCGTACACCGGCACCGTGCTGGCCGGCCTTGGCCAGAATGGTTTCCAGATCCTGGTCTTCGAGTTCCGTGCCTTCGATGGCCTTCTGGAACTTCGTCAGGTACGCGTTGTGGTGCTTGGTGTGATGGATTTCCATCGTGCGCGCATCGATATAGGGCTCGAGCGCGTCGTAGTCGTAGGGCAGGTCGGGCAGTTCAAATGCCATGTTTGTCGTCCTTTGATGACGCAAATGAATCAACGTGCTCTATTTATATAAGGTTTATCCGCTGTATTTCAAAACATTTATCCGGCGGCCACCCGATCGCCTAGGGCCTGTTGAGGTTTCA
>DCKU01000114.1 GCA_002320455.1 Salinisphaera sp. UBA1666
CAAGCGCTGTTTTGCGGCAATCCAGCGTTCTAGCACGCTTGCGCAGAATGACTGCGCAGCGCGCGCTACGCCTCGTCTTGCCGCAAAACAGCGCTTGGCGCGGACTCGTATGAAACATCAACAGGCCCTAGCCGCTATGCCTCGTTTGCCGTATCTCCTGGTGGCCACGCTAATCTGGCTGGCCGGTATCCAGACTTTGGCCGCCGCACCGGCGTCCGATCTCTGGCCACGCTGGCAGGCCCACAACAGCGATAACACGGCAACCATCGACCACAGCGATTTCGATCGCTTTCTGAAACGCTACGTCGTCACCGCTGATCACGGGCCCAACGGCGTACGCTACGCCGCGGTCACCGACGCCGATGCCAAGGCTCTGAACGCCTATATCGACCAACTCGAACAGGTCCAGATCTCCCATTACGCGCGGCCCGAGCAGCGCGCCTACTGGATCAATCTATATAACGCGATCACCCTGTCGCTGGTTGTTGACCATTGGCCGGTGGGCACGATTCGGGATATCGACGCGGGCGTCTTCGACAGCGGCCCGTGGGATGAAAAACGAGCCACGGTCGAAGGCATTCGGTTATCGCTCAACGACATCGAACACCGGATACTGCGCCCGATATGGCACGACACGTTGACTCATTACGGCGTGAATTGTGCTTCGATCTCTTGCCCGGCGCTTCTGCCGCAGGCTTATACCGGCAAGACGGTCGACGCCATGCTCAAGGACAACGCCCGGGCGTATATCGCCAGCCCACAGGGCGTAACGATCAAGGACGATCGCCTGATCGTGTCGAAGATCTATCAGTGGTATGGATCGGATTTTGGCGGCGTGCCCGGGGTGCTGTCGCATCTGGCTGAACATGCCCCAGCCTCGCTGGCCCGGCAGATCAGAGCGCACGATGCCATCGACGGCTATGCGTACGACTGGTCGGTCAACAGCGCCGACAACGTCGCCGCGCTAGCGCCCGACGACTAACGATCAGGGCTTGCCGCACGGGCATGCCTGCCGGCCAGCCCGTGGGCCGCGGCGCGGCCATGCGCACGCTGGTGCATATCGCCTACGGCGTGCTCAAACACCAACAGCCTTACCGGCCGCAAATCGCGGCCGAAGGCTGATTGGCTTTGGTTTCACAAGATGGTATTTAGCCGCGACGCAGCGCGATCGGTGTCACCCACATGATCTTGCCCGATACCTGCCCTTTCGCCGCGCCGGCATCTTCCATGGCGACGACCAACTCGCTGTCGGGCTGCATCATATCTCGCGCATCGGGGCTCAGATTCATGACATAACGTCCGGCCTGATGCGGCAGATCGCCCACCAGGCTGGCCTGTCCAGCAGCCGAGCGCACATACATGCGCAGGGTCTTGCCCTCGGGCACCGCGTAGTCCTGGAGCGCTTCCACGGCCAGCTCGCTGGAGTCGGCCCGAGCGGAGTGGATCAACCAGCTCATCCCCGTGGGCTGGTCATAGATCATGCTGGCAAAGCGTGACGTGTTTGCAGCGCCCGAACCCACGCCGGCCGACCCGCCAAACCAAAGCGCACCCGCCAAGACAACGGCCGCCGTCGACGCAGCAATGGCCGCCAGCCGCCAGCGTTTAACCGCCCCGTCGTTGGCAGCGGGGCGGCTGTCTGCGGGGCCTGTAGGCCGTGATATGCCCAGATCATCAGCAATGCCCTGCCAGACCTCGGCCGGAGGCTCGACGGCTGGTAAATCTTCACCCAACCGGCCCAAGCGGGTTTCCCAGTCTGCCACGGCCCGCGCCAGCGCCGGATCCTGGCGCATTTGCCGGCCAAACGCCTGCGCTGCTTCGGGCGAGAGCGTGCCGAGCACGTATTCGGCCGCATCGAGATTGCGATCGTCGTCTTGCATATCGCTCACGAGGTGGCCTCTTCTGCGAGACAGTCGCGCAGGCGCAACAGCCCGCGACGAATCCAGCTCTTGACGGTGCCAAGCGGCGCATCCATGCGCTCGGCCAGTTCTTGATGGGTCAGACCTTCATAGTAGGCCAGCAGCACACACTGTCGCTGCTCGTCGGACAGGTCTCCGAGACAGGCGTTGATGGCCGACAACGACTGTTGATTTTCGTTTTCTTCCAGCGGAGACAAGCTCTGTTCGTCCTCCAGCAGCGTAGCGACCCGATCCGGCTCTTCCGGCATGGCCACCTCCGGCTGCTTGCGTCGCAACATGTCCAGCGCTCGATAACGCGCGATCGATAAAAGCCACGTTAGTGGCGCCCCTCTCTCCGGTGCATACGTATGAGCTTTCTGCCAGATGCGCACATAGGCATCCTGCAGCGCGTCCTGGGCGCGTTCCGGGGAGCGCAGAATACGCAGAAGCAACGAATAGAGTTGCGACGAGGTCGCACTGTAGAGCTGGCCGAAGGCCTGCTCGTCGCCGCGCGCCGTGGCGGCCAGCCACGCCTCGAGCTGTTCACGCTCGGCCATGGGCGGCCCTTTCATGCGGCTTGCGCAACGTATTGATAGTCGGAAGAGTCATCTCGGGTTCGATTCGCGATCGATCCGTATAGTGTGGCGTTTTGCGACGAATGGCTCAATCGCGCCTGCGGCGTGCATCAGTTCAGCGCACCGCCGCAACTGCTGCCCTGACCGGCCGTACAGCCGAAACAGTGATCGCCCACGGCGATCGGCGCGCCGGTCAAATCGGCCTCGATCAACGCCGACAGATGCGTGCGCGAGCCGCCGCCGACGGCCAGATCCAGCATCTGATTGAAGTCGCAGTCGTAAACGTAGCCCTGCCAGTCCACGCTCACCAGCCCCCGACACATCACGTCGGGCAGGTTTTCGCGCCGATAGGCGTCTTTCAACAGCTGCATGTACTCGCCGTAGCGGCCTTCGCGCATCAAGGCATGGGCATAGCGCTTGATAGGCATGTTGGCCAGCGTGAACAGCTGGTTGAACACGATGCCGAACTGCTCGTAGAGAAAATGATGATAGTCGGCTTCGAGCGCCCCCTGATCCGGCGGCAGATGCGGGCCTACCGGGTTATAGACCAGGTTGAGCGCGAGCCCCGAGCCCGGCCGGCCATAGCCATGCTCGTTCAATATCTTGAGTGCCTTGATGCTGGCCTTGAATACGCCCTTGCCACGCTGGGCATCCACATTGTCGGCCGAGTAGCACGGCAGGGAGGCGACGATTGAGCTGGTCCCCAGAATTT
>DCKU01000047.1 GCA_002320455.1 Salinisphaera sp. UBA1666
GCGTCGTGACCAAGATTACGGTCTAAACCATGGCACAGAGTCAAAACATTCGTATTCGTCTCAAGGCTTTCGATCATCGCTTGATCGACAAGTCGGCTCGCGAGATCGTCGAGACCGCAAAGCGCACCGGCGCTCAGGTCCACGGCCCGATCCCGCTGCCCACGCGCAAGGAGCGGTACACAATTCTGATCTCGCCGCACGTCAATAAGGACGCGCGGGATCAGTACGAAATCCGTACCCACAAGCGTATGATGGACATCGTAGAGCCGACCGAGAAGACGGTCGACGCGCTGATGAAGCTCGATCTGGCTGCGGGCGTCGACGTCCAAATTAAATTGCAGTAAGAGCGAGACAAAGCTGTCGCGATCTGTTATAGTTCGCGGCCTTGTTAGCGAGAGCCCGCAGACACGCGGGCTCTTTGCACTGGATACACCATACTTGAACTGTCGCCCCCTCTAGCGAGTGGCGATAAGCGAGAAGGTATTTAAAATGGCTATTGGATTGGTAGGTCGCAAGCGCGGCATGACGCGCGTGTTCGACGAAAATGGCGCGTCCGTGTCGGTTACGGTCGTCGAAGTCGAGCCCAATCGAGTCGTTCAGAAGAAAGACGTTGAAAGTGACGGTTATCGGGCCCTTCAGGTCACGACCGGCACCCGTCGCGCTAGCCGCGTGACCGCTCCCGCCGCCGGCCATTTTAAGGCGGCTGGCGTGGAGGCCGGCCGCGGGCTGTGGGAATTCCGTGTCGACGGTGACTGGCCGACGGTGGCCGGCGCCGCGAGCGAGTCCGCAGAAGGCGAAGAGGCCGCCGAGCCGGAACAGGTCGAAGTTGAGGTCGGCGGCGAGCTGACCGTTTCGTTGTTCCAGGATGGCCAGTACGTCGACGTCATCGGTCGTTCGATCGGTAAGGGCTATGGCGGTGTGATCAAGCGTCACAACTTCCGTTCGCAGCGCACCACGCACGGTAACTCCAAAGCGCACCGCGCGCCGGGTGCGATTGGTCAGAACCAGTCGCCCGGTCACGTCTTCAAGGGTAAGAAGATGGCCGGTCAGCTTGGCAATGTGCGTAAGACGGTCCAGAACCTGCAAATCGTGCGGGTCGATACCGAGCGCGGTTTGATCCTGGTTCGGGGCGGTGTCCCGGGTGCGAAGAACGGCGACGTCATCATCCAGCCGGCGGTCAAGAAGGCCGGCTGAGTAGTCCGCGACTAGGTAGGGTCGACAATGGAATTGAATCTGGCAAACGGTGGCAAGGCCGTGTCGGTATCCGACGCGGTGTTTGACCGGCCGTTTAACGAAACGCTGGTGCACCAGATCGTGACGGCCTATCTGGCGGGCGCACGTGCAGGCACCAAAGGCATGAAAAACCGCGCAGCGGTCAGCGGCGGCGGCAAGAAGCCGTGGCGGCAGAAGGGCACGGGTCGTGCCCGAGCCGGCACTATCCGCAGTCCCATCTGGGCCGGTGGTGGTGTGACGTTCGCGGCGGTGCCGCGCGACCACTCGCAGAAAGTCAATCGCAAGATGTATCGCGCCGGCATGCGGGCGATCGTCTCCGAGCTGGTCCGTCAGGATCGTTTCGCCCTGATCGGCGATTTGAACCTCGAGGCGCGCAGCACGAGGGGCCTGGTTAAGGCGCTTGGCGATGCGGGCTGTGAGCCGAAAGGCGTCCTGGTGGTCGGTGAAGTCGACGACAAGATCGGCTACAGCGCCAACAACATCGTCGGCCTTGAAGTGGTCAGCGTGTCGGATCTGGATCCGGTCACGCTGGTCGGCGCCGACAAAGTGATCATGACGGAACAGGCGCTGGCAGCGTTTGAAGGATGGCTGGCATGAACCAAGAACGAATGCTTCAGGTTCTGCGCGCGCCGCACGTCTCGGAAAAAGCCTCGGTTCAGGCCGACGCCGATAACCAGGTGGTGTTCGAAGTCGCGCGTGATGCGAACAAGAAAGAAATTGCCGCGGCCGTTGCCAAACTGTTCGACGTGACGGTAACCGGTGTTAATACGGTCAATATGAAGCCGAAGCAGAAGCGCTTCCGCGGTCGGCCTGGCGTGCGTAGCGGCTGGAAAAAAGCTTACGTAACGCTCGCCGAAGGCAGCGAAATCGACTTCCTCGACGGCGCCGCGAGCTAAGCGAGACAGGAGCAGATTATGGCACTCAAGAAAGCCAATCCGACCTCTGCCGGTCGTCGCTTTGTCATCTCGGTGAAGCGCCCCGACCTGCACGCCGGTGAGCCACATGCGCCGCTGTTGGTGAAAAAGATTCGCCAGGGTGGCCGCAATTCGCAGGGCCGCATGACGGTGCGTCATCGCGGCGGCGGTCACCAGAAGCACTATCGCTTGGTGGATTTCAAGCGTGACAAGGACGGTGTGCCCGGCCGTGTCGAGCGCTTGGAGTACGACCCGAACCGTAGCGCGAACATCGCGCTGGTGTTATACGCTGACGGCGAGCGTCGTTACATCATCGCGCCGCGTTATGTAGAGGCCGGTACGCCGATTCATACCGGTCCGCAGGCGCCGATCCGACCGGGCAACGCGCTGCCACTGGCCAGTATCCCGGTCGGCACGACCGTGCACTGCGTCGAGATGCGGCCGGGTAAAGGCGCCCAGCTGGCACGTAGCGCGGGCACGCAGATCCAGATCGCGGCTCGTGCCGGTGAGTACTGCGTGTTGCGTTTGAAGTCCGGCGAAACCCGCCGCGTGCACGTTAACTGCAAGGCCACGGTCGGCGAAGTCGGCAACAATGAGCATAGCCTTCGCCAGCTCGGCAAGGCCGGTGCCAAGCGGTGGCGCGGCAAGCGCCCCACGGTGCGTGGTGTGGCCATGAACCCGGTCGATCACCCGCACGGTGGTGGTGAAGGCCGCACCAGCGGTGGCCGACATCCGGTCAGCCCGTGGGGTTGGAAGACGAAGGGCTTCAAGACGCGTTCGAACAAGCGGACGGACGGCATGATCGTGCGTCGCAGCAGCAAGCGCAAGAAGCGCTAAGCCGCTACTAAAGATAGGACAAGCACTATGCCACGCTCACTCAAGAAAGGTCCGTTCATTGACCTGCACCTGGCCAAGAAGGTCGAGGCGGCACAGGGTCAGAGCACCAAGCGTCCGATCAAGACGTGGTCGCGTCGGTCGATGGTCACGCCTGACATGATCGGTTTGACGATCGCCGTGCATAACGGCCGTACGCACGTCCCGGTCTTCGTGTCCGAGAACATGGTCGGCCACAAGCTGGGTGAATTCTCTCCGACGCGGACGTTCAAGGGTCACCTTGGCGATCGCAAGGGTTAGTCGAGGACACTCGTGATGGAATCAATCGCAAAGTTGCGTTTCGCGCGAATCTCGCCGCAGAAAGCCCGCCTCGTTGCCGACGAGGTACGTGGCATGCCGGTCGAGCGCGCGCTTGAGACGCTACAGTTCTCGACCAAGAAAGCGGCCCACATCGTGCGCAAGGTGCTCGAGTCGGCCGTCGCCAACGCAGAACACAACGAAGGCGCGGACATCGACGAGCTCAAGGTCGCGACCATCATGGTCGACGAAGGCCCGACGATGAAGCGGATGAAGCCGCGTGCCCGTGGCAGTGCGGATCGCATTTTCAAGCGAACCAGTCACGTCACGATTCGTGTCGCCGACCGCTAGTCGGACCAAGTAAGCGGATTGCAATATGGGTCATAAGATACATCCTGTCGGTTTTCGACTCGGCATCACCAGCGAATGGTCTTCGCGGTGGTACGCCGAGGGCCAGGGCTATGCTGACGCGCTGAACACGGATCTCGAAGTCCGTGACTTCATCCGCGAAAAGCTCGCCCACGCTTCGGTCAGCCGTATTCAGATCGATCGTCCGGCGCGTTCGGCTCGCATCACGATTCACACGGCGCGGCCGGGCATCGTGATCGGCAAGAAGGGCGAGGACATCGACAAGCTGCGTAGCGAAGTCTCTGCGCGTATGGGCGTTCCGGTGCATCTGTCGGTCGAGGAAATTCGTCGACCGGAGCTGGATGCTTATCTGGTGGCCCAGAATATCGCGCAGCAGCTCGAGCGGCGTATCATGTTCCGCCGCGCGATGAAGCGTGCCGTGGGCAACGCCATGCGACTGGGCGCCGGTGGCATTCGTGTCAACGTGGCCGGTCGTTTGAACGGCGCCGAAATCGCGCGTACCGAGTGGTATCGCGAAGGTCGCGTGCCGCTGCATACGCTGCGTGCCGACATCGACTACGGCCTGGCCGAAGCGAAGACCACATATGGCGTGATCGGCGTGAAGGTCTGGATCTTCAAGGGCGAGGTGTTCGACACCGAGCCGCGCATCGAAGAAAGCGCCGAGTCCGGCGCGACCGCGGGGTAGTTCGTTATGTTGCAACCCAAACGACTCAAGTTCCGCAAGGTACAGAAAGGCCGCAACCGCGGTCTGGCGCAGCGCGGCAACGAAGTCAGCTTCGGCGAGTACGGTCTGAAAGCGGTCGAGCGCGGGCGCATTACGGCTCGTCAGATCGAGGCGGCTCGTCGTGCCATGACGCGTCATATCAAGCGTGGCGGTAAAACCTGGATCCGTGTGTTCCCCGACAAGCCCGTGACCAAAAAGCCCATCGAAGTTCGTATGGGTAAGGGCAAGGGCAACGTCGAGTTCTGGGTAGCCAAGGTTCAGCCGGGCTCCATGCTCTATGAAATGGAAGGCGTGCCGCGCGAGGTCGCTCAGGAGGCGTTCCGCCTGGCCGCGTCCAAGCTGCCGGTCAAGACGGTGTTCGTCGAGCGCAAGATTCTCTAAGAGGCGATCATGAAAGCAGCAGATCTTCGCAACAAGACGACAGCCGAGCTCGACGAGGAGCTGATTGCGCTTCGCCGCGAGCAGTTCAATCTGCGCATGCAAAAGGCCACCGGTCAGCTCGCGCAGACGCATCAGTTCGGTCAGA
>DCKU01000089.1 GCA_002320455.1 Salinisphaera sp. UBA1666
CAACCGATCGGGTCCAGCTCAGATTGCGCCGGACGGCGGGTTGGTGGTGGTTGAGCTCAAGCGCGACCGTACACCGCGCGAAGTCGTCGCCCAGGCGCTGGATTATGCGAGCTGGGTCGGCGCGCTCGAAACCGCCGAGATCGCCGCCATCTATGGCCGCTTCAACCCAAACGGCACGCTGGCCTCGGATTTCCGGGCGCGCTTCAACCAACCGTTGGATGAAGATACGCTCAACGACAATCACCAGATCGTGATCGTCGCGGCCTCGCTCGACCCGAGCACCGAGCGGATCGTCAATTATCTGAACGGCCGCAACGTACCGATCAACGTGGTGTTCTTTCAGGTCTTCGAAACCGACGACACGCAGCTGCTGAGCCGTACCTGGCTGATCGATCCGGGCGAAACACAGCTTAACGCCGCCGCCAGCGGCCGGACCGAGCGCGAACCTTGGAACGGCGAAGTCTATGTGTCTTTCGGCCACGACGACACACGGGACTGGGGCGAAGCCCGCCAGCATGGTTTTGTCTGCGCCGGCGGCGGAAGCTGGTACAGCAATACTTTGAACGCGCTCGAATCTGGCCCCCGGATCTGGGCCAAGATTCCAGGTACGGGCTTCGTGGGCGTGGGCCGCGTCACCGGGCCGCGCGTCGCTGCCGCAGACTTTCAGCTACAGAACACGAACGGCGAATGGCGGCCGGCCATGGATGTGCTCGAGCATGGCCACTATCACCACGAATACATCGATGACCCGGACTGCTCCGAGTACTTCGTGCCCGTCGAGTGGCTGCAAACCGTACCCGTCGAAAAGGCATTCAACGAGGTGGGCCTATTCGGCAACCAGAACACGGTCTGCAAACCTACCGCGCCCAAATGGCGCGCCACTGTCGAGCGTTTGAAGAAAGTGTTTCCGCAATTCGACGATGAAAGCGCTGGCTCTAGTAACCGCCAGGCGGCTCGACATTCGCCTTGATATTTTCACCCCAAGGGTGAATAATAGTTGCGCGCCTGTGACGGACGGGTGCCCTCCCATCCGCATTAGGGGTTGCCATGGAGATACGGTTCAAAACGAACCAGCTCCAGAAATGCTACGAGCGGCACCAAACCGCGGTTCGTAAATTCGGCGACGAGGTGGCCCGCCGTTATGTACTTCGCATTAACACCATCAAAAGCGCTCGCGATATCGACGAACTGATCGCGCTTCCGGTGTTGCGATGTCACCCACTGAGAGGCGACCGAAGCGGCCAATATGCGGTCAAACTTACCGGCTTTTATCGACTGATTTTCACGCTCGAAGGCGACTCGCTCACGGTCGTTCGCATCGAGGAGGTCAGCAAGCACTATGGCGACTGAAACTGCTATTCAATCCGATCTTGCGATCGCGCCGGGCGAATATCTTCTCGAAGTGCTGGAGGAGGCCGGCCTGAGTCAGAAGGATCTGGCACAACGCACCGGGCGTCCCGCGCAGGCGATCAACGAGATCATCAAGGGCGTTAAGTCCATCACACCGGATACGGCAATCCAGCTGGAAACGGTACTGGGCGTTCCGGCGCATATCTGGACCGGCCTTGAGAGCGAGTACCGGCTTGCGCTCGCGCGCCAGGAAGAGTCGCGAGCGCTTGCCGAAGAACGCCCTTTGATGCAGAAATTTCCGTTCAAAGAAATGGCAGACATCGGCTGGGTGACGTATACCCAGAAGCGTGACAAACGCATTCGAGAGCTGAGGCGGTTTTTTGGCGTCTCCTCGTTGATGCACGTAGAAAACGTGGGCGCCTACGCCCCGGCTTTTCGCCATGCCGAACATCGCTCGCCTTCTCAGCTAGCGGTCGCGGCATGGATCAAAGGCGGCGAGAACGACGCAAAACGAATCGAGACGGCAGCCTTCGACCGGAAAAAACTCGAAGCTCGGGTGAGCACCATACGCGCGCTCGTGACTAATCGAGACGCAGCCGACGCCATTGCCCGATTGCGTACCGTTCTGGCCGAGTGCGGTGTTGCCCTCGTGCTACGGCCACATCTGACAAAAACCTATTTGACCGGCGCGACTTTTTGGATGAACTCGCAGAACAAGGCCGTGCTCATGATGAGCCTGCGAGGTAAATGGGCAGATATCTTCTGGTTCACGCTTTTTCACGAGCTTTGCCACATTCTCAAGCATCGGAAGCGACAGACGTTTGTGGATTTTGAAGGAATCACTGATCCGAATATAGCCAAGCAGGAAAACGAAGCCGACGCTTATGCTCAAGAAACGCTAATCCCCTCAGCCCATTGGGACACATTTGTCAGGGGTAACGAGTTTTCGGCGAGCGCTATCACCGAATTTGCGGCACTGATTGAAATTGCACCAGGCATCGTGACCGGGCGTCTTCGCCGCGAGGAGTTAATAGCGCGCAATCGACACGATTTTCGCGACCAAATGGACTGGTCGGCCATTGCGCCCCGCGGCTTAGGCACTCGCATCACACGGCGATTCGACGGCGCTGACACCTCCGACTTCCAACTTCCGAACCGCACTGAGCGACCCCGCATCGTCAAATTTGACTGATGATCGTCCTCGACACGAACGTGCTCTCGGAGCTGATGCGCCCGGCACCCAGCCCCCAAGTCGTCAATTGGCTAGATATCGCCAGCGCAAATACCGAAGTAGCCGTGACCGCTATTACGGTGGCCGAGATTCTCTACGGCATCGAACGAATGCCTGATGGTCGACGCAAGACGCAGCTCGCACAACGCGCCTCGGCCATGTTCGACGAGGATTTCGCCGGCGATATTCTGGCGTTCGACGAGCACGCGGCTACGATATACGCGCAACGCGTGGCAGCGTGCGAGGCCAACGGCTCACCAGGCTCGATGGCGGATGCGCAGATCGGCGCGATTTGTTTGCGCGAAGATGCTTCGCTAGCAACACGCAATATCCGTGATTTCGAGGCGCTGAGCGTGACGCTCATCAATCCATGGACCGAAAATTTGTTGTAAGAAGTTCCGGAAATTCGGTTCAACAAGCCTGGGCACTTCACTCCACTTTTAACTCACTTTAAAAATGGGGGGGGGGGCACCCAATGCTCCAGCCGGTGTCGTTATCGATGCCGAGATAGGCAAGGATAAGCCGGTTTCGGGTGGCAACGACCAGCCAACAGGGGATATGAGGATAGCGGGCCCGAACCTGGGCCGGCACATGAGTCGCCGCTTCGCCGATCAGTTCGAGATTACTCAGTGTCGCATCGTAGACGAGGCTGTTGTCGACGAATTCGTCTTGCGTGAGCTCCGCAGAATAGGAGCGGGCCTTCTTCGCAAAGCGCAACATGTCGCCGATGTAGAACCGCCATTCGCGGCTGTCACTCAACATGCACGGCTTCTTTTTCTATGAACGCCCGCAGTTCGGGCCGTAGCGCTTTGTTCGTGACCAGATCCACGTTGCGGCCGAGCAGATCTTCTAGATAGAGCTGCACGCCGAAATACCGCTTGGATGTGGCGGGTCCATCGAAGCTCACTAATACATCGATGTCGCTCGTTTCACTGGCGTCATTACGCACCGTGGAACCAAAACAGGCGAGATCAGTGACACCAAATGTCCGCGCCAAGTGGTTTTTATGCGATTTGAGTAGCGCGATCAGCTCGTCGCGCGTCGGATGATCGGCCATAGTGCCTCCGCGATATGAGGCCAGAGTAGCAATGACCCGCTCGCTGTACTCAATGTACAACAAGCGGGCATAGCGCGATCACCAATTCAACGTCTCAAACCCGCCCTCAACCTTCTTGCCCTGGCGCGATTCGTCCATGGCGACGGCGTTGGCGGCATCGTCGGAGTCAATGACGCCGGAGGCCGGGTCTTTGGCGATACCGTTGACCACGGGGTGCTCGCGGAAGTATTCCTCGAAGCGCATTTTGGCATCACTACCGAAGAGCATTTCGCAGGCTTCCATGAGGCCGTCGGATTTCTGGATGGTTTCCTGGCGCGAGACGAGGCTGATCTTGGAGCGGCGGCGCAGGAAGTCTTCCAGCTTGGTGATCATCTCGCGTCGGGCGGCCTGGCGGACTTCGGCGCGGATATATTCGGTGCCTTCGATTAGGATTTCGGCCTGGCGCGGGTCTTCGCGGATGTTTTCCAGAATACCGATGGCGTGGCCGGCATAGCGGCGCCACAGGCGCGTGGATAGCGGCTCGGAGGCGGTGGCGTCGGTGTAGTCGTCGAGGTTCATCAGGCGGGCCTGATGGAAGAACTCGTCGCGCACGGTATCGGAGGGCTCGCCGTACCAGCGGTATTTGGGGAAGCGGATCTCGATGCCCATCTGTTTGACCAGATCGGTGATTTCGTCGCCCACGTTGACGCAGTCGGTGAGCTTACCGCCGAAGATGCTGATGAAGCCCTGGTCGATGTCCGAGTCGATCTCGTGCTTGCGCGAGAGCTGCAGGAAGTCACGATCCTTGCCGCCGGTGTTTTCGACCGCCAGCGGGCGCACGCCGCAGCGCGTGGCGATGATGTCGGCACGCGCCAGCGGCTTGTCGAGATCCAGTCGGGCGTTGATGTTGTCCAGCACGAAGTCAATGTCGTCATCGGTGATGGCGGCATGTGGGTCTTCGGTGCGGGTATCGGTGGTGCCCACGCAGGTGCGATTGCCCATGGGGATCGAGAAGAACAGACGCCCGTCCTCGTCGAAGAACGCCAGCACGCGCTTGTTGGGCGTGAGCTGGTCGACGATGAGATGAATGCCCTTGGATAGCACGTGGCTGTGCTCGGTCTTCTTCTCGGTGATCTTGTTGTACTGATCGGCCAGCGGGCCGCAGGCGTTGACCAGCGTCTTGGTTTTGACGGTGAACACGCGCCCGCTCATCACGTCGGTGAGCTCGACGTGCCAGAGGCCGTCTTTTCGCTCGGCGCCGGTGGATTTCACGTAGTTGGCAGCGGCACAGCCGCTGTTCATGGCCACGCGCACGAAGTTCCACACGAAACGGGCATCGTTGTCGTGCAAGAACGCATCGGAATACTCGAAGCAGCCGGTGGCGTTGTCGGTATCGATGACCGGCTCTTCCTTGTTCACCTGCTTGATGGACGGCAGGCGCGGGATCTTGGTGAAGCAGTTGCCGAACAGCCAGTAGATCCAAGTGCCGGCCCAGAGCATGAGCGGATGCCAGCGAAAGCCCTTGGTGATGGTGGTCAGGAAACGGATCTCCTGCACCGTGGAGGGGTAGTGCTTGATCAGGTGGTTGCGCGATACGCACAGCTCGCGCACCAGCTTGAAGTCGTAGGACTCCATGTACTTGATGCCGCCCCAGATGAGGTTCGATGACCACATGCTGGTCATGCCGGCAAAGTCGCCCTGGTCGATCAGCGCGGTCTTCACGCCCTTGCCGGCCAAGGCCGCGGCCGATACGGCACCGTTGATGCCACCACCGACGATCAGCGTGTCGTACACCTCACCTTCGGCGAGTTTCTCGATATTGCTTTCTCTGAGCTGCATCGTTTGTCCTGATCGTTGATCTGTACCCGAGCGCGTGTCTGACCCTCGGCATCCGGAACCGGTTCCAGCTGCTTGCGAGGATATGCGACCGATACCGACAGTCTACAAGCCGTTATCCGTTCGTCGTAGCCTACGCGCGCTTGCCCAGGCAGGTTGCAAGGCGGATCAGTCGGTTGCGGCGCGTATCCAGCGCGCGATTGCCGTGTTTCGCGAAGTTTGGACACCCACGCGATAGGACTGGCCGGCCGCGCGCGCCCAGTCGCGCTCGTCAAGTGCTGCGCGCAGGCGGGTGTATTCCAGCAGGCCGGGCCGGCCGAGGTTGAAGGCCATATCCAGCAGCGCATAACGCACGCTGGTCGGATAGGTCATGACCTCTGGCGCGTAGGCACGAACATCCTCGCGGGCGATATCAACCCGCGCCGCCAGCTCGGCGTCCAGAGCGTCCAGGGCAGCTACCAGATCGGTATAGGGCGTGTATTCATCCGGCGGGTATAACCCGGCCGGAGCTGCGGCCACCGACGCATAGTCGGCACGAATAGCCGCATCGGTGGCCGCTACGCCCGTCTCACGCTCGGTAAACCCCAGCCCTGCGTCCACGGCGGCATCACCGCTGGGCAACAACAGCCCGGTGCCGATCGTGACGTTGGCCCGGGTATCCAGGTACATGTGTCGAGCAAAGCCCTCGAAAACCTTGAGCTGCGCGAGAAATTTGGCCGCGGTGGTCACGATATCGTTCATGGCGTACCCCCGGCCACGTGCATCGACACCCGCGTATCGCGATAGCGCGAGCGCCCAATTTCGACGTTATCACCGTGCATGGTCACCTCTGCCGTATCGCGATCGCCCATGGGGACACGCCGGGTGACCGAGATAAACGTCTGGCGAGCGCGTTCCTGCCCGCTCGCCCCGTAGGCGTCGCGCGTGTCCAGGCGCACGAACAACACCGATTTGAGCACGGCTGAGCCGCCGGTCGGCGCCCGCTTGGTGGCCAGCACGAACGTGTCGTGGGCGCAGCCGATAACCTGATATTCGTAATGTGCCTTGGGCAGATCCACGCTCACCCGCCCGTCGGCCCCCACCCGGCTTGCAGCCGCAAACTGATTGCTGCCCTGCGCGGCCGAGAGATTAATTTCAGTGACGATGGGCGGCGCGCGATCACTGACATAGGGCTCGAACGCGGCGACAACCTCGGCACTAACGGGCGCGCCTTCGTAGGTGAACCCCTGCGTGCATGTGGCCGGCGTTGTGGCTGTCCGGCTGACGGCACAGGCCGGCAGGCTCGTGATCAGCGCGGCCAGACACAGCAGGCGCGGCGCGCGGCGAAGCAGCGTCAGCATCATCTGGCCAGCACCTGTTCCGGGTCGATACGCACGTTGTACCAGGTCATGCCCCAGTGCAGGTGCGGCCCCGTGGCCCGCCCGCTTGATCCTACCGCCCCCAGGGTCTGGCCCTGGGCCACGGTCTCGCCCTTGGCCACGTCGATCCGCGATAAGTGCAGGAAGTTGGAGCCGATACCGTGGCCGTGGTCGAGAAGCACGGTGCCGCCGGTGAGATACAGATCCCGGTCGACGAACACCACCGTGCCCGAGGCCGGGGCTACGACAGGCGTGCCGGCCGCGGCGGCGATATCCATGCCGGAATGCGCCGAGCCCGGCGTGCCGTTGTAAACCCGCTGGCTACCGAAATGCCCGGAGACCGGCCCACTGGCCGGCCGAATGAAGTGCTCGGCAAAACCCAGGCCGTCGTCGCTGGTCTGGCGTGCCGCGGCAACGCGGCCTTGTTCGGCGTCGATACGCCGGGCGATTTCCGCCGGGGGCGAGACAGTCTTGGGCGGTACGCCGTCTACGCGCTGCGCCGGCCAGTCGTGGGCCGTAACGCGAATATCGACGGTCTGCGCGGATTCACCCGGCACCCGCACCTCGACCCGCGCCGGGCCTTTTGCATCGCGTGCGATGCCGAACACCACGGTGCCGTAGTCGGTCACACGCAGCCGGCGCCCCGCGTAGGTGACGCGGCTGTCCGGCGGCACTCGGCCGATGACCATCGCCCCCTGGGCGACATGCGCCGGAAACACCACCGTCGCTGCCGATGCCGCGTTGGCCGTCAGCCCCGCGCCGGCCAGTCCTATCGCAAGAACAGCCAGCGCCACACAGCGCCCGAGTCGAGATATGCGGTCGCGGATCGGTGTCATATCGTTTGCCGCGGTGGCCCGAGTGCTCGAGGATAGCGGGTTTTCACGAGCCGACGCCGAACACGGCTCGCCCATGTTAAACCAAGTAATAACTCTGAATCTGCTCGCCCAACCAGTCCATGACAACCTGCACCCGCCGCGACAGATTGCGCCGGTGCGGGTAAAGCAACGATACCGGCAGCGGCTCGGGCCGGTAGTCCGTTAGCACCTCGATGAGCCGGCCTTCGGCCAGATAACGCTGCACGCCCACGCGCGGCACCTGGATGAGCCCCAGCCCGGCCAGACAGGCCTCGGTATAGGCCATGGTGCCGTTGACGGTCACCACCCCCGGCAAGTCGAGAAACCGCGCCGTGTCGCCGTCGCGGTATTCCCAGCGTGGCACGGTATTGCCCAGATGCGGCACATAATAGATGACCGCATGCCCGGCACAGAGATCCGCGGGCCGGCGCGGCGTGCCACAGCGTGCCAGATACGCCGGGCTGGCACAGTTGACCACCGGCAACTGACCCAGCGGGCGGGCGATGAGCTGTGAGTCGGCCAGCGTGCCGACGCGCACCACGCAGTCCAGGCCGTCGCGCACCGGGTCGATACGATCGTCACTGGTCGACAGCTCGATCGATAGTCCCGGATGCGCCTCAAGAAACGCCGGCAGCCTGGGGATGACCAGATCACGGGCCATGGCGTGATTCATGTCGACGCGGACCCGCCCGGATAGCGCGCCGCGGGCTCTATCGAAGCGCGACTCGATGTCGTCGAGGTCATCCAGCCAGTCGCGGCTACGATCAAGCAGCAAGCGGCCGTCCTCGGTCAGCCTGACCTGCCGCGTCGTGCGATGGAGCAGCCGCACGCCCAGGTGATCCTCGAGCTGGGCGATCTGTCGCGACACCCGCGCCCGCGACACCCCCAGCTGCTCGGCCGCGCGTGTGAACCCGCCGGCCTCGGCCACGCGCACGAACGCGCTCAAGGCCGCTACGCGGTCGATGGGCATGATTGTCAACCCAATTGAAACAGTGCATTGATTATGCCGCCGTTTATCTCACTTCGCACGCCGCCTAATCTCGACACCGCACTGACAACACGAAGAGCCGACCATGACGTCACGTATCGTTCTCATCACCGGCGGCAGCCGGGGCCTGGGCCGCAGCGCGGCATTGCACCTGGCCGATCGCGGCCACGACATCATCCTGACCTATCGCTCGCGCGCGGATGCCGCCGACGACGTGGTTGCCGCTATTCAGGCGCGTGGCCGCACCGCGGTGGCCCTGGCACTGGACACGGCAGCCACCGACACGTTTGCTGATTTCATTGCGCGCGTGACCGCCGCTTTATCCCAGACCTGGGGACGCACCACTCTCGACGCGCTAATCAACAACGCCGGCATGGGCCTGCAAGAACCGTTCGCGAGCACCCGCGAAGACCAGTTCGACGCCATCATGAATACCCATGTGAAAGGCCCGTTTTTTCTGACCCAGCAGCTGTTGCCGCTGATCGCGAATGAGGGCCGCATCCTTAACGTCTCCAGCGGCCTGGCGCGGTTCAGCCTGCCCGGCATGTCGGCTTATGGCGCGGCCAAGGGCGCCATCGAGGTGCTGACTCGCTATCAGGCCCAGGAACTGGCCGAGCGCGGCATCCGCGTCAACGTCATCGCCCCCGGCGCCATCGCTACGGACTTTGGCGGCGGCAACGTTCGCGATAACGCAGATGCGAGCGCCATGGTGTCCTCGATTACCGCGCTGGGCCGCCCCGGGGAGCCGGACGAGATCGGCAGCGCCATGGCCATGCTGCTCTCCGACGATGCCGGCTGGATCAACGGCCAGCGCATCGAAGCCTCGGGTGGCATGCGGCTGTAACACGCACGGCCAGCCAAGCACCGGCCGCCGTCCGGCGGCGCGAGCGGCTGGGTAGAGCCGCGCGCATCGTCGCCGTGGCTCGAAACAACCGGCTAGCGGGCGCTCGCTAGCCGGTCCGGGCCATAGCCCAAGCCGTCTGGCGTCCAGCCACGCCCCGCTGCCGCCCGGCATGAAATCGCTCGAGTATCCAGTCATGTCGATACAGGACGAACGGCGTAGGCTGCCAAGAACCCATCAACACACCTCGCCCACGCCGCCCATGCTGCACTGGATACTCAGCCTCGTACTCGCCTTGCTTGGGCTGTTTCTGCTCACGCGCGGTGCCCGGCGCTGGCAACAACGCGCCGGCCTTCCCGACGCGCTGCGGTTTGTCTTCATCGGGGCCGGCGTCCTGATCAGTGCAGCCGCCAATCTCTGGCGCGACACGGCATATGGAACGCCGATCCTGTCGATTCTGGCCACCGCGCTGTTGATCATCGGTCTGGCGCTCAGCCTCTGGCACAAGCGGCGCCCGGCGCGATAGGCCATGCGCGACCTAGCCCAAGCGCACGTCGGTTATTGCCATACTCGAGCCACGCAATGTTCCCCGCACACTCAGGATGACCGACATGGCACGCGAGATAACGACCCCCACCCCGGACGGCGCGATGGACGCCCATATCTTCACGCCCGAAGGCGCCAGCGGCCCGCTGCCGGCGGTGGTGCTGTTCACCGACATCGGCGGGTTGCGCCCTTGCTATTTCGACAAGGCCCAGACCGTGGCCGACGACGGCTATGCCGTGTTGATGCCTAATATCTACTACCGCGATACAGCCGGTGCCGTGGTGCCCGAGGGCAAGAGCTTTCGCGACGCCGATGTGCGCCCCACGTTATTTGAATACGCGGCCCGGCTGACGCCGACGGCCCAGTCGGCTGACTTTGAAGCGCTGGTCACCACCGTCGACGCCGAACCGGAGTTCGCGACCGGGCAATCCATCGGCGTAGTGGGTTATTGCATGACCGGCGCTTTTGCCCTGCGCATGGCCGCCGAGCACCCGCTGCGCGTAGCCGCCGCGGCCGGCTTTCATGCCGCCAAGCTGGCCGCCGCCGACGACGCCGACAGCCCGGTGCATCTGGCCGATCGTATCCGCGCGCGGGTGTATCTGGGGCATGCCGACAAAGACGAGCTGCTCCCCCCAACCCAGATCGCCCGCCTGGACGAAGCCCTGGCCGCGGCCGGCGTGGCCTTCACCACCGAGCTTTACGCGGGGGCCGCCCACGGCTATACCGCCTTCGATGCCCCGGCCTACGATGAAGCCGCCGACGCGCGTCATTACAAGCGCTTGGCCACGCTGTTCGAGGAAACGCTGGGCGTATAGGCCGCGAGCGGCCGCACTAATCGGCCCCCGACCGAGCAGCCTCCAGACGCGCCCGATCGGTGGACGCCCCAGACACGCCCAGATTGGAATCCACATCGGCGAAATCGGTGTGGATCGTGGTCTCCACCGACAGGCCCTGCTTCAGACGGGCGATGGCGCCCTGGCCCGGGTCGATGGTGATCTTGATCGGCAGGCGCTGGACCACCTTGGTGAAGTTGCCGGTGGCGTTGTCCGGGGCGATCGGCGAAAACGTGACCCCGGTGGCCGGCGCCAGGCTGTCGACGTGGCCGGTGAGCGGGTCATCGGGAAACGCGTCCACGTGGATCGACACCGGCTGGCCCGGGGCCACATGGGTCAGATCGGTCTCACGATAGTTGGCCTGCACGTAGATGTTCTGTAGCGGCACCACGGCCATGAGTGCGGTGCCCGGATCAACCCAGGCGCCGGGACGTGCTGCGCGCTCGCCTACGACACCGGCCTTGGGCGCCACGACGTCGGTATACGACAGGTTCAAGCGGGCATCGGCCAGCCGCGCCCGGGCAACCGCCAGACTGGCTTCGGCCTGCTCTTTCTGGGCTTTCAGCACCTTGAGCTGGCTTTTGGCAGCGGCCAAGTCGGCCCGGTCGGCGGCCAGCTGGCTGCTGGCCGAGCGGGCATCGGCATCCTGGCGCTGGCGGGATTCCTCGGAGATACCGTTGGCGCTGGCCAGCTCGCGATAGCGTTTGGCGTTGCGCTCGGCAAAATCGGCCGAGGCCCGGTCGCGCTCGACTACTGCCTGGGCCTGGTCGATCAGCGCGGGCTGACGCGCGATTTCTGCGGCCAGCTCGTCGACCCGCGCACGGGCCGTGCCGACCTGGGCCTTGGCCTCGGCCACCGCGGTCTCGTAGGGGCGGGCATCCAGGCGCGCCAGAGGCTGACCTTTCTCGACCACTTCGTTATCGGCCACCAATACCTCGGCCACCTGGCCGGACACCCGCGGCGCGACGGTGACGTAGTGCGCCTCGATTTGGGCGTCGTTGGTCCAGATATCGGCATCGGGCACGAACGTCTGCCAGAGCGCGGCCGCCACGCCGATCACGACGACGGTCGCGATGATCACGATGAGGATCACCCAGCCGATAGAGCGGGACTTCTGCGGTTGTTCTGAATCAGACATATCAGGTGCCGGGAGGAATTTTCAGACGCGGCGGATAGACCCGCTCGGTGATGACACAGGTCACGAGCAACAGCCCGGCCAGGCCCAGCATCAGCTGCCAGCCGTCGGCCAGCGCCAGCGTCTGGGCCTGGCTTTGGATATGGTTGGCGAACTGCGACAGCGCCTGGGCGGTGCCACCCTGGGCGCTCAAAGGCGTGGCGTCGTGGCCAGTCAGCGCGGTGGACTGGGCCAGCTCGTAGCGACGGCCGCCGATTCGATCGAGCAGCGCATGCGAGTGCACATCACCGCGTGCCCGCAGAAACCAGTCGAGCACGCCGGTGCCGATAGGTGCGGCCAGCGCGCGGGTAACGTTGATGGTGGCCGCGGCATAAGGGCCTTCGGCCGGTGCCACCACGCCGGTGGCCAGCATCAACAGCGAAACCACCACCAGGGCCTGACCCACCACCGCAATCGACTGGCCCAGATAAAAGTTATGCCGGATCCAGTCGGGCGAGACCTGGGTATACAGCGCACAGGTCGTGGCCACCAGCAGCAAGCCCACCACCAGACACCAGCGCGCATCCACCCGCTTGAAATTCAACAGCCAGGACACCGCCGGCAGCAGCACCAGCGGCGGCAGGGCCACGATCATGGCCACCGGCAGGGTCTGGGCCGGCCGATAGCCGTGGACTTCGGACAAGAACCGCGCCGGCAGGGTGGAGAAGGCAAACCCCAGCACGATGAAGCCGAACAGCATGAGGGTGCCGAAGGCAAAATTGGGCCGAAGCAACAGCTGCGGCCAGATGAACGGCACCGGGTGGTAGCACTCGTGCATCACGAAAACCACCAACGAAACACTGCCCACGATGGCCAACGCGGCAATCAGCGGCGAATGCAGCCAGTCCAGCCGCTCGCCCTGTGAAAACAGCGTGACGATACAAATACCGGCGGTCCAGCCGAGAATCAGCCCGATCCAATCAAGCTGGCGAAACCGCGACAGCCGCAGCGGATCCTGAGGCACGCCGTAGAGGATCAGCCCGGTAGCTACGGCCGCCGCCGGCACCACCGAAAGATAGATGGCGTCATAACCGGCCACCTGGTGCGCCCAGGCCACCACCGGTGCGCCAAAGTTGGGCGCAAAAGTGGCGGTCAGCGCATAGGCCGCCAACCCAAAGAGTTTGATCGAGGGCGTGAGAAACCGCAGGGCCACCGTCATCAACAGCGGAATCAGAAAGCCGGTGGAAAGCCCCTGAAAATAGCGCAGCACATAGAACGCCTCGGGCGAGTGTACGGCCGCACACGCGATCGACAGCAGCCCCAGAAAGACCGTGGCAAAGGCCGCGAATCGACGCATTGAAAACGCGATCGCCAGCCACGGCGCCACGAGCATGCCCATCACTTCGCCCACCGAAAACAGCGTCTCGAACCAACTCCCGCGGTCTATGCCCACGCCCAGATGGCCGCGAATATCGGCCATGGCCAGCGTGGTGGCCTGGGCGTTGATATCGGCAGCGATACAGGCCAACAACACCCCGGCCAGCCCGGCGACGAGATAACCGGCCATGCGCTGTTCGCCCGACTCAGCCATCGGCCGCGTTTCCCAGACCGTCCGTCATGTGATCGGCGATAGCCACGAACTGGGCCACGTCGGCCTCGGCCAGGCCGTGGGCCATGCGCCGCCCCGCCGCGGCCTGGATATCGAGCACGCGCGCCAACAAGTCACGGCCGGCCGGCGTGACCGCCAACAGCGGCACCCGACGATCGACCGTGTTGTCGCGCTGGACGACCAGTCCACGCTCACGCAGCTGGGCCACGGCCCGGGTCACCTGCCCGCGATCGCTGTCCATGCGTTGCGATATCGCATGCACCGTGGCCGCTTTTGCCCCGGCGACACACTTGAGCACCCGCACCTGGGCCACGCTCAGCTCGATCGCATGCGTGCGAAACGCTTCACGCATGGTGCGCTGATAGGCATGCATCAAGCGATGCAGGCTTTCGCCGAAGATCAGCTGCGAGTCGGTCACTTAAATAACTGCATGTGCCACCCAATTGCGGCGCGCATCATCGCTGTTTTCGTTGACCTAGTCAACGACCTGACCGCGACATGATCGTCGGCGGGCTTGCCCCCGACTGCACAAAGATGGGCCGATTGCTGTAGTTTTAGGTGTATTGCTCACAATCTTTGACGCCATGACACAGAAACAGCCTGCAAACGCGCATCGCCTGGCGATTGGTGATTTCACGCTCACCACGCTCATGGACGGCCAGTTCGAGGCCGGTCTGGACGTACTGCTCAACATCGACGAAGCCCGCGCCCGACAGTTGCACGACGCCAGCCGCCGCCCGGCCCCGGCCCGTATCTCCTTGAGCGCTTACCTGCTGGATACCGGCACGCAGAAGATTCTGATCGACGCCGGCTTCGGCCCGCTGGGCGGTGGCGCCGGCGGCCTGCTGGCCGACAGCCTGGCGGATGCCGGGGTCAAGCCTGCGGACATCGATACGGTGCTGATCACCCACGTGCATCCCGACCATATCGGCGGGCTGATCGACGATAACGACCAGCCAACGCTGCCCAACGCGACGATCCTGGTGCCGGCCGGCGAGATGGATTTCTGGTCTGGCGAGGCGCCCAACGAGGGCCTTGAAGAACACTTCCAGGCCGCCGCTCGGGTGTTCAAGGCCGTGGGCTCGCAGATGCAGCGCCTGGAAGGCGACGAGGTGCTGCCGGGCGTCACGCGCGTACCGCTGCCCGGCCACACGCCCGATCACTCGGGGTATCGCATTCGCTCGGCCAACGAGCAGGTGCTGATCTGGACCGATATCGTGCACATGCCCCAGATCCAGTTCCCGAACCCGGATGCCGGCATCGGCTTCGACGTGGACCCGGATCAGGCCCGTGAGACCCGCAAGCAGATCATGGCCGAGCTGGCCGAGTCACGCGAGATGGTGGCCGGGCATCATCTGGACTTCCCCGGCGTGGGTTATGTGGTCGAAGACGGCGAGGGCTATCGCTTTCTGCCGCACGTGTGGCAGCCCACGGCATAAGCGTTGTCGACGCGCTCGGCCCGAGCGGCTGACGCCCGAGCGCACACAGGCGACTAGCTCCGAGTGAGATCTCCGCTCGGGGCTATCGCTGACATGTCGTCTATCGAGGTAGAACATGACCATAGGATTCATCGGCCTAGGCGCGATCGGCACGCCCATGGCCCATAACCTGGTTGCCGCCGGTTTTGATGTGACGGTCTGGAACCGCACCGCCGACAAGTGCGCCCCGCTGGTCGAGGCCGGGGCCACCCAGGCTGATACGCCTGCCGAGTGCGCCGCCTGCGACGTGCTGATTACGATGTTGGCCGACGACGCCGCACTCACGGCCGTGGTCGAAGAGCACGGCCTGATCGAGGCGATGGGTGCTGCGACCGTGCACGTGAACATGGCCACGGTCTCCATCGACTGTGCCAACGATATGGCCGCCCGCCATGACAAAGCCGGCAAGGCCTATATCGCCGCGCCCGTACTGGGCCGGCCCGATATCGCCAAGGCCGCCAAACTACAGATCGTGGCCGCCGGCGAGGCCCCGGCGATCGAGACCGCGCGTGGCGCCCTGGAAACGATGGGCGCCAAAGTCTGGCCGGCCGGGGACGCGCCCTACCGCGCCAACGTGATAAAGCTGGCCACCAACTACATGCTGATGTCGGCGGTCGAGACCATGGCCGAGGCCTCGGCCATGACCGCGGCCTATGGCATCGAGCCCGGCGATTTTCTGGAGATCATCACGTCGTCGGTGTTCGCCGCCCCAGCCTACCAGGGCTACGCCCCGGCCATGGCCAAGCGCAGCTACGACAATCCGGAAGGCTTCAAGCTGGCCCTGGGCGCCAAGGACGTGGACCTGGCACTGGCCGCAGGCCAGGCCAAGAACGTGCCGCTGCCGATGGGTGAGACCGCCAAGCAGCGCTTGGCCGATGCAAAAGCCGCCGGCGACGGCGACAAGGATCTCTCCGCGCTGGCCGAAACCGCGCGGCGGGCAGCCCACTTGGACGACTGATCGCCCCCGCGCACCGGCGCGGCGATCTGCCACAATAAGCGCGTCGGGCCCGCGCCTGACGCGCTTTTGTACTGTCTGATTTGAGGCCATGCCATGGACATCAGTAAATCCAGCCCGCTGTCGCGCCTGTTCGGCGGCGGCTCGCCGTTTGAAGCGTTGTCCGAGCATATCCGCCAGGTCGATAAAGGCGCGGATCTGCTGACCAACTTCTTTCAGGCCAGCACCCAAGGCGACTGGGACCGGGCGGCCACGCTCTACCAAGAGATCGCGGACTGCGAACACGCCGCCGACGATCTCAAGGACCGGATCCGGCTGAACCTGCCCAACACCCTGTTTCTGCCGATCTCTCGATCCGATCTGCTTGAGCTGGTCGAGGCCCAGGACAAGATTGTCAACAAGATCAAGGACATCGCGGGCTTGATGACCGGCCGGCGGATGCAGTTCCCGGAAAGTCTGTTAGAGCCGATCAACAAATATATCCAGGTCACAATCGATACCGTGCACCAGGCCCGCAAGGTGCTCGAAGAGCTGGACGACGTGCTGGAATCCGGCTTTGGCCGGAATATCTCCGAGATGATCGAGGACATGGTCGTCGAACTCGGCAAGCTGGAAAAACGCGCCGACGAGGAACAGATCGCCATCCGGCGCAGCCTGCTGGCCCAGGAGACCGAGCTGCCGCCGCTGGAGGTGATGTTCCTGTATCAGATCATCGACTGGATCGGCACCGTTTCCGACCGCGCCGAGCGCGTGGGCGCGCGTCTGCAGATCATGATGGCCCGCTAGGGTTTGTCGTTCGTCTATCGCGTGGGCGCGGGGACCGGTACCCTAGCGACCCGCGCCTCGCGCGGGCTGATGATTACAGACTCTGGTGACGACTTGACCCTGTCCCGTCATAGCCGCCTGCGATTCGTCCCGCGCGTCGATCCGCAGCGATGATGACTTATCCGGCCTACGCCACTGGTTGCGCGCGGTTGTCCGCGATCGGACGACCGGTATCGGCTGCCGAGCTCTTCGATCCGGTAAGGATTCCGACATGTCTCTGATCGCGCAACACACCGAGCTGCTGCTCATTCTGGCGTGTGTCTTTGGTTTCTTCATGGCCTGGGGCATCGGCGCCAACGATGTGGCCAACGCCATGGGCACGTCGGTGGGCTCGGGCGCGGTGACCATCTGGCAGGCGGTCATCATTGCCGGCGTGTTCGAATTCCTGGGGGCCTGGCTGGCCGGTGGCGAGGTCACTCAGACCATCAGCGGCGGCTTGATCAAGCCCGAAGTGGTGGCTGCCCAGCCGGATCTGTTGGTCGTCGGCATGCTGGCATCACTCGTCGGCGCCGGCACGTTTCTGCTGGTGATGTCGACGTTCGGCATGCCGGTATCGACCGGCCAGTCGATCATCGGCGGGATTCTGGGCTTTGCGCTGGTGGCCTTCGGCGCCGGACCCATCAACTGGGGCGAGATCGTCTCGATCGTGGCGAGCTGGATCGCCTCGCCGATCATCGCCGGAGCCCTGGCGTTTCTGTTGTTCGAGTCCATCCGTCGGCTGGTACTGGATAACCCCGACCCCGCCGCAGGCGCCCGGCGCTATATTCCGATCTATGTATTTCTGGCCGCGCTGGTCATTTCACTGGTCACGCTCATCAAGGGCCTGTCGCATATCGGTCTGGACCTGTCGCTGGCCACCAGCGTGGCGATCTCCTTGGGCATCGGCCTGGCGGTGGCCTTCGGGGCAGCGCTGATCCTCAGGCGCGTGGATCTATCCCCCGAGGCGCGTGCTTCGGACCGGTTTCGTAACGTCGAGCGTGTATTCGGCTATGCCCAGATCTTCACGGCCGCCACCATGGCCTTTGCCCACGGCTCCAACGACGTGGCCAACGCCGTGGGCCCGTTGGCGGCCATCATCAACACGCTGTCGCACCCCGGTCAGATCAGCGCTCAATCGGAAGTGCCCGGCTGGGTGCTAGTGCTGGGCGGCGCAGGCATCGTCTTCGGGCTGGCGACCTACGGGCATCGGGTAATCAAGACCATCGGCGGGCGGATCACCGAGCTCACCCCCACGCGCGGTTTTTCGGCCGAGCTGTCGGCGGCCAGCACCGTGGTGCTGGCGACCTGGTTCGGGATTCCGGTATCTACCACCCAGACGCTGGTCGGCGGCGTACTGGGCGTGGGGCTAGCGCGTGGTATGCGCGCGCTGGATTTATCAGTGCTGGGCGGCGTGTTCGCCGGCTGGGTGTTAACCCTGCCCGGCGCCGCACTGTTCTCGATCGTGTTCTATTACCTCTTGCACGCGCTGTTGTAAGACCCGGTGGGTGTCGTCGACTAGACCGGATCCGGCGGCTCGGCGTCGAAGTCGATATCTTCGGCGCGCTTGGCCACGTTGTCGGCCACGAAGGCGCCGCGCTCGCCGATCGGCTTGTTGCCGGAGACCGTGGTGTCTTCGGCCGTCTGGAACTCCATCTGGGCGTTGATCTCGCCGCCCACCAGCATGATCAACACGGTGATATAGAGCCAGGTCAGCACCACGACGACCGCGCCGAGCGAGCCGTAGGTGGCCGAATAGCTCCCGGACACCGCCACATACAACGAAAACCCCAGCGAGCCGATGATCCAGAACACGGTCACGATGGCCGCGCCCACGATCACCCAGCGCCATTTGGGCCGAGTACGGCTGGGCGCGTAGCGATACATGCCGGCAATCCCCATCATGAGCAGCAGCGCGCCGGCGCCGAGACCCACGCCGCGGGCCACGCCGATGGCCCAGTTCGGCAAGCCCAGCGCGGCTGTGACCAACGGCACACCGGCGGCCAGCAGAGCCACGCCGATGAGCCCGAGGATGATGGCAAAGGTCAGCACCAGCGACACGAGCGTCGCCACCACGAAGTTGCGGCTTTCTTTTTCGGCATAGACCACGTTCAAGGCCACCATAAGCGCGGTCGTGCCCTTGCGCGCCGACCATAGCGCCAGCGCCAACGTGATGACCGCGGCCAGGCCCAGTGATCCGCTGGGACGGGAGGCGATCTGGGTCATCTGGTCGGTGATTGTGCGGATCACGTCCGGCGGAATCATGCCCGACAGGCCCTGCATCTCGCGCACCACCTCGTTGGGATCCTGAAACAGCCCGTAGATCGAGACGAACGCCGCCACGCCGGGAAAGATGGCCAACAGGCCATAGAACGACACGCCCGCGGCGATGATCGACAGATTGTTATCCGAAAACGCATGAAAGACGCGCAGTAACACATCTTTCCAGCCCTTGAACGGCAGCTGCGCAGGGTTACGGGCACGACGCCCGCGCCCGTCGGCTTGAACCGGCATGCCCCCACGCCGGGCCTGTGCGTTTTTTCGATGCACCATGACGTCCCGAAAACCCGAATGACCTGAATCCGAGTATACGCGGCAAATGGCCTCTATTTAGCGCCGCGTTCGGCGGCCTTGGGCCGTGTCTCGCCCCAGATCATGTCGCGATAGCGTGCAATGTCGTCACCGAAGAACGGATACTTGATGACATCGAAATACGGCGAATGATCGAAATCCCGAGGCGTGATCAGCCGGGCGTTGCTGCGATAGAACGTGGCCTGTCCGTCCGCGCCGCGGTGCATGACCGGCAGAATGGGATAGCGCACGCTGGCAAACGCGTTGGCCAGCAGGGTCGAGCAGATCGCGCGTGCGGCCTCGCCGTGGCCGGCCTCGAACAGGGTCGAGCGCCAGTGGCGCGGCAACAGACCGTAGGGAAAGAAAAACCGCAGCAGATCGAAAATCTGGCGTGTGTCGTAGGCCATGCCGATACGATCCAGCGTGTAGGCCAGCACTCGATCCCGGTCGATTGGGGCGATGTCATGCGGCCGACACAGCCGCAGATGCTCCCGCCGGTAGCGCGCCAGAGACGACAAGTGAACGCCTTCGCCCAGCTGGGCTTCTAACACCAGCGGCGTCGCGTCCGGCCAGCCGGCCCGGTCGATGGCCTTGCGTGCCCCGGGATGGGCGACGTCGCCGGCCCGGCCGATATACAGCGCGGCGTGCGTCCACGCACTCAGGGTCACGCTCTGGATGATGCCGGCAACGCGCGAGCGGCCCTCCACGAGAATGACGTCGCCGGCGCGGACGTGTTCGCACAACCGCTCGAAGTCGGTACGCGGCACGCCCAAGGGCGTGACATCACGAGACAGCCAATCAGAGACCCCGTCGACCAGACGGGCGGTCAGGGACGGCGTGTTATCACGGGTCGCGTTTGAATCACTCATGGCAGTTAGAGCATGCCAGATGGCAGCTACCCGATGCGCCACCCTCGGCTGAGCCGACCAGTTATCGTATGATATATCGTTTAAATACGATGGCCTCAATGACGTCCACCGCTGCCCCGCATACCAGCCACCGAACTACGGCCCGAATCGCCTCGATCGATGCCCTACGCGGCCTGGTGATGTTGTTGATGCTCGTCGATCACACCCGCGAATATTTCTACTTGCACGCTCAGGTTGGGGACCCGATGGGGGCCAACGTCAGCCCGGGGCTGTTTGCTACGCGGCTGTGTGCCCACATCTGTGCCCCGGTGTTCATCGCGTTGACCGGGCTCTCGGCCTGGCTGTATGGCCAAAAGCACGGCGTGGCCGGCGCCCGAGCCTTCCTGTTCAAGCGCGGGCTGTTTCTCGTCGCACTCGAGATTACGCTGGTCAACTTCGCCTGGACGTTCGATCTGACGCCCGAGACGTATTTCCTGCAGGTGATCTGGGTCATTGGCCTGTCGATGATCGCGCTGGCCGGGTTGATCGGCCTGTCGCGGCCCGCTCTGTTTCTCGTTGCCGGGCTCATCGTGCTGGGCCATAACCTGCTCGATGGAATCCACCTGGCGGCGGGTGAGCCCGGTCATATCCTCTGGACCGTGCTACACGACCGCGGTCGTATCGCCCTGGATTTTCTGCCCTGGAGCGCGACCGCGCGGACGTCATATCCCTTGCTGCCGTGGATCGGCGTGATCGCGCTGGGCTGGTGCGCAGGGCCGTGGTTCGCCAAACAGACGGATATCGCCGCTCGCCAGCGCCGTCTATGGCTGGCGGCCGGCGTGATGTTCGCTGTCTTTGTGGTGCTACGCACGATCAACGGCTACGGTGAGCCGGTGCCACGCTGGCATACCGACAGCGCGCTGATGAACACGCTGTCGTTTTTCAATCTGACTAAGTACCCGCCGTCGGCGGATTTCATCCTGTGTTATCTGAGCATCGGCACGGCGTTGCTGGCCGCCCTTTACCACATGCGCCCGCGCGGCCTGACCGTTCTGGCCTGGTTCGGGAGTGCGCCGCTATTTTTCTATCTGCTGCATCTGTATCTCTTGCACGGCGCGAACCGGCTGGCCGGGCTGTTTTTCGAGCCGGCCCACGGGGCGCTCGTCAGCGTGGACCACTGGGCCTGGCTATGGCTGATTGCCGCCGGCGTAGCACTGGCCACCGCCCCGGCCTGTCGCCGCTTTGGCGCCCTCAAGCAGCGCTCTGATTGGGCCTGGCTTAAATATCTTTGATATGACGAGGACAGACCTGTCTTTGTCTCGACCGATGAGTCATACGTGAGCCCTGTAACGACGCCTCCGGCCTACATCGAGCCGCAGACCGGCACGATCTATCCGCTGAATACGCCGCGCTGGTGTTCGCCGGCGGGCCGGCCGCTGATGATTACGCCGATGCCCGGCATCACGCGCCGGGCGATCGATACGACGTGTCGATCGCTCTGGCGCTATCGCGCCAGCCTGCCTGTGGCCGTAGAGCAGCCGATCACGCTCGGCGAAGGCATGACGCCGCTCATCGCCCGCCCCTGGCGCGGCTGTGACGTGCGTTTCAAGCTGGAATGGCAGTCGCCCACCGGGAGCTTCAAGGATCGCGGCGCTGCTGTGATGCTGTCGATCCTGCGCCAGCAGGGCATCCGCCACGTGCTGGAAGACAGCTCCGGTAACGGCGGGGCGGCCGTGGCAGCTTATGCCGCCGCCGGCAACATGACGGCCAAAATTCTGGTGCCGGCCGCTACCCAGCCGGGCAAGACCATACAGATGCGGGCCTACGGCGCCGAGTGTGAATTGATTTCCGGCACGCGCGACGATACCTCGCGGGCCGCCGAGCGCCAGGCGCGGGATATCTTCTATGCCAGCCACGCCTGGCAGGCCTTGTTTCTTCAGGGCACCAAAACGCTGGCCTACGAGCTGTGGGAAGACCTGGGCTATGACGTGCCCGATAACATCATCATTCCGACCGGCGGGGGCAGTAACGTGCTAGGCCTGGATATCGGTTTTTCCGAGCTGATGCGCGCCGGCGAGACAACCCGCCGGCCGCGGCTGTTCGCGGCCCAGCCGGCCCACTGCGCGCCGCTGCACGCCACCTTCGAGAGCGGCGGTGATGCGTTGGTGCCGGTCGAGCCGCGCGCCACGATGGCCGAAGGCACGTCGATCGCCCACCCCGTGCGCTGGCGCGAGGTGATCGCGGCCATCCGACGCTCCAACGGCGCTACTGTTGCTGTCTCGGAGGCCGAGATCGCGGCCTCGCACGCCGCGCTGGCCCGCGCCGGCTTCTATGTAGAACCCACCTGCGCCACGACCGACGCGGCTCTCGCCCGGTTGGTGGCTGATGGGGTTATCACCCCCGATCAAACCACCGTCGTACTGCTGACCGGCACGGGCCTGAAAGCCACGCAGCAGATCGGCGAGCATCTGGGTGCGCTCTAGCTCTAACTCGCCAGCGCCGTGAGCCCGCCGCGCTGGCCGGTGTCGTCGGTCTCGCGCGAGAGGTTGATGGCACTGATGATGGCCTTGATCGAGGCCGAGAGCGTGTCGGCATCCTCAGCCACGGCCGGCACGCGCACGGTGCCGGACTTGATCTGCACGAAGGCGATGGCATCGGCGTCAGAGCCGGCCGAGACCGCCTGTTCGGCATAGTCGGCGATCATCAGCTCGTCGCCGGTGCGTGCATTCCAGGCCGCTACGAACGCGGACAGCGGACCGTTGCCCTCGCCCTCGAGGGTGAATTCGGTGCCGTTTTCAGACACGGTCACCGAGATCTTCTGGCCTTCGCCGGCGCGGCGCACGCTGTAGTCCACCAGTGAGACCGGTGCCTGGCGGTCGAAGTGGGTGAACAGCAGATCACGAATCTCGGGTGAGCCCAGCTCGCCGGTAATTTTTTCGCTGGCCGCCTGCACGTGCGGCGCCAACGCCAGCATCATCCATCGCGGTAAGTTGATGCCGTAGTCGCGCTCCAGCAGGAAGGCCATGCCGCCCTTGCCCGACTGGCTGTTCACCCGGATGACCGCCTGATAGTCGCGTCCGATATCGCGCGGGTCGATGGCCAGATACGCCACCTGCCAGGGCTCGTCGTCTTTCTGCTTGCGCAGCGACTTGCGAATCGCGTCCTGGTGGCTGCCCGAGAATGCGGTATAGACCAGTTCCCCCACCCAGGGATGGCGCGGGTGCAGGGCAATACCCGTGCACTCGTGTACCACGCGCACGATCTCGTCGGGGTCGGACAGGTCCAGCTCGGGATCGACGCCCATGGAATAGAGATTCATGGCCAGGATGACCATATCCATGTTGCCGGTGCGCTCGCCGTTGCCCAGCAGCGTACCTTCCACGCGCTCGGCGCCGGCCAGCATCGCCAGCTCGGCGGCGGCCACGGCCCCGCCGCGGTCGTTATGGGTATGCACCGAGACGATCACCGAATCGCGATTCTTCACGTTCTGGCAGAAGTACTCGATCTGGTCGGCGTGATAATGCGGGCCGACCTGCTCCACGGTGTTGGGCAGGTTGAAGATGATGCGGTCATCGGGCGTGGGGCCCCAGACATCCATCACCGCCTCACAGATCCGCACCGCGAAATCCATCTCGGTCGTGGAAAAACTCTCCGGCGAGTATTCCAGGCGCCAGTGCACGCCGGGCCGGGCGTCGGCGTTTTCCTTGACGCGCTTGGCACCGCCCACGGCGATATCGATGATGCCGTCCTGGCTCATCTCGAACACGCGCTCGCGCTGCACCGTGGAGGTGGAGTTGTAGAGGTGGATGATGGCCTTCTCGACCCCCTCCAGCGATTCGAAGGTCTTGTCGATCAGATGATCGCGACACTGGGTGAGGGCCGCGATGGTCACATCATCGGGAATCTGGTTCTCGTCGATCAGCCAGCGCACGAAGTCATAGTCCGGCTGGCTGGCCGAGGGAAAGCCCACCATGATTTCCTTAACGCCGATATCGACCAGCAGCTTGAACAATTTTTGTTTCTGCTCGACCGTCATCGGCTCTAGCAGGGCCTGGTTGCCGTCGCGTAGATCCTCGCTCACCCAGATCGGCGCGCGGGTGATTTCCTGATCCGGCCAGGTGCGGGTAAAGCCCGTGACCTTGGGCGCCGGTGAATACTTGCGATGATCGAATCGAGACATGGTCCGTTTCCTGCTGCAATCCAACACGGCCGCGGGGCCGAATAAACCCCATGATACGCCGGGCGCACCGGCAGAACATTGCGATATTGTGTCTTTAAACGACTTATCTGTATTTTTATTGCGCTAAAATCGCGCAGCGCGCAATAAAATATCTCGCCATGGCCAATAACCGCCCCGACATCGTTCTGGATCGTTTCGACCGCCAGATCCTCGATATCCTGCAAAGCCAGGGCCGCATCAGTAATCAGGCCCTGGCAGAGGCGGTGAACCTCTCGCCCTCGCCGTGTCTGCGCCGGGTACGCGCGCTGGAGGCAGCCGGGCTGATTACCGGCTATCGCGCCGAGGTCGATGCCCGGCGGCTGGGCTACGGACTGGGCGTGGTGCTGCATATCTCCATGGATCAGCACACCCCCGAACGCTTTGCGAACTTCGAAGCACGGGTGGCCGAGCTGCCAGAGGTCACAGAGTGCCTGCTGATTACCGGCCAGGAAGCGGACTACCAGCTGCGGATCTGGGCCGTCGACATGGACGACTATCAACGCCTGCTGCTCCAGCACATCACCCGTATCGACGGCGTATCCGGCGTCCACAGCAGCTTCGTGCTGCGCCGCGTGTTGCCCGCCCGTGGCCTGCCGGCGCGATAAGCATTCATTCATGCAGACCGGCGCTATATAAGGCGATCGGGTCGGTACGCGCCGCCGCACCGGCCCCACTCTCGTGATGCGGCATCAAGCAAGGAGTGTCGTCATGACCGTCAGAATCGCTGTATTTCTACTGGCCGTGGCCAGCGTCGTGGGCCTGGCCGGCTGTAACACCGTGGCCGGCGCCGGCAAGGATATTCAGACCGCCGGCGAAGGCATCGAAAAATCGGCTGAAAACAACCAGTAAGCCGTCAGCGACACTGCGGGGCAGCGCGCCTGCCCCGGCGGTGTCTTATTCATGGGTTGATAGCCGCTGGCCGATATAAAACAGGCAGGGAAGGCATCGATTTTCGGATTTTAGTGTATAGTACATACTAAACTCCGTTCGCTGTCTGGCTCTGGTGGCTCATGACCCAGGTCGAGGCCATGTTCGAGCGCTACGGGCCCCGATATCGGTTGTATGTGACGATCACCGTATTGCTGGGCCTGGTGGCGCTCGGCATGTCGATTACGATCGTCAACGTCGCGACGCCTTATATTAAAGGCGCGTTCGGCATGAGTGCCTCTCAGGTGCAGTGGTTGTCGACGGGATTCCTGGCGGCCACGACGGTCACGCTGCTCATCTCGCCCTGGTTGATGAGCGCCTTCGGTCAGCGCCGAACGTATGTCGGCTTGCTGCTGATGTTCATTGCGGCCTCGTTGCTGGGCGGTTGGTCCGAAGGCATGGGCATGGTGATCGCCGCGCGCGTGGTGCAGGGCGCGATGACCGGGATCATACGCCCGGTGGCTCTGGAAGCCTTGTTCATGGTCTATCCGCCCGACAAACGCGGCCTGGCGACAGCGATCTATGGCATGAGTCTGGGCCTGCCGCTGACGCTGGCCAGCGTGGTGGGCGGCTATCTGGTCCACGATTTCTCCTGGCGCTACGTGTTTTTCATCGTGCTGCCGGTGTGTGTCGTGGCGATCATCATGGGGCTGGCATTCCTGCCCGGGCGCGAGGACACCGGTCCGAAACCCAAGCTGGATTGGATCGGGGCCAGCGTGTTGTTCGTGGCCATCTTCGCGGCCCTGGCGGCGATCGCCAACGGCCAGCGCTGGACCTGGAGCAGCGCGGGCATTCTCTGGCTGGAAGCGATCACGGTGTTGGGCACCGTGTTTTTCATCTGGTGGGAGCCGCGCCAGGAACGCCCGATTCTTGATCTGGATATCTTCAAGACCAAGGAGTTTCTGGCCGGATCCATCGTGCTGTTTCTCTTTGGCGGCGCGTTCTACGGCGTGATGTATCTATTGCCGCAGTTCATGGACGCCATTCTGGGTTATAGCCCGATCACCTCCGGCATTTTGTTTACGCCCTCGACCCTGGTCCTGGCGGTGCTGGTGCCGCTGGTCGGCAAGTATTCCGATCGTATCGCCCCGCACTGGATTACGGTGCCGGCCCTGATCGTCACCGCCTATGCCACCTGGCGCTTTTCGCTGGTCGATTGGAACAGCTCGTTCTTTTACCTGGCCCTGTCGATGGCGCTGGTGGCCGTGGGCATGGCCACGGTACCGCCGCCGACGCTGTCGCGCTCGATCGCGGCGCTACCGCAGCGGCTGATCGGTTACGGCTCGGGCGCCATCAATTTTGCGCTGCAGCTGGGCGGTGCGTTCGGCACAGTCTTTCTGGTGGCGTTTCTCGATCGACGCACCGCGCTGCATAGCGCCCAGCTCACCCACCAGGGCCTGACGCCGGGCAACCCGATCGCCCTGGAGGCCGCACGCCAGTACGGCGAGATCGCGACCCGCACGGGTACATCCGAGGTCTATCAACAAGCCGCCGGCCAGGTCTTGCTGTCTCGGGTTGATGCCACCTGGGCCACGATTTATGCCTATCAGGACGGGTTTCTGGTTGTGGCCGTTGGCCTGGCGCTGGTGGTGGTGCCGTCTTATCTGCTGTCGCGCTGGGGGCTGTCCAGGGCCCGCAGTGATGCGCAGCGCGCGCCGGCCAGCCCCCAGCCCGACGGCTCCTAACCGATATTGTTATGACTGACGCCAATACCGAATCTGTATCCGAGTCCAAGCGCGACGCCCCCGCGCCCCGATGGCTGATCCGTCTGGCGATCGTGCTCGGCGCAATACTGGTGCTGGCCTGGCTGGTCGTCTGGCTGCATCACCGCCTGACCCATGTATCCGAAAACGATGCCCGGATCGCCTCGCACGTGATCACGGTCTCGTCGCGTCTTCCCGGTCGGGTGAGCGGTTTCGATCTCATCCAGGGTGACCATCTCCGCGAGAACGAAACGATCGCCCAGCTCTACAGCGAGCCCGATACGCTACAACGCGACAAGCTGAAAGCGCGAGTCGAAAACATTCAGACCGAGCTGGCCCTGGCCCGGCAGCAGATCGGTGGCGGCGTGGCGTCGGCCAAGGCACGGCTGGCGGCCGACCAATCGGCGCGAGCCGCTGCGAAGGCGCGTATGGACAAAGCCCACAACAATTACGTGCGGGCCCAGAACCTGTACGAGGCCAAGGGCGGCACCGAGAAACAACGCGATATCTATCGCTACGACTATGAATCGGCACAGGCCGACTATCGACGCGCGCAAAGCCAGGTGAAACAGGACCAGGTGATGATCGCCAACGCCAAGACCGGTCTGCTGGCCGGTGGTCAGGTAGGCAACCCGGATGTATTGAAGTCGCAGCTGGCCATCGCCCGGGCCGAGTTGGCTCATCAGCAGAACATGATCGACGACCTGACGGTGGCCAGCCCGATCCACGGCGTGGTTGATCAGACGTTCATCGAGCAGGCCGAGTATATTTCTGCCGGCCAGCCGATCGTCATGATGCATGACCCCGCCGATGTCTGGGTCGAGGCCAATATCAAGGAAACCGCCGTGGGGGATCTGGCGGTCGGCCAGCCGGTCAAAATTACGGTCGATGCCCGGCCGGATACGGCCTATCACGGGCATATCCAGGTGATTGGCGGTGCCGCGACCAACCAGTTCGCCCTGCTGCCCGACCCTAACCCGTCGGGCAACTTCACCAAGATCACCCAGCGTATTCCGGTACGCATCGCCATTGATCACGGGCCCAAGCGCCAGGTTTCGCCCGGCATGATGGTCGAAGTGGATATTGATATCACCGGCGATGGCACCACCGATGCCAACCAGCAACAGGCCCCGATCCGCACCCGCGCCGACGAGCTCGGGCAGCGCGCTTCGGCACAGACGCCTTCGTCGCCCACCGATCCCGCCAGCGCCCGCTCGCGCCGGGCGGCAACGCCGGCCAATGACGCCGCACCGCATCGCCCCGAGCTCGCCCTGGCCCCGGCGGCAGCTTTAGCGCGCGAGGCGGCTCGGCCGTAGGGTTCGCCCGGCCGGCCGGGCGAGCCGCTGCACACCGAAGGCAGATTAGCCCTAGGGGCTGTGGCCGTTTCGTACGAGTCCGCGCCA
>DCKU01000175.1 GCA_002320455.1 Salinisphaera sp. UBA1666
CGAGTTCTCCAAGCGCACGATTCGGCAGGCCGTGGGTGATGACCGCAACGAAATCGTGGCGGCGGTACAGGTTCAGGTGAATCAGGCCGCCAAACAGCTCGGCGTAGAAATCGAGGACGTGCGGATCATGAAGCTGGACCTGCCCGACAAGGTCAGCGACACGGTCTACGAGCGTATGCGCTCCGAGCGCCAGGAGGTTATCCGTACGTTGCGTGCCCAGGGCGAGGCCGCGGCCAAGGAAATCCGCGCCGATGCCAATCGTGAGCGCACCGAGGTGCTGGCCAAGGCCTACAACCAGGCCGAGCAGGTTCGCGGTGAAGGTGACGCCAAGGCCGCCGGCATCTATGCCCAGGCCTACACGAAGAACGCCGAGTTCTATCGGTTCTATCGCAGCCTGGAGACGTATCGTCAGAGTATCGGCAGCGACGATTTCCTGCTGCTGGACCCGCAAGGCGAGCTGTTCCAGTATTTCAACCCGGCCGTCGGCGCGGCGCAGCCGCCGGGCTAGTCGGTGTGGGTTGATGTGATTCGCGCGCTGGCGCTGGTGGCGGTGATCGAGGGCCTGGCCCCCTTCATCGCGCCGGGCGCCTGGCGCGACACGATGATTCGTCTGGCCGAGGTCGATGCCCGGCGGCTTCGCCTGTTTGGCGGCGTGGCAATTGCGGCCGGTGTCGTAGTCCTGCAGCTCGTTCATTAAGACGTCGGGTCTTCCTTGTCGCGCCCGGTTGCGATAGCGTTCGCGACGCGAATCAATCGTGATCGGGAGATCAGCTTGTTCTTGGCCGCCCAGTCCATGCGCCACAAGGCGTATGCCCGTCCTGCCGGACTCATCCCCAATCGGCGTCACGGAGCGCTTTGATGCAATCCAAACGATGGCTTTTGCCCGAGGGCGTGACCGAAACCGTGCCGCCGGAGTCCTGGCGGCTGGAAGCCGCCAGGCGTGCGCTGCTCGATCTCTACTGGCGCTGGGGCTTCGACCTGATCCGCCCGCCGCTGATCGAGTATCTGGACTCGCTGTTGACCGGCGCCGGCCACGAGCTGGACCTGCAGACCTTCAAGCTGACCGATCAGCTCAACGGCCGCATGATGGGCGTCAGATCCGACATGACCACCCAGGCCACGCGTATCGATGCCCACCGGCTGGCGGCCACCGGCACCGCGCGTTATTGCTATATCGGCTCGGTACTGCGGACCCGTCCGGAAGAGCCCGGCGGTTCGCGTTCGCCGTTGCAGGTCGGTGTCGAAAAGTTCGGCGACGGGCATCTGGCCAGCGATCTCGAAATCGTGTCGCTGATGCTGGAAACCCTGTCGGTCATGGGCATCACGCGCAGCTATCTCGATCTGGGGCACGTGGCGATCTATCGCCGGCTGGTGGCGGCCTGTGGTGTCGACGCCGATCTGGAGCCCACGGTCTTCGATATCGTCCAGCGCAAGTCGCGCCCGGATCTGGACCGGCTGGCCGTCGATGAGCGTATCGATACCCAGACCCATATCCGTTTTTCGGCGCTGATCGACCTAAACGGCCCGTCCGAGGTGCTCGAACAGGCGCGCGTAGCGCTCGGCGATATCGATCCGGCCATCGATGCCGCGCTGGTCGAGCTGGGCGACATGGTGGCGCTGATTCGTGAGCACTATCCGGATATGCCGCTGTTCCTAGACTTGGCCGAGCTGCGCGGCTATCGCTACAAGACCGGGCTGTTGTTTGCGGCATTCGCCCCCGGGCTGGGGCGCGAGCTGGCACGCGGCGGGCGGTATGACAACGTCGGCCGCGCGTTCGGCCGCCCGCGACCGGCGACCGGCTTCTCGGCTGATCTGAACCTGCTGGCTGCTCTCGGCGAATTTGCCGACTCGCGGACGAGCCGCGGCATTGCTGCACCACAGGACAATTCCGACGGTGCGCTGCTGGCCGAGATCCGCGCCTTGCGTGCGTCCGGCGAGCGGGTCATCACAGGCGCTTCCGACGACGAGGCAGCGGCCAGCGGCTGCGACCGGCGTCTGACACTTATCGACGGCACGTGGCGTGTGAGCGCCATTCCAACCAAGAGCGACGACAGTCATGGGTAAACGCGTCATCGTCATCGGCAGCCAGTGGGGCGACGAAGGCAAGGGCAAGATCGTGGATCTGCTGACCGACCGCACCCGCCACGTGGTGCGTTTCCAGGGCGGGCACAACGCCGGCCACACGCTGGTGATCGGCGGTGAGAAGACGGTGCTCCATCTGATCCCCTCGGGCATCCTGCACGACGGGGTGACCTGCCACATCGGCAACGGGGTGGTGCTCTCGCCGGCAGCACTCCTGGAAGAGATGGCCACGCTGTCCGAGCGCGGCGTGCCGGTGGCCGAGCGGCTGCGCATCAGCCCGGCTTGTCCGCTGATTCTCGACAGCCACGTGGCGCTGGACAAGGCGCGCGAGGCTGCCCGCGGCGCGGCTGCCATCGGCACCACCGGCCGTGGTATCGGCCCGGCCTACGAAGACAAGGTGGCGCGACGCGCGGTGCGCGTGGGCGATCTGTTCAAGCGTGAAATGTTGGCGGCCAAGCTGGGCGAGGCGCTGGACTATCACAACTTCGTGCTCAAGCACTATTTCCAGGCCGAGCCGGTGGATTTCCAGGCCCAGCTCGATACCTGCCTGGAACAGGCCGAGGCCATAGCACCCATGGTCGCCGACGTAGCGGAGCTGCTGCGCCAGGCCTACATCGCGGATGAATCGGTCGTCTTCGAGGGTGCCCAGGGCGCGCTGCTCGACGTCGACCACGGCACCTATCCGTTCGTGACGTCCTCCAACACCACCGCCGGCGGTGCGTCCACCGGGTCGGGCGTGGGCCCCACCTGTTTCGATCACGTACTGGGCGTGGTCAAGGCCTACACCACGCGCGTGGGCTCTGGGCCGTTTCCCACCGAGCTCGACGACCACTACGGGCGTCACCTCGCCGAGAAGGGCGCCGAGTTCGGCGCGACCACCGGCCGCGCCCGGCGCTGTGGCTGGTTCGATGCCGTGGGCCTGCGGCGTGCGGCGTTCAACAACGGCCTGTCGGGGCTGTGCATCACCAAGCTCGACGTGCTGGACGGCCTGGATGCGATTCGTATCTGTACCGGGTATCGCCACGAGGGCCAGACCCTGGCCGTGCCGCCGACCGGCGCCGAAGCGCTGGCGGCCTGCGAGCCGGTGTATGAAGAAATGCCCGGCTGGTCGGAGTCCACCTCGGGCGTGCGCGACTACGACGCCCTGCCGGCCAACGCGCGAGCCTATCTCGACCGGCTGGCCGAAATCGTCGACGTGCCGATCGATATCGTCTCGACCGGGCCGGATCGTGCTGACACCATCGTGCTCAAGCATCCATTGGCGGCCTAACGGCCGGCGAGTCGCCGTTATCCGGGCCGCGCGTTCGTCGCGGCCTGTTTTGTTGGGGCTTGTGGCCACGCGGGCCCGACGCAGACCAGACAGACCCGCCCATGATTGATTCTTCCCACGCCGGCAGGCGATCCGGCCCGGTCCGGGCGATTGCCGGGTATTTCGATTTCGACGGGCAGGGCACCGATTTCCGGCGCGAAACGCTGGGGGGCATCACGACCTTCCTGGCCATGGCCTACATCATGTTCGTCAACCCGACGATTCTGGCGGCAGCCGGCATGGACGCGCAGGCGGTGTTCACGGCCACCGCGCTGTCGGCCATCGTGGGCACGGTGCTGATGGGCCTGATCGCGCGTTATCCGGTGGGTATCGCGCCCAGCATGGGCCTCAACGCGTTTTTTGCGTATTCGGTGGTGCTGGGGATGGGCGTGTCCTGGCAGACCGCGCTGGTCGGCGTGTTGTTCTCCGGGCTGATCTTCGTGGCCATCACGCTGTTTCGGATTCGCGAGATGATTCTCGATGCGATCCCGCTGGATCTTAAGCTGGCCGCGGCCTGTGGTATTGGCCTGTTCATCGCGCTGATCGGCCTCGAGGATTCGGACATCGTGGTCGACAGCCCGGCCACGCTGGTCACGCTGGGTGATCTGACAGCACCCGCCACGCTATTGACGATCTTCGGGCTCGTGGCGTCGGTGGCCCTCATGCTGCGTCGCTTTCCCGGCGCGATCTTCTTCGGCATGGTCGCCACCTCGCTGGCCGGCATGGCCACCGGCGTGATCGATATTCCGACGGCGGTGGTCTCCGCGATTCCCTCGGTAGGCCCGGTGTTCGGCGTGGCCGTCAGTCAGTTGTTCGCCCATCCGGAAGAGGTCTTCACGCTGAATCTGGCCGTGGTGGTGCTGACGTTTTTGTTCGTCGAGTTCTTCGACACCGCGGGCACGCTGATGGCGGTCGCCAGCAAGGCCGGGCTCATGCAGGGCAATCGCATGCAGCGCGCGCGGGCGGCGCTGCTGGCCGATTCCTCGTCGGTGGTCGCCTCGGCCGTCATCGGCAGCTCGCCGACCACGTCATATATCGAGTCGACCGCCGGGGTGGCCACGGGCGCGCGGACCGGCTTCTCGGCGCTGGTGACCGCCGCGCTGTTCGGGTTGGCCCTGTTCTTTTCGCCGCTTTTGGCCGTGGTTACCGCCAACGTCACGGCACCCGCGCTGATCATCGTGGGCGTACTCATGGTGGCCGCGCTCGACGAGATCGACTGGAAACGCCTGGAAATCGCGGTGCCGGCGTTTCTTACGCTGATCGCCATGCCGGCGACCTACAGTATCGCCAACGGCATCGCGCTGGGGCTGGTGATCTATCCCGTCACGATGGTGTGTGCCGGGCGGGCTCGCGAGCTACACCCGATTCTGTATGCACTGTTCGCGGTGTTCGTGGCTTATTTCGCGTTTCTGGCGTAGATCTGACCTAGACCTGGTCTCGATATCGCCTAGGGTCGGACCAGACAGGCCGCCGGGGCGCTGACTGACACCGGCGGCCTGGCGGCGCGTTAGGCGCCCATGTAGGCTTCGATCTCGGCCAGCACGGCTTCGCGACGATCGGCCGGCATAAAGGCATCGCGTACGCCGTTGGCCGCGATCATGCGACACATGGCCTCGTCCCAGTCGAAGGCCGCCACGCAGGCCGCAAAGTTATTGACCATGCCGCCGCCGAAATAGGCGGGATCGTCCGAGTTGATATTGACGTTGAGCCCCTCGGCGATCATGGCGGGCAGATTGTGGTCCTCGAGCCGGGCCACGCCTTTCAGATACACATTAGACAGCGGGCAGACGGTCAGCGGCATGCGCGACTCGCGCAGACGGGCCACCAGTTCCGGGTCTTCCATGGCGCGCACGCCGTGGTCGATCCGACAGACGTTCAACACGTCCAGCGCGCCGGTGACATACTCGGGCCCGCCTTCTTCGCCGGCATGGGCCACGCGGGGAATCCCCAGTTCTGCCGCACGGGCGAACACGGCGGCGAATTTCTCCGGCGGGTTGCCGACCTCAGCGCTGTCCAGGCCGATGGCCGCGATCTCGCCGTACCAGGGCGCGGCGTCTTCAAGCACCTCGGCGGCCTCGTCGGCGTCGCGATCCCGCATGAAGCTCATGATGAGCGCGCTGGAGACATCCAGGCGGGCACTTGCGTCGCGCATGGCGGTCAGCAGGCCGTCGAAGCAGGTATCCAGAGTGACGCCCCGCGCGCGATGCGCCTGGGGGTCGAACGAGATATCGGCGTGACGGACACCATCGGCTGCGGCCCGCTCGAAATAGGCCATGGCTAGATCGTAGAAATCATCGCGCGTGATGAGTACGTCCATGCCCTGGTAATAAAGCGCAAGAAACGCGGACAAGTCCTCGAACTCGTACGCGGCGCGCAGCGACTCGGCGTTGTCGTAGGGCAGGGTGATGTCGTTACGCTCGGCCAGCTCGAATTGTTGTTCGGGCGTGAGCGTGCCCTCGATATGCAGATGTAGCTCGGCCTTGGGCAGGCCGGCCAGCCAGTCGTTGGTCACGTGAGGCTCCAGTCTATGATGTCGGGCTTGAAAAACAGGCGATAAGCACCTGTTTCAAGACAAAAAAAAGCCCGGACCGCCTGCTGGCGATCCGGGCCTTTCGTATTCTGGTGCCCGGGAGAGGATTTGAACCTCCACGACCGTTAGGTCACTAGCACCTGAAGCTAGCGCGTCTACCAATTCCGCCACCCGGGCAACGAAGAGCACGTAATGTAGTGGCCACGCAATAAGTTGTCAATTACTGCTTGAGCGATTTTTTACTTCCGGTATCGTACGCGGTCTATGGAGCGAGATATTGAGTAAGCCAAACGACGATCGCGCCGCCGACTGGCGCGAACGCGACCCCAACCACCAGGCCGAGCAGGGCGCCTACGACAGTCCTGTACCCAGCCGACAGCTCGTACTCGACGATCTGGCGGCTGAAGGCCATCCCATGACCCACGACGAGCTCATCGAGTATTACGCGCTCGATGATGATGCCGCCGAGGCGTTTGAACATCGCCTGCGCGCGATGCTGCGCGACGGCCAGCTGCTGGAAAATCGTCGCGGCGCGCTGGGCCCCATCGACAAGATGGATCTGGTGCGCGGGCGCGTGCAGGGTCATCGCGACGGTTTCGGGTTCTTATTGCCCGAGGATACCGACGGCGACGATGTGTTCTTGGCGCCGCGACAGATGCGACAGGTCATGCACGGCGACAAAGTCGTGGTGCATGTCACCGGCCGTGACCAGCGCGGACGCCGCGAAGGCCGCATCGTCGAGGTGCTCGAGCGGGTCAACGAGACCATCGTGGGCCGTTTCGTGGTCGAGTCGGGCGTATCCATGGTGGTGCCCGACAACCAGCGCATCCCCCACGAGATCCGGATCGCCGAGAACAAGCGCGGCGGCGCCGAGAACAACGATGTTGTGACCGTGCGCATCGTGGAAGTGCCTTCCAAGCGCAGCGAGCCGGTGGGCGAGGTCATCGAAGTGCTGGGCGATCGTATGGCGCCGGGCATGGAGATCGAGGTGGCTATCCGCTCGCACGGTATTCCGCACGAGTTCCCGGCCGAGGTCATCGAACAGGCCAAGGCCTGTGGCGATGCCGTGGCCGAGGCCGACAAGAAAGACCGTGTCGATCTGCGCGATCTGCCGCTGGTGACCATCGACGGCGCTGACGCCCGTGACTTCGACGACGCGGTCTATGCCAAGAAGACGCCGCGTGGCTATAAGTTGTGGGTAGCCATCGCCGACGTATCGCATTACGTGCAGAAGGATTCACCGCTGGACGTCGAGGCCGTCGAGCGGGCGACGTCGGTGTATTTTCCCGACCACGTCGTGCCGATGCTGCCGGAAGCCCTGTCCAACGGGCTGTGCTCGCTGAACCCGGACGTCGATCGCCTCGCGGTGGTTTGCGAGATGCGCTTCAACGACACCGGCGAGCTGCAAGCCTCGAAGTTCTACTCAGCGGTGATCCGCTCGCACGCGCGCCTGCTGTACGAGCAGGTGGCCGATTGGCTGGACAACCCCGACAACCTGCCGGGTCGCTACGAGGCGCTGAAGACCCCGCTGGATGATCTGCACAGCCTGTTCAAGGCTATGCTGGCCCAGCGGCGTGAGCGCGGCGCGATCGAGTTCGAGACCCAGGCCACCAAGATCGAGTTCAACGCCGATCGCAAAATCGAGCGCATTGTGCCCACCGAGCGCAATGTTGCGCACAAGATCATCGAAGAGTGCATGATCGCGGCCAACGTGGCGACGGCGAAGTATCTCGGCAAGCGCAAGATCCCGCTGCTCTATCGGGTGCACGCCACGCCCACGGCGGATTCGCTGGAAGATCTGCGATCGTTTCTGGCCGAGCGCGGCCTGACCCTTACCGGCGGCGACGATCCGCAGGCCGGTGACTTCGCCAAGGTGCTGGCCCAGGCGGCCACGCGCCCAGATGCGCATCTGATCCAGACGGTCATGCTGCGCAGCATGCAGCGCGCGGTCTACTCGCCGCACAACGACGGCCACTTCGGCTTGGCGCTGGACGACTATGCGCATTTCACCTCGCCGATCCGGCGCTATCCGGATCTGCTGGTGCATCGCGGGATCAAGCATCTCGAGGCCGGCGGCAAACCGCTGAACTTCGAGTATGACAAGGCGGCCATGGAGCAGCTCGGCCAGACCTGTTCCGAAGCCGAGCAGCGCGCCGACGATGCCACGCGAGACGTCGACGACTTCCTCAAGTGCGAGTACATGCGCGACTCCCTGGGCGAGATGTTCTACGGCACCGTGACCGGCGTGACCGGCTTCGGGCTGTTCGTCGAACTCGAGGGCATCTTCGCGACCGGGCTGGTGCATGTGTCCAGCCTGTCGAGTGATTTCTATCATTTCGATGCCAAGGCGCGTGCCCTTAAGGGCGAGCGCTCGGGCCGTATCTATCGCCTGGCCGACAAGATGCGCGTCAAGGTCGCACGCGTGGATCTCGACGAGCGCAAGATCGACTTCGAGCCGGTCGAGGAACGTGCCAGCGTGCGCGCCGGTGAGAATAGCGCCGGCAGTGGTTCGTCGAGCGAGGCCAAGTCCGGCGGCGGATCCAACAAATCCGGCAAGTCGGGCAACAAAAACGGGAATCGACGGTCCAAAAACGGTAATCGCCGGAAGAAGAACACGTCCTGATTCTACTGTTGTATCGAAAGGAACCACCGATGATGTCGATGCGTACGACACGTTTGCCCGTCATAATCGCGCTTAGCGCCACGCTGGCCGTTACCGCCTGTGCGGGGGATCCTAACCGCCGGGCCAAGATCGGCGGCGGGATCGGCACCGCCGTTGGCGGCGTCGTGGGTTCCATGCTGGGCGACAAGTCTGGCACCAATACCGCGATCGGTATGGCCGTCGGCGCGCTCGCCGGGGCCGGTGTGGGGCACTACATGGATCGCCAGAAGGCTGAGCTGAGCCAGAAGCTGGCCGAGCAGCAGGCGGCCAATCAGCTTTCAATCACCGAGCTTGGCAACAACACGTTGCAGGTCGGTGTGGCCAGCGATGCGTCGTTCCCGGTGGATAGCGCGAGCTTGACGCCCAACGCCCAGAACACCTTCAATAGCATCGCCAACGTATTGAAGGATTACGACAAGACCGCGATTCACGTGGTCGGCTTCACCGATAGCACGGGCAGCAGCGAGCATAACCTGCAGCTGTCGCAGGCCCGTTCCCAGGCCGTGGCCCAGTTTCTGGAGTCGCGCGGTGTCAACTCGCAGCGTGTCCTGACCTGGGGGCGCGGCGAGACCGAGTTCGTGGCCAGCAACGACACCGAAGCCGGACGCGCCCAAAATCGTCGTGTGGCCATTATCATCAAGCCGATCGTGGAAGGCCAAGAACAGCAGGCGTTCACGGCGCCGCCTAGCCTGGGCAACCCGCAGTTCAATCCGTAATTAGCGCTTGGCTCTTCGGGTTAGACCCGTTGGCCGTGCGGCGTTGCTCATCTTGATCGTGGCAGCCCACGACCGGCGGCCCGGGCGTTGTCGGCGCCGCTGCCTAAGGAAGCTCTGCACAACCTGTCGCGGTCGCGCCGGGTGTTTTGCGCGTGGCTGGCGAGGAAAGGTGCGCGTAGCGTGCTTGTTGCACGGTAGCGCGGCTTGACGACGACCAGGCGCGCGCA
>DCKU01000087.1 GCA_002320455.1 Salinisphaera sp. UBA1666
AGAGGTTATGCAGAGCTTCCTTAAAGAATTTGGCTGAAAAGTGCGGCGATCGCTTCATCGAGGGCAGACACCGAATCGACGTATCGATCGGCCGGCCAATCGCCCGCGTTCTCATTCGCCGGGATATAGCCGTAGCCGGCGGTGATCGTGGGCATGCCGGCGGCCTGGCCGGCCGCGATATCACGGTCCGAATCGCCCACGTAGATACAGCGCGCCGGCTCTATACCCATGCGTTTGCAGGCCAGAATGATCGGCGCGGGATCGGGTTTGGACACACCGGCCGTATCGCCGCCGATGACACAGCCGGCACGGGGGGCGAAGTTTAGGTGATCCATGAGCGGCACGGCCATGTACTCCGGCTTGTTGGTGACGATGCCCCAGGCGATATCCTGCGCGGCCAGCCGGGTGACGAGTTCGCGCATCCCGTCAAAAGGATGCGAGTCTCGTGTCATTCGCGCCTGATAGGTGTGCATGAATTCGTGATACAGGACGTCGTAGCCGGCGTCTCCCGGCGCGAGCCCGAAGGCCTTGCCGATCATGCCGCGACCGCCGTAGGAGCACAGCGGCGCCAGCTCGGTTTCAGGCAGACGAGACAGGCCGCGTTTTTCACGCATATCGTTGGCTGCACCGGCCAGATCGGGCGCGGTATGCACGACGGTACCGTCCAGATCGAAGAGCACCGCGCGCTGGGTAGCACCGCCCACGATCAGGCGCCCGGCTTGGTGGCGTGGATGAAATAGTTCACATCCGGCCGGTGGCCGAGTGTGGCGCGGCGCAAGATCGGGTTATAGAACATGCCGGTCAGATCAGCCACGTGCAGGCTAGAGGCGCGGCACCAAGCCGACAGCTCGGCCGGTTTGATGAGCTTGGCGTATTCGTGCGTGCCCCGCGGCAGCAGCCTCAGAATATATTCGCCGGCGCCGATCGCCGCGGCCCAGGAGATCGGGTTGCGATTGATGGTGGAAAAAAACAGATCGCCGCCGGCCGCCGCGAGGCGGGCACAGTCGTCGACCGTATGCGCGGGCTCGTCGACGTGCTCAAGCATTTCATAGGCCACGACGATGTCGAAAGCGCCGGCCTGTTCGGCGGCCAGTTCGCGCGAGGAGATTACGCGGTAGTCGATATCCAGGCCGGCCTGCTCGGCGTGGCGCTTGGCGGCTTCGATGGTATCCGTGGCCAGGTCGATGCCCGTGACGTGTGCCCCGCGCTGGGCCATGGCCTCGGCCAGTACGCCGGCGCCGCAGCCGACGTCCAGCACCTTGAGCCCTTTCAGGCCTGCGCGTTGCTCGATGTAGTCCGTGCGCAGCGGGTTGATGTCGTGCAGCGCTTTCATCTCGCCGTCCGGATCCCACCAGTTGGCGGCCATTGCATCGAATTTATCGAGTTCGCTTTGTTGATTGCTGGGCATGTGGTGTCCGTTTTAAATCTCGGTTTTCTGGCGCTTACTATGCGCGAAGTCGCGGCCTTGGAGGCGCCTTGATAAGCCGGCCTTCTCGTTGTCTGCTGCCGCAACGGTTCGTGAAGCGGCCCACAGGCGGGGCTGCACGCTAAACCTGGGGGTGCGGGTTCGAATACGCGTGGCAGTGTCTTCAGGCGTAGCGCGCCAGGTGCTGGCCCCAGGCGTTGGCGCGCGACATCACGTCGGCCTCGTCGAGAGTGGTCAGGCGACGCGCTTTCATCAGCGCCTGGCCGGCGACCCAGGTATCGCTGACCTGCTCGCGGCTGGTGTTGTAGACGAGGGCGGCGATCGGATCGAACAGCGGGCGCGTCTCCAACGCCGACAAATCGATCGCGGCCAGATCGGCCTGTTTACCGATAGCGATCGAGCCGGTGGTCTCGGCGATTCCCAATGCCTTGGCGCCGTTGACGGTGGCCATGGCCAGAGCCGTGTCCGCCGATAGGGCCGCGGCGTCGTCGGCGGCGATCTTGCCGATGAAAGCCGCGGTACGCATTTCGCCGATCATGTCCAGGTCGTTGTTCGAAGCCGTGCTGTCGGTGCCGAGTGCGACGTTGACGCCAGCATCCAGCAGGCCCTGGACCGGGCAGAGGCCGCTGGCGAGCTTGAGGTTGGATTCCGGTGAATGCAGCACCTGTACGCCGCGCGCAGCACAACGGGCGATTTCGGCGCCCGTAAGCTGGGTCATATGCACCGCCATCAGGTTGTCGTTGACCAGCCCCAGCTCGTCGAGGCGGGCCAGCGGCCGTTTGCCGTGCTGGTTCAAGCCGTCGCTGACCTCACCCGCGGTCTCATGGATATGCATATGGATACGCACGTCCAGCTCGTCGGCATAGGTGCGGATCTTGTCCAGCGGCCCGTCTGAGACGGTATAAGGCGCGTGCGGGGCAAACGCGGTATTGATCCGGGGGTGGGCCTTGACGCGGTCGTGCAGGGCCAGGCCCTTGTCGAAATACTCGGCCGGCTCACTGGCCCAGGCGGTTGGAAAATCGATGACGATCATGCCGAGCGTTGCCCGCAGGCCGGCCGCGTCGACGCGATCGGCGACCACGTCAGGGAAGAAATACATATCGTTGAAGCAAGTCGTGCCCGAGCGAATCATCTCGGCCATGGCCAGATCGGTACCGTCGGCCACATATTCACGATTCATTTCCGCGGCCTCGATGGGCCAGATGTTTTCGGTCAGCCACGGCATTAGCGGCTTATCGTTGGCGATACCCCGCATAAGATTCATCGCGGCGTGGGTATGGGTATTGATGAAGCCGGGCACCAGCAGGTGATCGGGACGCTCGACCACGTCGTCGGCGGTAAACGCCTCGCGTGCCTCGTCTTGTGGGGCCACGGCCACGATCTCGCCGTCGGCGATAGCGATCGTGTGCTGTTCGAGCAGTCGCGTTGCGCCGCTCATCGGCGCGATCCAGCGGGCATGAATCAGGGTGTCGACATGTCGCATGAAAGGCTCGGCGGCAGCGCGCGGCTCCGCTGTGTCTTCGGATTTGGGCATATCCTACGGAATTGGGTGGGCCAGCGTCGCGCGGGCCGATACGGCAAGGTTTTATCTTTGCCCTGTGGTAATATGCCGCGCTTAGCGCTAGCGCTTTCATCGGGCACGTGCCTCAGCGGCCGCGCGCATCGCGCGATCGGCTTTAGGTGGCCCGACGTTGGCAGGCGTCCGACCCGAAACGAAGCGATCTATGGCCGACGTCGCAAAAGAGATTCTCTCGATCAACCTCGAAGACGAGATGCGCCAGTCGTATCTCGACTACGCCATGAGCGTGATCGTGGGCCGCGCGCTGCCGGACGTGCGCGACGGTTTGAAGCCCGTGCATCGGCGCGTGCTCTATGCCATGGCCGAGCTGTCCAACGACTGGAATAAGCCCTACAAGAAGTCGGCCCGTGTGGTCGGTGACGTCATCGGTAAGTATCACCCGCACGGGGATTCGGCCGTCTACGACACCATCGTGCGTATGGCCCAGGATTTCTCTATGCGCTATGTCCTGGTCGACGGCCAGGGCAACTTCGGCTCGATCGACGGCGACGCGCCGGCGGCCATGCGTTACACCGAAGTGCGCATGGACAAGCTCGCCCACGAGCTGCTGGCTGATATCGGCAAGGACACGGTCGATTTCATTCCGAACTACGACGAGTCGGAATCCGAGCCGGCGGTGCTGCCGACGCGCCTGCCCAATCTGCTGGTCAACGGCGGCACGGGGATTGCTGTCGGCATGGCGACCAATATCCCGCCGCACAATATCCGCGAGATTATCGGCGCCTGCCTGGCGGTCATCGACAACGACGACGTTACCATCGACGAACTGATGACCCATTTGCCGGGGCCGGATTTTCCGACCGCCGGCGTGATCAACGGCGCCGAC
>DCKU01000007.1 GCA_002320455.1 Salinisphaera sp. UBA1666
CGGCGGCTATGTAGGGGGTCCTTTGTTTGGGTCACCTTTATTTGGACAAGCAAATAAAGGTGACTCGCACAGCAGTGCGAAACCGCCCGGTAAAACCCGCTCGTGAGTTGTTCAAACGCCCGAGCGACATTTATCCATGAGCCAGCCACCGCAGGATGATCACCACCCTTGCGCCCCCCGCCGCAACCACTCATGCACGAACGCCAGCTTCTGGCTCACCGGCTCCGACAACATGAACGGATACAGATCGCCCAGGCCCATCGAACGGTTGATGTGATTCACGCCGGCGGCCACGTCAGCGCCTACGCGAATCAGGCGCGCCGTATCGACTTCGGCGTACGGGTTCCAGTGTGGTCCGGGCAGCTGGGGCGACGACAGCCCGGCAGCCACGAAACTGTCGGTGATATCGGTCAGATGCATGAGATGCGACACGGTTTCGGCCCAATCCTCGTGCGGGTGCGCTGAGGCATACGAAGAGATGAAGCGCGTGGGCCAGTCGGCCGGCGGGCCGTTCTCGTAATGCCGTTTCAGCGCCTGAGAATAGTCGTCGCGCTCGTCGCCCATGGCCTGGCGAAACGCCGCCAGAAAATCATCGCGTAGGGCCAGGCGCCACCACAACATGTGGGCGATTTCATGGCGCATGTGCCCGATCATCGTGCGATACGGCTCGCCCAGGGCCTGGCGACGCTTGGTGCGCACGACCGGGTCGGCCTCGGAGACGCTGATGGTGACCACGCCGCCGCCGTGACCCATGGGCGCGGGCTCGTCGTTGGCTTCGGCCAGCATATGAAACGTCGGTCGCGTCCCCGGGTCCTCCGGTCGGAACCACTGCCAGCGACCCAAGTTATCGATGACCCAGCGCTTGGCAAGCTCCGTGGCCGCCCAGTCGGGAATGGCGTCTTCCAGCGACGGGTCGGGGGCCAGCGCGGTCATGGCACAGGCACGACAGAACGCGCCTTCTTCGGGCGCAATCCAGTTACAACCGATACGCTCGCGGTTGGCACAGAACGGCGGCGTGGGGATGAACGCACGGGCCTGCGGGTCATAGGCCACGGGCGTGCCTTCGGCGGTCGTCAGATTGTCGAAATACAGCGGGCCAGCGCCCAGCGGATTAGCAAAAACGTGCATGTTGGCGTAAGCGGCAGAAAACAGATCGCACTGCTCAATCTACGCGCTTTTTCCGCGCCTGCGCGACCCACCGGCCTCGTCATCGACTTTATTTTTTAGCCGGCTGATCCGCTCGTCGCCAGGCGCTTGGCGCAACACCGACATGGTTTTTGAAAACACGTGAAAACCGCGCCGGTGACGAAAATCCGCAGGCCAACGCAATGTCCGTCATCGAGCGATCGGTGGCCCTCAAAAGATCCCGGGCCCGGGCCAGGCGAAGCGCCCGGTAATGCGCGCCCGGCGAGCAGCCGAGCGCGGCCTGGAAGGCGCGCTCCACGGCGCGGGGCGAGCGCCCCGCGCGACGGGCGATCTCGGCCAGCGACAGGGGCGATTCGATATGCGACTCCATCAAGGCAACGGCCCGCACCAGCACCGGGTCGTGGCTGTTCAGCCGCTCCACCAGAGACCGCCGCTGGCGACTGTCAGGCACACGAGCGCGGGCGTGAATGAGCTGCTCGGCCACGGCCGCGGCCAAGGCCGCGCCGTGTCGCTGACGGATATCGGCCAGCATCATGTCGGTGGCCGCCATACCGCCGGCACAGGAAAAGCGTCGATCACCGGTTTCGTAGAGAGATTCAACGGCCGTGACCGCCGAAAAACGCTCGCGAAACGCCGGCAGGCTCTCCCAATGAAGGGTGACGACCTGACCATCCAGCAGGCCGGCCTCGGCCAGCGCGAAACATCCGGTATCGATTCCGCCCAAGGTCGTTGCCTGTCGATCAAGCCGGGCCAGCCAGCGATATAGCGCCGTGGAGGAGCCGACATGCGAGCGAAAGCCACTACAGACGGCCAGCCAGGGCAATGTCTCGATGGTTGTCATATGCGCGTCCGGCAAGACGCGCATGCCGTTGGATGCCACAACGGCGTCGTTCGGCCGGCCGGCGCCGATCATCGACCACTCGTAGGCCGACTGATCGAGCAGGCGATTGGCGATCCGCAACGGTTCGGTGGCCGCGACGAAGGCCATCATCGAGAACCCGTCGATCAGCACGAAACCGAAGACCGCTCGCGTGCTCACGCCGAGATTAATCGCCGGGCGGCGGCGCCGGCACGCGTTTCGTATCAAGCATGTCGGCGATGAGCGTACGCGTCGGCCCGGGCTTGCTCACCTCGGCGGGTTGATAGGCACCGCCGGCAGACCGAAGACGCTGGACGGCGTCGGCGCTGTCGCCCGGACCGGCCACGCGCGTGGCCAGGCCTACCCAGCCGCCGGTGTCGTTATCCTGGACGTCGCTGCGGGTGAGCGGCGGGCGCGCGAGCGGCAGACGGTTGATCGCCACGAGCCGTGCATCACGGGCCTGGAATATGAACAGATCACAGCCCTCATCGCAGCCATTCGGACCCTGTACGTAGGCAATCGCATCCGGCTGCGCGTCGTTGTTGAGATCGGTCAACGTTGCCGCATAGCGCAGCTCACCGGCATAGGGCGAATCGGCGTAGATAACGGCAAGCGCATCGGCCAGCCGGGCCGCAGGCGTGTCGGCCGAGGGCGTGTCTTCCAGCGCATCGACACCCGCATCCGATGCCGGCGCGCTTCGGTCACTGCCCGCCAGCGACATACAACCGCCCAGGCCGGCAAGCGCGACCAGGCCGCCGGCGAACCAAAGCATCGATCGGCGTCTCATACGGTCACGACGTAGTCGTCGCCGGCGATGAGCGGCAGATCATAGTCGGTGGCCTCTGACACGGTCACGGTATACGTCCCGCTGCCGTGGGTTGCGGCGTGGCGGTTGACCGCGCGCTCGGCGGCTTCCTGTGCGCTCCTGGCCTCGAGAATGATCTCGTCGCCGTCCAGCTCGCAGATATAGCGCAGTTCGTGATCAGTGTCGCTCATGCCTGTCCTTCGATACGGTTGTCTCGATAAACCGCGATTATCGCGGACTGTTATCCATGTGCAATGACGCTACTCTGTCGAAGGCACAGGCGGCGATCGATATCGGCGCTCCTGCCTCTTGTCTCCAGACTGAAAGCAACGGCCAAACACCGCCCGAACACCTCACGGAATGTATTCACCCACCCGGCTATTTGATCGATGAACGCCGACGCGCCCGCTTCCCCCCCGACCGCGAGTCACCTCGTTGTACAGGCGCTAGCCGGCCTCGGCGGTTGGCGCATTGCCTTGATTGCTCCGGCCGGCGCTATCAGCGACGCGCGCATCGAGGCAATCACACAGCTGCTCAAAGCCGCGGGCATCACGGCATTGCCCGGGCGCCATATTCACGAACATCATCGCTATCTGGCAGGCACGCGTCAGCAACGGCTGGTGGATCTGCATGAAGCGTTTGAAGCGCCGGATATCGACGCCGTGTGGTGCTTGCGTGGCGGATACGGCAGCGCCCAACTCATCGACGGGATCCAATGGGATCGAATCCAGGCCGATCGCCCGCTGATCGGCCACTCGGATATCACGGCCCTGGCTTGTGCATTTGCCGCACATCACAAGACCGCCGTACACGCGCCCGTCGCTGCCGACTTGATCCGCGATTGGCCAGACGACAGACAGACGGGTTTCGCGGCCAGCGTGCGAAGCCTGGTGGCCGTACTCGGCAGGGGCCAAACACAACAGACCCCACGCCATATCGCCGGCCCACGCTGTGAAGGACCGCTACAACTGTGGGGCGGCAACTTGACGGTGCTGGCGAGCATCGCCGATCTCGATCTACAGCCGCGCGGCGATCAGCCCCTTGCGCTGTTACTCGAAGACGTGGGAGAAGCCGCGTTTCGGCTGGAGCGTTGCCTGCATCAGGTCACGCGAACCCGGCTGTTTGAGCGCGTGGCTGCCGTCGTTCTCGGCGATTTTCATAACTGCGCCGTTGGCGATGACCCAGCGCTCATGATCGATATCATCGGCGACCATGTCGATCTGACGCGCGTTGCTCTTTTCACCAACGCTGCGATCGGCCACGGCGCCGACAACCATGCCTGGAAATACGGGCAGATCGTGAAGGTGAGCGGCAGCGCCGACGGGTCCGGGTCTTTTAGCAGCTGAGTCGTCGTCGCAGTGTGCAGTGCCACGCCCGGCGGGCCACTAGCCGTGGCTGGGCGAGCTGCCGCGACCGTCGACTTCGTCGCTGCCACAGGCCGGCGCGGCGAGATCCGTCGACGCTTCAATGGCTCGATTATCGGCATCCACGTGCACCACACGCGCCCCGTGGGTCTGACGTTCGGCCTCGGTCAGGCCGACAAAGCTCATGATGATCACGAGATCGCTCACGTCGATGAGATGAGCCGCCGCTCCGTTGATACCGATGACGCCGCTGCCCGCGGCCCCCTCGATAACATAGGTCTCCAGACGTGCACCGTTGGTCACGTCTACGATGAGCACTTTCTCGCCTTCCACGAAGTCGGCACGGGCCATCAGGTCAGCATCGATCGTGATCGAGCCCACGTAGTGCAGATCCGCCTGAGTCACGGTGGCACGATGGATTTTGCCGTTGACGACGGTGCGAATCATGCAGGGCCTGCGAGATGCGTTGGAACGTAAGCGAGCACTATTCTAACGGCTGTGGCTTGTTCGAGTCGTGGACTATTGGCCGGTGATGAAGTGGTCAAAAACTAACCGTGCCATAGCGAGCCTTTGGTTCCGGCGCGGCGGTCGATCTATGCACCTGGTTATCCACAGAATCTGTGGGTGAACGAATGCGTGACGTGTTGACACGCCCTAGCTCATCACCTTGCCCCCGTTGACGTTGAACGTCTGCCCCGTGATGTAGGCGTTCTGCGCCAGATGCACGACCAGGGCCGCCACTTCATCGACCTGCCCAAACCGGCCGGCCGGGATAAGATCCGGGGTGATGTCGGGGTTATCGTTGATCATGTCGGTGGCGATCAGAGCCGGCGCAATCGCGTTCGAGGTTACGCCCGTACCGGCCAACAGATCGGCATAGCTGCGCATCAGGCCCAACTGGCCGGCCTTGCTGGCCGCGTAGTGCGGGCCGATGACGCCGCCGATCTGTGCCGCAACCGACGACATCATGACGAGTCGCCCCCACCCACGCTGGCGCATGCCGGGAATCACGCGTTGCGAGACCATGAACGACGACGTTAGGTTGGTCTGTAGCGTGGCCTGCCAGCGCTCCAGGTTGAGCTCGTCGATGCCATAGACCGGATTAATGCCGGCGTTGTTGATAAGGACATCCACGCCGCCGAGCTCGGCTTCTGTGGTGCCGACCAGCGTTTCGGCTGCGGCGTGGGCGGCGATATCAGCCGGAATGAGGACCGCTTGGCGGCCGAGTTCACGTACGCGTGCGGCGACCGCTTCGGCCGCCTTGCGCGAATTGTTGTAACCGATCGCGACGTTACAGCCGGCCTCGGCCAGTGCGATCGCCGTGGCCGCACCAATGCCGCGAGAGGCGCCGGTGACGAGTGCAATGCGGTCTCTGAGATCATCCATCACGACAAGGCCTCGAGGTTATGATGTATTGATATTACCGCGTTGGCCGGGCGTGTCTAAATGTGACACTACCAGCCGCTCGTACCCGGCTCGCCCTTGTACGGGCCCACGATCTCCGGCGTCACCCAGCCGCCGTAAAAACCGCCGCCCTGGGCAAGAACACGCTGGCCAGCCACGAAACACGCCAGCCGGGATGGATAAAACGCGAGCGTATCGGCCAGACAGGCATACGCGCCGCTCGCCTCCGGATATCCCCAGGCGGCATCAGTGATTCGTGTATCGCCAATGACGACGTGCCAATAGCGCGCCCGGCCCTTCCACTCGCACCACGATGCGCTCCGGCTGGGCACCAGTACCGACGAATCGATTGCGGTCTTGGGGATATAGAACGTCGGCGGGCTTGCGGTTTCGCACAGCCGGTACGTGGCATCCGACCGGGCAACGACGTGGTTGCCCAGCTGAACGACGACCGCGCGCGCATCAGGCCGCACCACGGGCGGGCGCGGGTAATCCCAGACCGACTCTTCCCCCGGGCCCGGCTCGCGCGCGAATGCCGGGCGCGCCTGGCCGTGATGCGCCCAGCCGGCCGGCCCCGGTGCGCCCAGTTCATCTGAAGCGTGCGACATGACAGTTCGCTGGCGTATAAAAACTCAACGCGTAATCAGTACGGGGACTTCGGCCCGGCGGATCATATCGGTCGTGGTACTGCCCACCAGCATGTGACGAATACGGGTATGGCCATAGGCGCCCATTACCATCAGATCGCAGTTCTGATCGCGTTGATAAGCATGTAGCGCCGGTTCGACGTCGCCGGACAAGACCGCGGTCTGGACGCGGGCACCGGCGCCTCGCAGCGTATCTGCGGCCTCTTCCAGCGCGGCGCGCTCGGCCTGTTCGGCGCTGCCGACGTAAACCAGATGCGCTTCTACACCGGACAGAAGCGGGGTGGCTGCCGCGCGCTGGATCAGGTTCTGCCCGGTCGCACTGCCGTCGTAGGCAATCAGCACGCGTTGGGGCGGCACAAAATGCGGTGTCGTGATCAATATCGGGCAGGCCATGCCGCGAATCACGCGCTCCAGATTCGACCCCAGATGGGCCTCGTCGCCGGCCGACTCGCCGCGTTTGCCGATCACCAGCAGGCGGATATCGTCTTCGACGTGCTGGAGTGCAGGCAGCAACTCACCGTTGCGCTGAATACGGGCCGGGGCGTCCAGACCGGCCGCGGCGGCTCGACGAGCAGCGCTGTCCAGCAGATCGGCACCGCGCTCGCGGGCCAACCGGGCGCGCGCGCCGTCCAGCTCGGCCAGCTCGTCGCGCAAGTGCTCGCGCGAACCCAGCCCGATCTGGCCCGAGTAGTCTCCGGCGGCGGCGTGCTTGCGCCGGCTGATCACGTGCACGAACGTACAGGGCGCACTCAGGCGTGCCGCGGCCCAGACGGCCGCATCACAGGCCGCCGCGGCATAGGCCGAGCCGTCGATACAGGCCGCAATGGTTCGCTCGGTCATGCCCTCTCCTCTCAATGCGTATCTTCGAGCAGCTTCTCGGCGTCGGGCTTGTCGTGAACAGCCACCTTGTCGACCAGCGTGCGACTGGCCTGGTTCAGCCCGATGACCTCTACGTCTGCGCCTTCTCGACGATACCGCAGGACCACCCGGTCAAGGGCTTCCACGGCCGAGATATCCCAGAAATGCGCCCGGTGCACGTCGATGGTGACCTTCGGGGTCGCCTCGTCGAAGTCGAAGGCGTGACGAAACGTCGTGGCTGAGGCAAAGAACACTTGGCCGGCAATGTCATAGGTCCGCGTCTGTCCGTCCTCGCTCAGACGGCTGTCTACATAGAGCAGCCGGCTAACCTTGTTGGCAAAGAAAAGCGCCGACAGCAGAACGCCCACGAATACGCCGATGGCCAGGTTACCCGTGGCCACCACGACGGCCACCACCGTGAGCATCACGATATTGGTACTGGGCGGGTGCTTGGGCAGGTCACGAATCGACTCCCACGAGAACGTGCCGATCGACACCATGATCATCACCGCCACCAGAGCCGCCATGGGAATCTGACCCACCCAGTCGGACAGAAACACCACCATAATCAGAAGCGCGACACCGGCCGTGAGCGTCGATAGACGTGTACGTCCGCCGGACTTCACGTTGATTACGGTCTGGCCGATCATGCCGCAGCCGGCCATGCCGCCCAGAAAACCGGTGACGATGTTGGCCATGCCCTGCCCGGCGCACTCGCGGTTCTTGTTAGAGCCGGTATCGGTCAGATCATCGACGATCGTGGCCGTCATCATCGACTCCATCAGCCCGACCACGGTCAGCATCAGACCGTAGGGCACCACTACCGACAGCGTTTCCAGGTTGAGCGGCACGTCGGGAATCAGCAGATACGGCAGGGAGTCCGGCAGCTCGCCCATATCGCCCACGGTATGGATATGCACGCCCGTAGCCATGTAGATGGTCGTCATCACCAGGATGGCCACCAGCGGGCTCGGCAGGATGCGCCCGGCCACCGGCACGTAGGGAAACAGATAGATGATCGCCAACGCGCCGGCACACATGGCATAGACCGGCCACGCGGCGTTCGTCAGCTCGGGCAGCTGGGCCAGAAAGATCAGAATCGCCAGCGCGTTCACAAAGCCCGTGACCACGCTGCGCGAGACAAAGCGCATGAGATTGCCCAGCCGCAAAACCCCGGCCAGAATCTGGAACACGCCGGTGGCCAGCGTGGTGGCCAGCATCATGTCCAGGCCGTATTGGGCCACAACGGTCACCAGCACCAGCGCCATGGCCCCGGTGGCCGCCGAAATCATGGCCGGCCGGCCGCCTGTGAATGCGATCACGACACAGATCGAAAACGAGGCATACAGCCCCACCTTCGGATCCACCCCGGCAATGATCGAGAACGCGATCGCCTCGGGGATGAGGGCCAGCGCAACCACCAGGCCCGACAACATGTCGGCCCGGATGTTAGACAACCAGTGCTCTCGGATCAGCTGCAGCATGGGGCCTCAAACATAAACCGCGCGACCCGGCGGGCGTCGATTAGAACGTCGACGCTCGCCGGATCACCTGATGAAACCGGAATTCTAGGGAACGCCGCGCCCGGCGGCGGCGCGCAGTCTAGCAGAGCGGCGATGACACTTTTCCCGCGCCGGACGCATGCAAGGCATCAAACATCCGGGACCGGCTGGGGCATAGCGAATGCTGAACCGGCCGACCTCTCGGTTGGCGAGCTGTTCATCGCTTTTTCAAGCCGCTGCGCCTGTCGGGAACGGCGGTGTCGTTGTCAATGGCCGTGGAGCCGCCCCGTGATCAGCGCAGCAGACTGTCCTTGCTGGCCCGTCGGTTCATATTGCCGGGGGCACCGGCGTCGTCGGCCTCAGCCTGGCAGGCCACACAGCGACGCACGCCGGGGATGAGCTCGCGACGACGTTCGGGGATCGGCGCCTCGCAGTCTTCGCAAAACGCCAGGCTTGGCCCGGCACCTTTCAGACGGGCTCGAGCCTCGGCCACGCCGTCGTCGACCGTGGAATCAATCTGCTCTTGTACGCCGCCGTCGCGGGTCCAGCCACCGGCCATGAGTGACACCTGGATTAGAGTTGCATCTGTTGTGATACGCGCCTTCTGGCACGCGAACAAGTCGGCAGCATCGGTATAATCGGGTCGTTTTCTTCGATTATCGTCGCTCATGACTTCAACGTCGGCCCGTGCGAACAACAACCCGGTTAAGGTCCCGGACGCGCTCGCGGCGTTCATCCCGCTATCGGACTACGAAACGCCGCCGACGCCGACCAAGGATGCGATGACGCGCGTGCTGACGCGCGCCCGCGAGATCCTGCGGCGCAAGCCGGACACGCCGATGATCACGGACGATCGGCTGCGGCGTTCCACGCTCGAGCGGCTTGATGAGATCGCCTCGCCCCCGGCCTGTGGTCCGCTGGTCGCCGAGCTGGCGGCGAGCCTGGCGGACTGGCTTGGCGAGCCGCCGCCCGAGGGCGGGCGACGCTTGATCGTCATGCCGCCTGGCGACCGCAATCAGGTGATGGCCGCGTGGGCGAAGCAACAAGGCCACGAAATACTCGAGCCGCCGGCCAGGCGCGACGTCATCGGCGCCAACGCGTACGACCTGCCGGTCATTGAAGACGGCCGCGCGCCGCTCGTCATCGCCGCGCTCGAGGACTGGTTCGTGCGCGACCTGCACGGCCTGGCGCTCGTCAGGGCCCTGCTTTCGCGCATCGACGGCCTCAAGCGACCGGTCATCGTGGCCTGCAATAGTTGGGCCTGGCAGTATCTGGTCCGCGCCGTACAGGCCGATGCGTATCTTCCGGCGCCGCAGATCTTCCAGCCGTTCGATGCGCTGCGACTGCGTCGCTGGCTGTCCGAGATCGCCGAATACGACGGACCGGGCAGCGTGCGCTTTCGCGACGCCCAAAGCGGCGACGACATCATGAACGCCGGCCAGGATGATACGCCTCACGAGGTATTACAGAGCTTGGCCGCTCGCAGCCGCGGCATACCCTGGGTGGCCTGGCGGCTGTGGCGTCGCAGCCTGCGGCGCCAGGTCGAGGTGGATAACGATGATTCGGCCGAAGCCGACGCGCCCCACACCCCCATTGAACCGGCAGCGAACGAGCCCGCCGGCGACTCGGAGCGCTCGCGCGCCGACCAGACGCTCTGGGTCATCGCCCTGGAAGAATTTCTCTTGCCGGATACCGATCACGCGCTGACTCTTCTGCTGCTGCAGGCGCTGCTCATTCACGGGCAACTGCCCCTGGACTTGTTGACCCGAACCGTGCCCGAGCCGGGCGCGACCCGGCTGTTGCCCGCGCTGCGCACGGCGGGCATCGTCGAGCAGCGCGACAACGGCGATCTGGTCTGCGCGCCGGCCGCTTACCCGTCGGTTCGGTCGGGCCTCACCGCCGCCGGCTTTCCGATCGCGAGCGTATAAATCATGGCTGATATATCGAAAACCGATTCGGCCGCAGCCCAGGCGGATCAGCTCATGCGCAGCATGGGCGAGATCAACTTCATCAAGATCGCGCTGATCGTCGCAGGCACATGGGGCCTGATTTTTCTCGCGCGTCGTCTATTACCCTATCTGGCTGAACGCGGGCCCAGCCGGGCCCGGCTGTTCTTGCTGGGCGCGGTACCGGTGGCCCGGCTGGGGCTTTTGATCGTCGCAATCTGCTGGATCGTGCCGCTGATTTTCAACGTCACATTCCAGAACTTCCTGGTGATTGCCGGTGCGGCCAGCGTGGCGATCGGTTTCGCGTTCAAGGATTATGTCTCGAGCCTGATCGCCGGCATCGTGGCAATCGTCGAGCGCCCTTACCGCCCGGGCGACTGGGTCACCTTCGGCGATGACTACGGCGAGGTGGTCAACGTGGGCTTACGCGCGGTGGCCATCAACACGCCGGACGACAACGTGGTCACCGTGCCGCACGACACGCTATGGACGTCCAATATCGTCAACGGAAATGACGGCGCGGCCACGCTGCAGTGCGTGGCCGAGTTCTATGTCGCGCCCGAGCACGACGCCATCGCCCTGCGCGCGGCCCTGACCGATGTGGCGCTGACCAGCGCGTTCCTGTCGTTCGATCATCCGGTGAACGTGGTACTGACCGAGACGCCTTACGGCACGCACTACAAGATCCGTGCCTACCCGTTCGATATGCGCGACCAGTTCGTGTTTATCAGCGACATGACCGCCCGCGGCAAGCACGCCATCCATGCCTGTGGGGCGCATCAGGTGACGGCACCGGCCGCTGGCGGCCCGCCGGTTTAGGCGCACGACCGAGAGTGCTCGACACGCTGACGCGCCTGCCGCGCGACACCCAACTGCTGCTGGGCGCGCGGGCCGCACGCAGCATCGGCCAAGGCGCGCTCATCGTCGCCTTCGCGCTGTATCTGGCGGCACTCGGCTGGTCGGCCGTCGCCATCGGCGGCTTGTTTACAGCCGGCCTGTTGCTCGACGCCCTGCTGGTCATGGTCTCGGGCCCGGCCTCGGATCGCTTCGGGCGCAAGCGTTTTCTCATCGTATTCGAATGCGCGCAGACGGCCGCGGCCCTTACGGCACTCGTCACCGCGCATCCGGCCGCACTCGTTGTGGCCACGCTCGCAGGCGGCTTCGGGCGCGGCGTCAACGGCAGCAGCGGGCCGTTCGCCCCCGTGGAGCTGGCCTGGCTGTCTCAGGCGCTGACACGCGAACAGCGTGGTCGTGTCTACAGCCTCAATATGGCCATCGGCTTTTCCGGCATGGGCATCGGCGCGTTTCTAGCAGGGCTGCCGAGCTGGCTGTCCTGCATGATCAACGGCCCGTTGGCCTATCGCCCGCTGTTTGCGATGACGCTGGCCGGTTCGCTGGTCTGTATCGGGCTTCTGGCGGCCGCGACCGACCGCGCGCCGCCCGCTCCGGCGCCGGCCAGCGTGGGCGCCGACGCGGACCAGCGCCAAGAGAACCGGCTGCTACTCACCCTATTTGCCGTCAACAGCCTCAACGGCGTGGGCATCGGTCTGGTTGGCCCCTTGATGGCCTATTGGTTCTCGGCTCGTTTCGGCGAGGGCCCGGACGATATCGGCGTCGTCATGGCGCTGGGCTACTTCGTGACCGCGGCCGCGT
>DCKU01000093.1 GCA_002320455.1 Salinisphaera sp. UBA1666
TCCGCATTAACGGGTGAGAACCCAAACAAGTGAACAAGGCACGACGTCAAATCAAGAAAGACGTGTCATGCTCGGTTATCCATTCACTATCAAGCGCGCCCATCATGAACCCGCTCTGGATCATCGCTGCTATTGCCCTGCTGATCGTCGCCGTCTGGGGCTTTTATGTTTGGTACCAGAACCGCCGCTCGCGCGAGTCGTTCAAAAGCATCGACTACAGCAAGCTCAACGATCTCGATAACGACGGCTGGGACGACAAGTAGCCGGTGTTCATGCCCGGGCCGCCGGTGTCGGCAGCCGAGCGTGAAAGCCGGCGATCTCGTCTTAGGACGGCCCTGATCCTTAAGCAAACTCGGCCGGGTTGGGCATGGTCGGGAAACGGGCCGGGTAGGCATCCAGATAAGCGTTGGCCGCGCGCAGCACGCGGATATCGTCGAAGCGCCCGCCGGCCAGTTGAAAGCCCACCGGCAGGCCGGAGCGGGTGAAACCACAGGGGATGCTGGCCGCCGGTTGGTTGGACAGGTTGAACGGATAAGAGAACTGGGCCCATTCCTCCCAATCGGTAAGGCTTGAACCGGGCGGCACTTCTTGATTGATTTCAAAGGGCTCGATGGGCACCGACGGGGTCATCAGCAGGTGATAGTCCTGGTTGAAGTGCTCCAGCTTGGCCGTCAGCTCAGCGCGTTCGGCGTAGGCCCGGAACAGGTCGATGGCGGCCCAGTGCTCGGCTTTGCGAGCATTGTCGACCAGCCCGGGATCGAGCAGTTCTTTCTGTTTGTTATCGCATTGTGAATAGACTTCCAGCGAGGCGGTAAACCATAGCCGGCGAAAGATCTCCACGGGCGACTCAAAGCCCGGATCGACCTCGACGATTTCCGCGCCCAGCGCTTCCAGGTTCTCGGCCGCTTCCTTGACGCGCGTAGCGATCTCGCCGTTGACATCTGCATAGCCTAAATCCGGCGAGTAGGCGATGCGCAGGCCGGTCAGATCACAGTCCAGATCCACGCCCCAGTCGTTTGGCTGGCCGTGTAGGGCGTACGGGTCGTGATAATCGTAGCGGCCGATGACGTTGAGCATGCGGGCGGCATCCCGCGGATGGCGCACGATAGGGCCAATGCTGGACAGAGTGGTCATCTTGGCCGGCGGCCATTGTGGGGTCCAGCCGAAGGTGGGCATGAAGCCGAACACGCCGCAGAACGCGGCTGGGATACGAATCGAGCCGCCCGAGTCGCCGCCCTGATGCAGTACGCCCATGTTGAGCGCGGCAGCAGCAGCGGCCCCGCCCGAGGAACCCCCCGAGGTCAGCCCGGAATCCCAGGGGTTGGCGGTGGCGCCGAACAAGCGATTGTCGGTCACCGCTTTCCAGCCGAATTCCGGGGTGTTGGTCTTGCCGAGGATGACGGCGCCGGCTTCTCGAAGGCGAGTGACCGGCGGGGCATCGAAGTCACAGAGTTCGTCGGAGGTGGTGGCCGAGCCCTCGCGGCAGGGCATGCCGGCACAAGAGGTCAGGTCTTTGAGAGAGACCGGTACCCCGTCGATGGGCGACAGCGGCTCGCCGCGTCCCCAGCGCCGGGCCGAGGCCTTGGCCTGGGACTCGGCCCCGTCATAGTCGACGTAGACAAACGCGTTGACGGTATCGTTGAACTGATCGATACGGCCCAGCGAAGCCCGCGTGGCCTCGAGCGGCGAGGCATCGCCGCTTTGATAGAGCGCGGCGAGATCGCCCGCATCCAGGTTGCCGAGATCGGTGTGTTTGGCAGACATAGGTTGGCTCTTCTCGCTGCGGTTCAGTCGCTCGGCCGTGGCCATCAACGATGCGCGTTGCCGATGCAGTAATACTTGGTTTCCAGATATTCCTCGATGCCCACGTGGCCGCCTTCGCGACCCAGGCCGGACTGCTTCACGCCGCCAAACGGCACGTGCGGGCCGGTGATATCCATGGTGTTGATGCCGACCATGCCGAAGTCCAATCCGCGCAGGAACGCGCGAATACGCGAATCGTCGTGGGTAAAGACATAGCTGGCCAGGCCATAAATCGTGTCGTTGGCGGCGGCGATAACGCGGTTATCGTCGTCGAACGTGGTGATTGCGGCGACCGGGCCGAAGGATTCCTCGGTCGCGATACGCATGTCGGGCGTGAAGTCGACGATGGCCTGCGGCATGAAATAGCCGGGGCCGGGCGCCTCGGCCTGGTCCCGGCCGAGGATACGCGCGCCTCTCGCTCGGCCGTCGTCGACCAGTGCTTGCATGTCGGCCACGGCATCGGCGTGGATCAGCGGGCCGATGTCGTTGGCTTCATCCAGCCCGTGGCCCACCGGCATGGCGTTCATGCGGCTAACGAATCGCGTGACGAAGGCGTCATAGATATCGGCGTGGACGAAGATCCGGTTGGCCGCGACACAATCCTGGCCGGAGGTCTGGAACTTGGCCGCGATAGCGGCTTCGACTGCGACATCGATATCCACGTCTTCGCAGACGATGAACGGTGCGTTGCCGCCGAGCTCCATCGAGCTTGCCTTGACCGTATCGGCGGCCTGCGCCAACAGGCTGCGCCCGACGTGGGTCGAGCCGGTAAACGACAGGTTGCGCACGCGATCGTCGGTACAGACCACCTCGGCAAAACGCCGGCCGGAGCCGGTCACTACGTTGACTACACCGGGCGGTGCGCCGCTGTTCTCGGCCAGCCGGGCGAGCGCCAGGGCCGAAAACGGGGTCTCCGAGGCGGGTTTGACCACGGCGGTGCAGCCCGCGGCCAGGGCCGCGCCGACCTTGCGCGTAATCATGGCCAGCGGAAAGTTCCACGGCGTGATGATGGCAGCGACCCCCATCGGCTCCTTGAGCGTGCCGATGGCGACGGTGGGGTCTTCCGGCGGAATAGTGGCGCCGCAGGTCCGCCGGGCTTCTTCGGCAAACCAGCGCAGGAAGCTGGCGGCGTAGTCGACCTCGCCGCGGGCTTCGGCGATCGGTTTGCCCTGTTCGCGGGTCATCAGCCGGGCCAGCGCTTCGCGGTTGTCCTGCATGCCCTGATACCAGGCCAGCAGCAGATCGGCCCGCTGACCGACAGCCGATTGGCGCCAGTCGTCGAACGCCGTGACGGCGGCCTCTACGGCCTGCTGCATGTGCGAGGTATCACTATCGGGCAGGGTCCCCAGCGTTTCGCCGTTGCCGGGGTCCACCACCTCGATCACGGCGTTCATATCAGTGGCGGGTTGCCACCGGCCGTCGATGAAACTGGCGTGCATCCAGAGCGACATATCGTGCACCGGTTGCCAAAAGGTGGCCCGACGATATCAGCCCGAAGCGCCCGGCTTTATCCGGGTTGCTACCGATCAATGCACGGTCGGCGGCTCGGCGTCCGGGTTGTCGATCAGGGCCTCGACGTCGGCCGGCGAGAAGACATATTCAGTGTTGCAAAAGTGACACTGGGTTTCGATCTGGCCTTGTTCCTCCAGCACGCTGCGCAGTTCTTCGGCGCCCAGCTGGTGCAGCGCCGCGCCAAAGCGCTCGCGCGAGCAGGTACAGGAAAAGATCAGCGGGGCCGGGTCGAAAAGCCGTGTGTTTTCTTCGTGAAACAGGCGAAACAGCACGTCTTTCGAGTTCAGCACGGTCAGCTCGTGCTCGGTGAGCGTATCGGCCAAGTGGTTGATGCGATCCCAGGCGTCGGTGTCTTCGGCGGCTACTTCTCGCGGAAGTTTCTGCAACAACAGGCCGGCGGCGTTGGCTTCGTCGGCGGCCAGCCACAGTCGGGTGGGCAGCTGCTCGGACTGGTTGAAATACGTTTCTACGCAGGCCGCCAGCGAGGCGCCTTCAAGCGGCACCACGCCCTGGTAGCGCCGGCCTTCCTTCGGATCCAGCGTGATCACGACGCGTCCTTCGCCAAACAGCTCGGCTAGGGAGTGGCCGGACAATTCGGCCCACGCGGCCTCGTCGAAGCGTGCAATGGCCCGCAGCTGCTGGGCGCGCTCGTGGTTGCCCGGGTTGGACTCGGCCATGAGCAGGGAGAGCGCCCCAGAGCCTCGTACCTCGATCGACAACGTGCCGTCGAGCTTAACGGTGGCGGTCAGTAGGGCACAGGCGGCCAGGAGCTCGCCGAGAAGCCGCTGGATCGGCTCGGGATAATCATTGTTGGCCAGCACGTCCTGATAGGTCGCCTCGAGCTGGGCGATCTCACCGCGCACGGCGGTGCCGTCGAACAGAAAGCGTTGAAGTTGATCGGTGGCCATGGCGCACAGGTCCGCAGTCGGGGGCAGTACGCCACTATATGCGCGTCCGGCCGGGCCGATTCAACCGGTCTGTGTCAGGGCCTCCAGACGCTGTTCGGTGTCGCGCCAGAGCCGGCGGGCCAGATCGCTGTCGCCTGCAGAACGGCTGATCGAGGCCGGCTTGCGGCCGACCAGATACTGGCCCTGGTGTTGTCGCGCGGCGTCATCGCAGGCCAGCCAGATGCCAGTGTCCGCGCCAGTACGCGTATCGGTGAGGACGGTGCCGAACAGCTTGCGGATCGGGCCGGGCAGCTCGGTCCAGATGCCGGTGGCAATAGCGCCCGGATGAAAGCAGTTGACGACGACATCGTGCTCGCCCAGGCGTGCGGCTAGCTCGCGGGTGAACAGAATATTGGCCAGTTTGGCCTGGGCATAGGCCTGAATCGCTGTCCAGTGCTTCTTCGGCGCGTCGAAGGTCTCAAAGCGAAGCCGACCCAGCTTGTGGGCCACCGATGCCGTGACCACGACGCGGGCGCCGGGGGTGGCGACCAGCAGCTCGCGCAGGCCCTGCATCAGGCGGAAATGCCCGAAATGCATGATGCCGATCATGGCTTCTAGCCCGTTGCCCAGCGCGCGGGTGCCGTTGGTGAATAGCCCGGCGTTGAGAATAGCCACGTCCAGACGGTCCAGCCGCTGGCCAAGGCGCGCGGCGAAACGATCTACGTCGGCCAGATCGCCAAGATCCAGCGCCAGCGCTTCGATGGTACCGATCTGACCGGTGGTGGCGGCCTCTTGGGCGATGGTCTCGGCGGCGGCCTGTGACTTGGCCAGATCACGCGAGGCGATGATGACGTGATCGCCCTGGTCAACACAGGCCGCGGCCATCTCATAGCCGATGCCGCTGTTGCCGCCGGTGATCAGAACCTGTCGTTGCATAAGCGCTGTTCCCGCTGGCGAATAGAGTTGCCGTGGCGTACGGCTCGACTATGTCATGCCTAATCGTGGCCTGCACCCGGCAGATGCGGCTCGTCGCCGATCACGTCTCGCACATAGGCCAACTGCACGCCCACCGCGATCACCAACGCGATCGGCGTGGCCAGTGCTACGCCCATGACGCCGGCGATCGCTCCACCCAGTACCTGTACCGACAACAGAAAGCCAGGAGCAATCGACACGGCCCGTTTTTGAATCATGGGCGCCAGGATGTAGCCCTCGATGGTATGTAGCGCGATATAGAGCACCGCGACATAGACCATCGGCCAGTAGCCGTGCAGGCCGGCCACCAGCAGCGCCGGAATCGCCGAGACCAGGGCGCCCAGATACGGGATGAATGTAAACAGCCCGGCCAGAAGCCCCAGCAGAAAAGCAAACGGGATACCGATCAGCCATAGCCCGGCGGCACTGGCCAGCCCGGTAACGGTCATCGAGAGCACGCGCCCGGTCAGCCAGCGGCGCACGGCGTCGGCAGCTTCCTCGGATATGTCCCAGGCCCGCTCGCGCTGGCCCGGCGGAAACAGCCGCAGCAGTCCGTCGCGATATAACGACGGCTGAAACGCCAGATACAGGCCGATGATGACGATCACGAACGCATCGGTCAGCGTGGTCATCGTCACGGACGCCGCGCCCGAGAGCTCGCCGGTTAGACGCTCGCCGATTGAGCGACCCGATTCGTTCTGACTGGCCTCACCCATCAGCGAATTACTGAGAAATGTCTGGGTCAGTTGGTAATCGTCCAGCCGCGATTGAAGCTGATCGATCGATTGCGCGACCTGTGTCTTGAGCTCGGGCGCCTGGCTGACGATATTGATGGCAATGGCGGTGATTGAAATGCCCAGAAACAGTGCAAGGCCGGCAGCCACGATCGCCACCGCGGCATGCCGGCGCACGGGCAGGCCGCGCTGGACGACCCGGGCCAGGCCGTTCAGACCGACCGCGACGAGAAACGCCGCAAAAATCAACAGCATGGCGTGGGCGGTGGCCCAGGCAAACCAGGCCATCAGTAACACCGCCAGCGCACAGGCCGTGACCACCAGGCTGCGACGTGTGAACGCCGACAGGCTGAGCGTGTCGGTAGAAGCGTCTTGATCGGACATTGAGAGCGCCGCGGCACAAAGCGATTCGGCCCATAATGTCTGGATTGAGCCGTTGACGCACGCGCGTATCGAGCACGGTTCAAACGCCGTTCATTTCGATATGCGAACGTTACATTAATTAATGGGAGGCAGTCTTATGACACAACGATTGAGTCTGTTATTAGCAATGGTCCTGCTGGGGCTGGCCGCTCCGGCGCTGGCAGACGACACGCTGGAAAACGCGATCGGCGGTGGTCTCGGCGGCGCCGCAGGTGCGGCTATCGGTAACGAAGTGGGCGGCCAGACGGGCGCCGTGATTGGCGGCGGTCTGGGCGGCGCAGGCGGCGCGGTCGTCGCTGACAAGTTGGGCGACGACGATCGCTACGATCGCGACGACCGCTATTATCGAGATCGCCACCATGATCGACGCCGCAGTTGTCCGCCGGGTCTGGCCAAGCAGGGCCGCTGCTGATTGGAAAACGAAATAGGCCGCTCACCGAAGCGGTCTTTTTTATGAACGGCGCCGCTCGCTCAACCGCTGAATCAGCGTCGCGCCGACCAGATCGCCGGTCACGTTGACGGCGGTAGCGCCCATGCCCACGAGCGCATCGATCGCGCTCAGAAGCGCCACCGCCTGCAGTGGCAGCCCAACTTGAGCGAATACCGTCGCGATCATCACGATACCCGCGCCAGGTACCCCGGCGGTGCCGATCGAGATCAGCGTACCGACGCCAACGATGGCCGCCAGCTCGCCCATTCCCAGATCCATGCCGACAATATTGGCGGCAAATACCGCTGACACCGCGATACGAAGCGCGGCGCCGTCCATGTTGATGGTGGCGCCCAGCGGCAGGGCGGTACCGCGTATGGCACGCGCGACGCCCAGACGCTCTGCGGCGGCGAGCGTGACCGGCAATGTGCCGGTCGAGCTCTGGGTCGCAAACGCGGTGAGCGTGGCAGACCTAGCGCCGTGTACGAAGCGGGCCACGCCCGCACCCGCTGCCAGCAGCAGCAGGCCATAGAAGACCAGCTGGCCGGCCAGGCCCAGATAGAACACGCCGATCAGTCGCGCCAGGCTGATAAGTGCATCGCTGCCCTGCGCAGCCACCGTGTGGGCCACGATTGCGAATATCCCGATCGGCAGCACCGCCAGCACCCAGCGCATGACGCGCAGCGTGATGGTTTCCAGGCCGCGAATGCCCTGGTACAGCGCCGCTACACCATCGGTGCTGTCGCTTGTTTCATAGCGCGCCAGGGCGATCGCGACACCAAAGACGATGGCCACGAACAGCACGGCCAGCATGTTCAGATCGGCAAAGGCGGCCACGATATTGGTGGGAACGATCGAAGCCACGAGCGCGGCCGGGCCCGGATGCGCTGGGGGGCTGGCAGGGCCACTTGTCGGCAGGCTCAACCCGTCGCCCGGTGAGAAGACCAGTGCCGCGGCCAGCCCGATGATCATCGCCACTGCCGTTGTAACGACGTAGTACGCCGCCAGTGCGGCACCGGTACGCCCGAGTGCTGCCGGCCCGCTTTGATTGATGCCCACGATGACCGTCGTCACCACGATCGGCAGAATCAGCATCTGCAACGCCCGCAACACGATATCGCCGACCGCGGCTGCGACCGGCAGCGCGGCCTCGGGCAACACAAAGCCGGCCAGCACGCCGGCAACCAGGGCAATACCGATCCAGGCGATCAGCGACAGGCGATGTAAGGCGTGCAGCATCGCGGCAGTGTGCCACGGCGGGCTCTTTGCGGCCTGTGGCACACTCCGCGCCATTGTTTCTCCGCGACCGTCTCGATGAGCGACACACCTGACGTGGCCGCTGGTGCGCCGATCACCGCGCGTCGTATCGCCGGGCTGGCGGTACCGGCTCTGGGCGTTCTGGCGGCCGAGCCGCTTTACGTGCTGATCGATACGGCTGTGGTCGGGCATCTGGGCGCGTTGCCGCTGGCCGGTCTGGCGCTGGGCGGCACGATGCTGACGGTGATGACCAGCCAGCTCACCTTCTTGTCCTACGGCACCACGGCCCGCACGGCGCGGCTCTACGGGGCCGATCGTCGTACCGAGGCGGTGGCAGAGGGCGGCCAGGCCACGTGGCTGGCGATTATCGTCGGGCTGCTCGTTTTCGTGCTGGGCGAGGTCTTCGCCTACGAGCTGTCCATGCTGCTGGCCGGCGATGCCCAGGTGGCCGCCCGCGCGGCCGAGTGGCTACGGATCGCGCTGCTGGGTGCCCCGGCGATTCTCATCACCCTGGCCGGTAACGGCTGGATGCGCGGCGTCCAGGACACGGTGCGGCCGCTGCGCTATGTGTTGATCGCCAACGGCCTGTCGGCCGTGTTGTGCCCGGTGCTGGTCTATCCGGTCGGGCTGGGCCTGGCCGGTTCGGCGATCGCCAACGTGGCCGCGCAATACGTCTCAGCGGTGATGTTCGTAGCCGCGATCGCGCGCGAGCGGGCGTTTCGTCGGCCCAGCCTGGCCATCATGCGGGCCCAGATGGTGCTGGGCCGGGATCTGATTCTGCGCAGTGCCGCGTTTCAGATCTGTTTTCTATCGGCCGCGGCGGTGGCGGCCCGCAGCTCAGCGGCGGCCGTGGGCGCGCATCAGATCGTCTATCAGCTGTGGTCGTTCTTGTCGCTGGTGATGGATTCGCTAGCCATTGCGGCCCAAGCGCTGATCGGCGCCGAACTGGGGGCGCATCGCGGCCGGGCCGCCATGGCCGCGGCCTGGCAGATCACGCGCTATTCCTTCGCGCTGGGCTGTGTGCTGGGCCTGGCGTTTGCGCTGGGCTATGTCGTGCTGCCGGGGCTTTTCACCTCGGACGCCGCGGTGCTCGCGCAAATCCCCGAGGCATGGTGGTTCTTCGTCGTCCAGCAGCCTATCGCCGGCATCGTCTTCGCGCTGGACGGCGTGCTGCTGGGCGCGGCGGATACACGGTTTTTGCGCACCACTACACTGGCGGCTGCGCTGGGCGGTTTTTTTCCGCTGATCTGGGCGTCCTGGTTCTTTGGCTGGGGCCTGGCTGGCATCTGGTTCGGCCTGACCGTGTTTCTTGTCGCCCGTTTGGTGGCCACGGTCTGGCGGACTCGCTCGGGCATCTGGGCCGTGGAGGGCACATGAGTGATTCCAGCAAGCAGACTGCGCTACGGGGCCTTGCCGCCGCCGACTGGTTGACAACCCGCGAGCCGTGGCACGGCTTTTTCGAGGGCGATCAAATCGGCGCGAATGTGACGGTGCTTTATTTCACCCAAGAACAGCCCGGCGACGGGCCGGGCCTGCATGTCCATGCGTATGAAGAGATTTTCATCATCCGCCGCGGGCGAGCGCGGTTCACCGTGGGCGATGCGGTCATAGAGGCGGGTGAAGGCGATGTCGTGGTCGGGCCGGCTCACGTGCCGCACAAGTTCGAGAACCTGGGCCCGGGGCCGCTGGAGACCATCGATATTCACATGAGCCCGCGCTGGGTGCAGGTGGATCTGGACGACCCTGCCGATGACCGGGCTAGCGGTGTGACCGCATAGATCGCCCGCGGTGTCGCTGTCGGCTAGACGCTGGACGTCATCCCGCCGTCTACGAAGATGTTCTGGCCCGAAACGAAATTTGAAGCCTCACTACACAGATAGACCAGCGTGCCCACCAGTTCATCGAGCTGGCCCCAGCGGGCGGCCGGGGTGCGTTTTTTGAGCCAGGCGTCGAAATCTGGGTCCTGCCAGAGGGCGGTATTCATGTCGGTCTGGAAATAGCCGGGCGAGATACAGTTGACCTGGATGTTGTAGCGCGCCAGATCAGCCGCCATGCCTTTCGTGAGCATGGCCACGCCGCCCTTGGAAGCGGCATAGGGCGCGATCGTTTCGCGGGCGAGCACGGACTGCACCGAGCCCAGATTCACGATCTTGCCCCGGCCACGCCGGGCCATGGGGCCCGCCAGCGCATGGGCCACGTAAAACGCACTCGACAGGTTGGTGGCGAGCACCTGATCCCAGTCGGCCGGCTCGAATTCGGTAAACGGCGCGCGCTTTTGCAGGCCGGCGTTGTTGATCAGGATATCGGGCAGGCCATAGGTGGTGATCAGCTCGGCGATTGCCTCTTTTACGGCGTCTGCGTCCGTGACGTCGAAGGCCGTATAGGCGATCTCGACGCCGGTCTCGGCCATCAGGTGGTCAGCGGCCTCGGCCACGGTGTCCAGGTTGCGCCCGTGCAGAATGACGTGCGCGCCGCGCTCGGCCAGGCCACGGGCCAGTGCGTGGCCCAGGCCGCGCGAGGAGCCGGTGATCAGCGCCAGGCGGCCCGTGATGTCGAACAATGTATCGGTCATGACAATCCCCTAGAAGATCAGGAAAAGTGCGGCCGCAAAGCTGAAGGCCACGACGGATTCCAGAGCCTGTTGCACGGTCCAGGTCTTGAGCGTGGTGGCCACGTCCATGCCCATCAGCCGGCCCACCAACCAGAAACCGGAATCGTTGACGTGGCCGGCAAAGACCGACCCCGCAGCCGAGGCGAACACGATCGCCACCACCTGCATCGCCGAATAGTCGGCTTGCATAACCGCCGGCGCCATCAGACTCGATGCGGTGACCAGCGCCACGGTGGCTGAGCCCTGGGCCAGGCGTAGTGCCACGGCCACGATATACACGGCCAGGATGACCGGCAGGCCCATATCGTTTAGCGAGGCGGCCAGAGCATCACCGATGCCCGAGGCCTGCAAGACGCCGCCGAACATACCGCCGGCGCCGGTGATCAGGACCACCGAACAGATGGCCGGCAGGGCTGAATCGAGGATCTTCTCGATGGCCGTGGCTTCCTCGCCGCGCCGCCAGCCCAGGACATAAGAGGCCACGAGGACGGAAATCAGCAGAGCCACCGGCGTGTTGCCCAAAAGTCGGAGCAATTGGAACCACTGGGCATCGGCGCTCAGCCAGCCGGTACTGGCCGCAAAATTCAGGGCGGTGTTGGCAAAGATGAGGACCAGCGGAATGACCAGCAGCCCGATCACCGTGCTCACGCCTGGCGGGTTCTGGATCTGGTCGCGATCCACCTCGCCGAACAGGCTGGCAGCAACCGCGAACGGATGTCGCCGGGCCGCGAACTTGCCCCAGAAATACCCGGAGATCAGCCACATCGGAAACGCCAGGACGATACCCGTAGCCAGCACCAGGCCCGGACTGGCCCCGTAGAGCTCGATGGCCGTGACCGGGCCCGGATGCGGCGGCACGAACACATGCATCACCGAAAACGCAGCCGCTGCCGGCAGCCCGTAAAGCAGCAGGGGGCCGTCCAACCGCCGGGCCACGGCAAAGATGATCGGCAGCATGACGACCAGCCCGGCATCGAAAAAGATCGGAAAGCCCATGAACAATGAGGCCAGGCCCAACGCGAAAGGCGCTCGTTTTTCGCCGAACAGCGCCACCATGCGATCGGCCAGCACTTGGGCTCCGCCGGAGTGCTCGACGAGCTTGCCCAGCATCGCGCCAAAGCCGACCAGCAAAGCCACCGAGGCCAGCGTGCTGCCAAAACCGTCAAGCATGACCGGCACGATGTTCTCGGGCGGAATCAGCGTGGCAAACGCCGTCGCCAGGCTAACCATCGTCAGCGCCAAGAAGGCATGAACCTTGAAACGGATGACCAGCACCAACAGCAGGGCAACGGCGCCTGCGGCAATGGCCAACAGCGGGCCGGTCGTCAGAGTCTGGGTCCATTGATCCATGCGGGAGTCTCTCGGGCGCGCAGGCCAGGGTTGGTGAACGAGCGATACCCTATCGTGAAACCGGTCCCATTCCTTTACGCATTTGGTCGAAGTCATCCTAGTCTTCAGCGCCGAGGCTGGCCGGGCCCGGACGGGGGAGTACGCCGCCGGTGCAGCAGATGCCAGGCGATGGCCCCGATCAAGGCCAGCACGCCCAGCGCGCCCAGGACGTAAAGCCCGATCGGGCCCAACTGGTCGAGTACGTCGTGGAAACGGCGACCGAACCAGTAGACGCCAAAGCCCCACACCGCGACCCAGAGCGTGGCGCCGATGGCGTTGTAGATCATGAACTTTGCAGCCGGCATGCGCCCGATGCCGGCCACGATGCCGTTGAGCTGGCGCAGGCCGACAAAAAAGCGGGCTACCACGACGATCGCGCCGCCGTAGCGGGCAAAGAATGCCTCGATACGATCCAGACGGGCATCGGTGATACCGACCCGGGCACCGTGGCGCAGCACGAGCGCGCGCCCGCCAAAGCGCCCGATGGCATAGCCGATGTTGTCGCCGATGACCGCGCCGGCCCAAGCCGCGGGTAAGAGCAGCTCGATCGGCAGTTTGCCCTGAGACGCCAGCAGCGCTGCGGAGATCAGCGCGGTTTCACCCGGCAAGGGAATACCGAAATCCTCAATGAGGATGATGGCGAAGATCGCCCACGGGCCGTAATCGGTGATGAGCTGCGTGATGTTAGGCATGAGGATTCAAAAGACCGTCCCGGCCGCCCGTGGACCACCGGATCGGCATGGCCGCTACCAGATCTCGACGCGTTGTTTGGGCGGTCGAACCATGGCATCGCCGGGCTGACAATCAAAAGCCCTGGCAAACGCTTTCATGTTTGAAGGGGCACCAATGGCGCGATAGGTCATGGGCGAATGCGGATCCGCGTTCAACGCGACTTCCAGAGCCTCGGGCCGGGAGTGACCGCGCCAGACCCGGGCCCAGGCCATGAAGAAACGCTGGGCCTGGGTATAACCGTCGATAGTCTGTTTGGCCTCGTCCGGGTTGGCCGCCAGGGCTTTTTCCAGCGCGTCATAGGCCAGCGTGAGGCCGTCCAGGTCGGCGATGTTTTCACCCAGGGTCAGGCGGCCGTTGACGTGCAGCTTTGGCTTGTCGGGCAGCGGGGTATACGCGTTGAACTGATCCACCAGCTTGGCCGTGCGGGCGTCAAAGGCCTCGCGGTCGGCTTTGGTCCACCAGTCGCGCTGGTTGCCGTCGCCGTCGAACTGGCTGCCCTGATCATCGTAGCCGTGGCTGGACTCATGACCGATGACGGCGCCGATGCCGCCATAGTTGACCGCATCGTCGCCGTGGGCATAGAAGAACGGTGGCTGGAGAATAGCGGCCGGAAAGTTGATGGTGTTGTCGGTGGGGTTGTAATACGCGTTGACCGTCTGCGGCGTCATGGACCAGCGGCCGCGATCGCGGGCCTGGCCGACGTAGGCCATCTCATAGGCGTGGTTGAAGCGCGCGGCCGCTTCCATGTCGGCGTAGAAGGCCCCGCGTTGGATGTCCAGGCCTGACCAGTCGCGCCAGTGATCGGGGTAGCCGATCTTGGGCAGGAACTTGGCCCATTTATCCAGCGCCTGTTCGCGCGTGGTCTCGCTCATCCAGGTGTTGTCTTCCAGCCGGGTCTTGAGCGCGGCGCGGATGTTGTCTACAAGCGCCTCGGCCCGGGCTTTGGCCTCGGGCGGGAAATAATCGGCGACGTAGAGCTGGCCCAGGGCCTGACCCATCGCGGCGTTGACGGCCTCCAGGCTCTGTTTCCAGCGGGCTTTCTGCTCGGGCTGGCCGGACAGGGTCGTGCCATAGAAATCGAAATGGGCATCGCGAAACGACTGCGCCAGCAGCGGCGCCGCATCATCCAGGGCGTGAGCCGTGAGATAGGCCCGCCACTGCGCCAGCGGGGCCTTGGCCAAAAGCCGGTCGAACGCCTTGAAGAACGAGGGCTCGGACAGCGAAAAACCACGCTTGATATCGGCGTTCTGGGCCTTGAGGAAGGCGGCCCAGTCGAAATGGGGTGTGGCCTTTTCGGCCTCGTCCAGGGTTACGAAGTGATATTGATTGGCCGGGTCGCGCATCTCGACCTGGCTGAGCGAATGCTTGGCCAGGTCGGTCTCGAAGGCCATCGCCTGCTTGGCGTGGGCGCGAGCGTCTTCGTCGCTCTGGCCGGCCAGGACGAACAGACGGCTCAGATACGCGACATAAGCCTTGCGCTCGTCGGCATGTTCTTCGCCGCTGTAGTAGGCCGGCGTGGGCAGGGACAGCCCGCCCTGGTAAGCATAGGCGATGACCTCGGTCGCGTCCTTGTAGTCCGGGCTGGCATCCAGCGCGAAGACCTGGCCCTGGCCTGCGGCAAAGGCGTGGGTCAGATAGTCGGTCAGCGCCTGGCGGCTGTCGATGGCGGCAATATCAGCAAGCCGCGGCCGCAGCGGATTGAGCCCGGCCTTGTCGATCGCCTGGGTATCCATGGCAGCGCCGTAAAGACGCCCGATCTTGGCGCGCAGCGGTGTGAGCTCATCGCTGTCTTCGTCGGCCACATCATGAGCAGCCGCGCGAACCAGGGCGTGCTGATCGGCCAGGCTCTTTTCGCGCAGCACGTTGAACGCGCCCCAGCGGGTCTGGTCGGCCGGTATCGGGTTGTCGGCAATCCAGCGCGCGTTGACGAAATCATCGAGGTTGGTACAGGCATCCACGGATGTCTTCAACTCCGCGGTGTCGAATACGTCGCGTGCAGCGGAGAGCTTGACGTCGGCGGCCGGCGCGTCGGCATTGGCCGGGGCCGACGCGGCCGAGGCTGTGGTCGTGCCCGCGGCAACAAGGATGAGCGTCGTCAGTGCGATCGGGTTCCAGGATTTCATCGTCACGCCTCGGGCTGGGTCAACAGGCCCAGGCATTCTGGCACGCCCCAAGAGGCGGGCGCATACGAATGCTGTCCACAAAAAAGCCCGGTGCAAGGACCGGGCTTGATCGTCGATGACGCAGGCGATTTAGCCGGCGTATTCGGCGTCGTTCTGCGTGGATATCTGCGACACGCTCTGGGCATCGGCCAGATTGGCGGCCACGAAGGGCATCGCCATCGAGGCGGCCACCAGGCCCAGCACGACGAGCGCGTTTACAACGTTGAGCTTGACGTTGTCCATTTCAATTCTCCTAAAAAACGAGTGCCAGACGCAGCAAGCGCCTGTACACGGGTCTCGGCACTCGTTCGAAGGAAACTGAAAGGGGGAGATCAGTTTCCGCTCGAGCGCTGCCGATCGCGAAAAAGTAAAAACAAATCATGCCTTTTGGGAACAAGCCCGGTTTCAGCACCCGTATCTTGATGTTGTGACGTGTCGTTTTGACGACGCTTATACAACATCTCGATGACCGGACAGGGTGTCAGAGACAGGGTCGACAACCTGCCTGGCGGTGCTGAGACGCGGGATTCTACGCCCGAAAATCGCTTTTACAACCTTTGTCTAAGAAAAATTTTCGGGTCGGTTGGTTATCGTTCAGTGATCTTTTAAATCAATCGCTTACGATATCCCCGGATCCGGCAGCCATGGGGTCTCATGGCCCGGCACGCCGGGCATCAGGCCGCACCACGCTGCTGTTGCGCAATACAGCGGCTTTCATGTCATGGGTGTAGCCTTGACAAGTCGATGAGTTCAATCGGCCGGGGCCGTGGGCCGGATCGGGCCGTGAGCCGGCTCACGCTGTAAAAAACCGGCAGATGCAACCGGTACCGACCGGTAACAGTTGTCGATTGCTTCTGTTAGATCGGCCAGTGCGTCAGCAGGCCGTCGCGCCCGCCGGTGACCGGGTCCTGGGCCGGTCGCGTCGTGGCCCGAATACGTGCCCGAGCGGCGTCAATATCGGCCTGGCCCGTACGACAAAGATCCCAGTTCTGCTGGTCTGACGGGTAGCCGGCCACGAGACAGAAATCCGCGCTGGCCGACATACAGCAGTGGCCGGTACCGGCCGGCAGAATCACGATGTCGCCGGCCGAAACCGTCACCGTTTCGCCGTGCTCGCCGCCCAGAATGAGTTCGGCCCGGCCGGTGGCCACGGCTAACGCTTCGTGGGCGTTGCTGTGAAAGTGATGATAATCAAAGACGCCGCCTCGCCACTGGGGCGGCCAGTCGTTGTCGGCCAGTAGGCGCTCGAGGCCGGCGGCCGGGTCGTTCGCATCGAGCGTCACGCGATGCACGATCACCGGCCAAACATTGTTGGGGGTGCGCCCGTCGTCGTCGAAATACCAGAGGTTAGGTGGCGCCATGGCGGCTGTCTGCCGGGGGATATCAGGCGTTCAGCCTAGCCGATGGCATCGATAGTGGGACGCGGGGCGTGGCGCGCTCGCGGCGCCATTGCGAGACACAGGCGATACGTCGCGGGTCACAGCGATGCGCATAGCGGGCAGCGACATCGGTAACCTCCTCGAAAAGGCCGTTGTCCAGCGTGGTCGGACGCAGGCCCAGGCCGATGAGGGCGTCGTTGGCCACGTGAAGATCGTTCTCGGCGGCCTCCACGCGCGGGTTGTCGACGTATTCAACGGCTGCGCCCGTCTGGGCAGCGATGCGCGCGGCCAGATCGCGCACGCGATGGGTTTCGGTCATCTGGTTATAGATGCGTACGCGCTCGCCCGGCGCCGGTGGCGTGCCGATGGCCAGCTCGATACAGCGCACCGTGTCCTGAATATGGATGAAGGCCCGGGTCTGGCCGCCCGTGCCGTGTACGGTCAGCGGGTGGCCGACGGCGGCCTGCATCAGAAACCGGTTGAGTACGGTGCCGTAGTCGCCGTCGTAATCGAAGCGGTTGATCAGGCGCTCGTCCAGCACGGTCTGCTCGGTCTGTGTGCCCCAGACGATGCCTTGATGCAGGTCGGTGATGCGCACGCCGTCGTTCTTGTTGTAGAAGGCAAAGGCGAGCTGGTCCTGGGTCTTGGTCAGGTGATAGATACTGCCGGGATTGACGGGGTAGAGAATCTCATCAGCGCTCAAGGTGCCGTCGTCGGCCTCGACGTGCACGGTGAGATAGCCCTCGGGAATCTTCATGCCCGCACTGCCGTAGCCGTAGACCCCCATCGTGCCCAGATGCACGATATGACTGTCCACGCCGGATTCCACCAGGGCCGCCAGCAGGGTGTTGGTGGCCCCCAGGTTGTTGTCCATGGTGTAGCGCTTGTGCCAGGCCGATTTCATGGAATAGGGGGCCGCGCGCTGTTCGGCGAAGTGCACGATGGCTTCCGGGCGCCAGTCCACCAGCAGGTCCAGCAGGCGCTGATAGTTGCGGGCCACGTCGAAGCGATGAAAGCCGATCCGCCGGCCCGAGACGGCTTCCCAGGCGTCCAGGCGCTCGCTCATGGGGCGGATGGGCGTGAGCGAATCCACTTCCAGCTCGACGTCGATCTTGCGCCGCGACAGATTATCGACGATGGCCACTTCATAGCCGGCCGCCGACAGATGCAGGGCGGTGGGCCAGCCACAAAAGCCGTCGCCGCCCAGGATGAGAACACGCTGGGCCGCGCGGTGGTGGCCAGCAACGAAGTCAAAAGCGGCGGGACTCATAAGCGTGCAATTTGCAATCAAATCGTCACGCTTAGGTTGTTCCCGGTCGATGACGCGTCGGTGACGCGGCGATGAACGCTTGATGACCCCTTTTGTCATGGGGCGGTCACGCCGTTGTCAGCGGCGCATGCTAAAGCCGGGGCATGACACTGTTATCACTCGATGGCGCTGTGTGCCGATCTCGCCGGCTGCCGAGGGCGGCGCCAGCGCTTGCGTTTGCCGCGGTCAGCGGGCTGGCGTTTGGCGTGGATATGGCCGTGCTGGCCGTACTGGTCCACGGCCTGGGCTGGCCGGGGCTGGCCTCGAGAGGGGCCTCGATCGTCGCAGCCACCAGCGGTTCGTGGTTCATCCATCGGCATGCCACCTTCAGCGGCCGGGCGCGTCGGCCCTGGCTGCGTGAATGGCTGCATTATCTGGCCGTCAACGCGATCGGCATGACGCTGAACTATGGCTGCTACGCGCTGATCGTGGCCACGAGCGCCTTCGGCCCGGCCCATCCGCTGCTGGCGGTCATTCCCGGCGGCGTGCTGGCCATGGGGCTCAACTATGCGCTGGCCAGCCGCTGGGTCTTTGTATCGCGATTGTCATCGCATCGTTAACAAGCCGTCGTCAAACGGTCATCGGGCGCCGACATGCTCGAGGGGTCTCAACCGTCTGGAGGCCCTGTCATGCACTTCGATGATGAGCTGATCGACCGTATCGCTCCCCAAAGCGATGTGTCCATACCGTCGCGTGCCACCACGCCGCACCGTCGCCGGCCGGGCCCACGTCCGCCCGAGCTGCACCGCTATCGCACCGTCTGGATTTCAGATTTCCATCTGGGCACGCGTGGCTGCCGGGCCGAGCGGCTGCTGGATTTTCTGGAGACCGTGCACTGCGACACGCTCTATCTCGTGGGTGACGTGATTGACGCGTGGGCGCTGAAAAAAGCCTGGTACTGGCCGGCCAGCCATACGGCTGTGGTCCGCGCGATCCTGAATCTGAACCGCGAACGTGGCACCCGCGTGGTGTATGTGCCCGGCAACCACGACGAAGTGCTGCGCGACTATCTGCCGATCGACCTGTCCGGCATCGAGGTCTGTCAGGAGTGTGTCCACGAAACCGCAGACGGCAAGCGCTATCTGGTAATCCACGGCGACGAGTTCGATGCCGTGTGCACCCAGGCGCGCTGGGCGGCCGTGCTGGGCGATGTGGCTTATCGGGGGGTGATTCGGGCCAATAGCTACTTCAACACCGTGCGCCGCCGGCTGGGCTACCCCTACTGGTCGCTGTCGGCATTTCTGAAATACCAGGTGAAGAATGCGGTGGCCTTTATCGGCCGCTTTGAAGAAGCCCTGGCCGATGAAGCCAAGCGCCGCGGCGTGGACGGCATCATCTGCGGGCATATTCATACGCCGTCGCGCCGCGATATCGAGGGTATCGACTACTGCAACGACGGAGACTGGGTCGAATCCTGTACCGCGCTGACCGAGGACCACGCCGGCGAGATGCAGATTCTCTACTGGGGCCGTGAAGGCGGCGAAGCCCAGGCCACCGAACGCCGGCCCGAGCCGGTGGCCGCTTCGGCATGAAGATCGCGCTGATTACCGATGCCTGGCACCCGCAGATCAACGGCGTGGTGCGGACCTGGTCGATCGTGGTGGACGAGCTCACCCGGGCCGGCCATGAAATCGTCACCATCACGCCCGGCGATTTTCGGGGCCTGCCCTGTCCGGGAGAGCCACAGATTCGCCTGGCCCTGGCCACGCCGGCGGCGATCGGTGAGCGCTTGAAGGCCATGGCCCCGGAGGCGATTCATATCGCCACCGAGGGGCCGCTGGGCACCGCGGCGCGGGCGTATTGCAGCCGCCAGGGCCTGGCCTTCACGACCTCGTATCACACCCATTTCCCGCAGTATCTGAAGATGCGCATGGGGGTGCCGCGGCGTCTGACCTATGGCGTCATTCGGCGCTTCCATCAGGCGGCCACGCGGGTGATGGTCACCACCCCCACGCTGGCCGCCGAGCTGGCCAGCCATGGCATTACCCACACCGTGCTGTGGCCGCGCGGCGTGGATGCGCGGGTATTCGCCCCGCGTGATGATGCCGTGACCATCGACGGACCCGGCCCGGTGATGATCTATGTCGGCCGGGTGGCGGTAGAAAAGAACATCGCAGCGTTTCTGAACGTGGACCGTCCGGGCACCAAGATCGTGGTGGGCGACGGGCCCGCGCGCGAGCGCCTGGAAGCCGAATACCCCGACGTGATCTTTGCCGGCTGGCAGACCGGCGCGGCGCTGGCGCGCTGGTACGCCGCGGCCGATATCTTTGTCTTTCCCAGCCGTACCGATACCTACGGCCTGGTGCTGCTTGAAGCGTTGGCCAGCGGCCTGCCGGTGGCGGCCTATCCCGTGCCCGGCCCGCAGGACGTGCTGGGCGATGCCCCGCATGTGGCCTGTCTGGACAACGACCTCGGCCAGGCCATCGACGGCGCGCTCAAGCTGTCGCCGGAGGCCGCTCGGGTCCATGCCCTGAGTTTCTCCTGGGCGGCCTGTGCTCAGCGCTTCGCCGATCAGGTCGAGCCGTTGGCCCCGAGTGTCTGGCAGGAGGCGCGCGCGGGCTCGCTGCTGGCGCGGGCCGCCGCCCCCGCTCGGCGGCTACTCGTCGGCTAGTTGGACCACGTGCCGCTCGGCGTGTGAGCGCTGTGCGGCCTCGATGATCGCCAGAACCGCGCGGGCGTCTTCAGCGGCCACGGGCATGGGGGCTGCACCGGCCAGGGCCTCGCGCACGCCGCGATAGAAGGCGCCGTAGTCGCCGGGCGTCGTGGTGTGGGGTGTCACGTCGTCGCCCGCGGCGATCTGGCCGGCAACCGGGTCGTGCCCCCAGTCCGGCTCGGCCGGTGAGTGCCCCGCCCGCAGGGCCTCTTCCTGAGGGTCCATGCCGTATTTCTCGTAGCCGGCCCGGCGGCCCAGCGCCCGCAGACGCGGGGCGGCCAGCGGGGCCACGCTGCTCATCCACAGATGCGAGCGCACGCCGCTTGCGTGTTCCAGGGCCACGAACGAATCGTCGTCTACCCCGCCGGCCTCGTAGCGGGCCTCCAGCTCGGCATAAACCCGGGCCACCGGGCCGAACAACACCCGCGCCTGGTCGATGAGATGGCTGCCCAGATCAAACAGGATGCCCCCGCCGGCATCGGCCCCGGTATCGCGCTTCCAGCCCGGCTTGGCCTCGGGCCGCCAGCGCTCGAAGCGCGACTCGAAGCGGCGTATGTCCCCCAGCGCATCGTCGGCCATCAGCGCGGCCAGGCTCAGAAAGTCGCTGTCCCAGCGCCGGTTATGAAACACCGTCAGGCCCACCCCGGCGGCCCGGGCTTCGGCAATCAGCCTGTCGGCATCGGCGGTCGTGGCGGCCATGGGCTTGTCGATGATCACAGCCAGCCCGGCGGCGATGGCCGCGCGTGCCAGCGGAGCGTGGGTGGCATTGGGGGAGGCAATGACCACGGCATCGAAATCCGCGGCCTGTGCCCAGAGCGCCTCAGGTGAGGCGATGACTGTCGCATCGGGATAGCGTTGGCCGATGGCCTCGGCCCGTTCGGCGCTGGATGTGACCACGGCGGCAAGCACGAGCCCCGGCGTGGCGGCGATCAGCGGCGCATGAAAGACCGCGCCGGCGGTGCCGTAGCCGATCATGGCCATACGAAAGTCGCCGGACATATCAGTTCTGCCGGGCAAGGATTGTTTCGGCCTGGTCCATGAGGGCGTTCATGCGAGCCACCAGCTGGTCGTAGGGCTTGGCCGTGGCCAGGTCCACGCCGGCGTTTTTCAAGATGTCGTAGCCCGAGGCCGAGCCGCCGGCGGCAAGCGCGGCCAGATACGCGTCGCGCGTGTTCGTGTCGCCGGCCCGGATACGGCTGGCGAAATATTCGCCGGCCGCGATTGAGGTGGCGTACTGATAGACATAGAAGTTGTAGTAGAAATGCGGCACGTAGGCCCACTCGTAGGCCATGCGCTCATCAATGGCGGTCACGCCGTCGGCGACACCGTAATAGCGGTTCAGGATGTCCTGGTACATCGCGCTGATGCGCTGGCCCGACAGGCTCTGGCCGGCCTCGGCGGCTTCGTGCAGGGCCAGCTCGAATTCGGCGAACTGGGCCTGGCGGAAGAAGGTGCCGCGCAGCGACTCCAGCGCCTGGCCGATATAGAACAGCTTCTCGTCGGGGCTCGCAGCGTTTTCGATCATATGATCGATTAGCAGGGCCTCGTTGGTGGTCGAGGCCACCTCGGCAGTGAAGATCGGGTAGTCGGCCGTGGCATAGGGCTGGGCGGCATTGGCCAGCATGGAATGCACGCCGTGGCCCCATTCGTGGGCATAGGTCGAGACACTTTCGTAGTCGCCCTGGAAGTTCATGAGTACATAAGGATGTACTTCATAGGCCGAGCCGTTCATATAGGCCCCGGGGCGCTTGCCGGGCGCGGGGTAGGCGCTGGTCCAGGGCGCCTGGGTGGCCATGGCCAGGCGCTTTTGATAGGCCGGGCCCAGCGGGGCGGTGGCGGCCTTGACCAGTGACCGCGCATCGGCCAGGTCGTAGTCGCGGGGAGCGGCCACCAGCGGCGGATAGATGTCGTAATAATGCAGCTGGTCCACGCCCAGAAGCTTGGCCCGTAGCTTGAGATAGCGATGCAGCGTGGGCAGGTGGGCATCCACCGAGTCGATCAGCTGATGATAGACGGCGACCGGGATATCATCAGCGGCCAGGGCCGCCGCCAGCGCGCTGTCGTAATGGTGCAGGCGCGCGTCGATGACGTGGCCATAAACGGCCTGGTTCAGCAGCGAGCCGAAGGTGTCCTCGTACTGGCCGTATGTCGACCAGAACGCCTTGAAAACGGCTTTTCGCGTATCGCGATCCCCATCGGCCCGCCATTGGGTATAGCTGGCCTGGTTGATCGTGCGCTCCTGCCCGTCGATGGTGATATGCGGCCAGGCGATATCTGCGCTGGAGAGTAACTCGAAGGTATCCGACTGGCCGGCCACGGGCGAGAGAGCGGCCAGCGCCGACTCGGTCTCGCGCGAGAGCGTGTGCGGCGCCTCTCGGGCGACGTGGCGCAAGTAATAAGCGTGCTCGGCCAGCGCCGGCTTGTCGGCCCAGGCGCTTAAGGTGTCCGGGCCGAGTGCCACCAGCGCCGGCTCGACAAAACCCACGGCCTGGCCGAAATCAGCCTGCAAGCGATCCACACGACCGCGGCGCTCCTGGGCGTCAGCCGCGCGCAGGTCCACGTCGGCGGCCAGGTGGGCATAGGTGGCCAGTCGGGCCAAGCGCTTGTGCACGCCATCAATACGGTTCAGCGCCGTGGCCAGCTGCTCGGGGCTTTCGGTCAAGGTCTCGGCCAGCTCGGGCAGGGCCTTGATCTCGCTTTGGGTCTGCTCGTAAGCGGCCTGCCAGCCCGCGGGTGCCCCGTAGAGATCCGTGAGATCCCACTGGCCGGCTTTGGCCTGATCGGCAGCAGACGCCGGCAGGCTGGCACCGACCAGGCCGGCAGAAACCAGCGCGATCGCCAGCCAACGAGAAGAATAAGCCACGAGCAACCCCCAGAACGATGCAGACCGAGCCAGACTAACCGAAGCGCTGTGGTTCTGGCACCGGCAGTTCGTGGCGAATGGCCTGGCTGTAGGGCCCGCGCGTGGCCGGGTCGGCCCGGTCCCAGGCCGTTGAGGCTGCGTTGATCTGGCCGCGGGCGGTCAGCGCCTCGAGCGACAGATTATCGGTCAACGCGCCCAGCCGATACAGATACGCCGGCAGGTGGCCCGGCACCAGCAGCCGCCAGTTCCAGGGCACGCCCGGCACGATCGGCTCGACCATGTCATAGATCAGCGTGGAACAGTTGGCCGTGAGTGTGTTGTAGAACCGCGGCCGGGTGGCCAGCGCCTGGCCGGTGTCTAGATAAGAGCAGAACAGCGCGCGGCGTGACGCATCGGGCAGGGCCACCCGGTACAGATAGACCCGCTCGCCGCGCACGCTGGCCCGGGTGCGCACGATATCGCGCTCTTCGGCGGCGATGACCACCACCTCGCATTGACGAAACAGCCCGCCGAGGGCGGAGAAATGCGTGCCGGTCACGCGGCGCACTTCGACCGAAAAACACAGTGTGCGCCCGTCGGTAAAACCAAAACTGACCAGCGCGTGGGCGATATGGGGCCCGGCCCAGTAGGACACCACCAGATCGGTCGACACCAGCGTGTCGAGGTCGTAGGTTCGGGTCACCCAGGCCGGCTCGAACGACTCGCGGCTGTGCCAGTCGAAATCGCGCACGTCGTGAATCGTCACGTGCTGGCCGGCCTGCTCCACGTGAAACACGCGGGCTACATCAGCCGCCCAGGCGCGCTCGCGGGCCGGTGTAACGCGCGACCAGGCGGCGGCAAAGACCAGCCCGGCCACGGCAAAGACGAACGGCATGAACCAGCTGGCCAGTGCCAGCCCGATCACCGCCGCCAGCCAGAGGCCGGTCCATAGGCCCACCAGCGCCCAGCGCGCCAGCGGCCGAGCGGGACCGCGATAGACGATGGCCCCCGTGGCATAGAGGCCGACGATGCCACACAGCACGCCGGCCGCTATGCGGGCGAGCAGGGCGTGATCAGTAATGCCGATCAGCCGGCTCCGGCGGCTGGAACTGGTACAGCCAGGTGATCGAGCGGGCGTCGTCGCCTTGTTTCAAGTAGGCCCGAAGTGTGACCGGCGTGGCGTCCTGGCTGGTCGGGCGCCAGTCGATGACCGCGCGCACGCCGCCAATATCGGCCAGCGGGTGAATCGCGCGATAGCTGATCTCGCCGTTGGAGGCACTTACGTCCACGGCCAGCTGATCGGTCTGCCCGGCCTTGGCCAATTCAGCCAGCTCCGGGCCGATGAAGTCGATGGCAAAGCGCTTGGCGTAGTCCTCGGGGTTGTGATCGCCCGGAATCCAGCCTTCCTGAACGCCGCCCATGCCCGACCAGGTGGCATCGATCGTGGCCAGGCCCGGCTCGGCCGGCGGCTCGGGCCACCAGTAGAGTTTGTAGGCGAAGTTGAGATGATCGTTGGCCGTGACCGGTTCCTTGGGAATCCAGAACGTCACGATGTTGTCGACCGTCTCGCCCAGCGTGGGCAGTTCCATGAGCGCGATCTGGCCGGCGCCCCAGTCGCCCTTGGGTTCCAGCCACAAGCTGGGCCGGCGGTTGTACCAGGTGACCGGGTCGCGATAGTCGTCGAAATCGTGGTCGTGCTGCACCAGGCCGAACCCGCGCGGGTTGTCGTCGGCAAAGGTGTTGAACTGCAAGCTGCGCGGGTTGTACAGCGGGCGACAGATCCATTCGCCGTTGCCGCGCCACATCGACAGCCGGTCGGAGTCGTGCATGCGCGGTGAGATGGTCTGGCGCGCGGCCGGCTGCGCGGTGCCTTTCAGGAACATGCTGGTCATCGGCCCGATGCCCAGACGCTCGATCGCCTCGCGGGTATACAGGTGCGAGTCGATGTCCATGACCGTGCCCTCGTCGTTGCCGACGTCGATGACGAACTTGTAGGCGCCGGTAGCGCTGGGCGAATCCAGCAGCGCATAAACGGTCAGCGTAGTGGAGCCGGGCTCCGGCTGCTCGAACCAGAATGCGGTGAAATCGGGGAACTCTTCGTCCTTGGGCAGGCCGGTATTGATGGCCAGGCCGCGGGCTGAGAGGCCGTACTGCATGTTGCGGTCGATGGCCCGGAAATAGCTGGCGCCCAGGAACGAGGCATATTCCGGCGTATGGCCCGGGCTCTTGTTGATGCCCATGCGAAAGCCGGCGAATCCCAGCGGTTTGCCGGCGAGCGAGGCGGGATCGATGCCGCTGTCGGCATAGTCGAACATGTCGGGCGAGAAATGCACGCGATGTGCCTGGCCGTCGTCGTCGACCACGTGCATGCGTACCGGCGTATTGAAATGCATGCCGGTATGGAAGAACGACACGCGCAGATCAATGGCATCGCTGCCGGCCCAGAGCCCGTGGTCTTTCTTGAAGCTGATCTTCTGATAGTCCAGCGGCGTCAGATTCTTGAGCGGCTCGGGCTGGTTGTTCTTGGTGGGACGGTAAGCCTTACCGGCCATTGTTTTTGCTCGGCGCTTGAGCGCGTCGAACGAGAACGGCTCGCTGTCGCTGGCATTCGTCGCGGCCGCCGAGATCGCGGGGAACGCCGGCAGGCCCAGCGCGGTCAGGGCCATCGAGGCCTTCAAAAGCGTACGTCGTTGCATAGACACGGTCCTTGTCATGGGCAGGCAGGGCATTATTCGGTCGGCTGGCCGACCTCGAGCTCGTCGAGAAAGCTGGCGGCCTCGTCCTGCATGTTCTTGCGCAGTTCGATCATCTTGCGGGCGTAGTTGTTCAAGCGCCGGCCGTGGTCGGTTTCCGGCACAAACGACGGGACCGGGCACGGCTGGCCGTCACCATCCATGGCAACGAACACCAGAATGCAGTGCGTGGTGAACCGGGCATCCGCGGTCTTGGGGTCCCGCGCATACACCGATACCGAGATATGCATGCTGGTGGTGCCGGTGTGCATGACCTCGGCCTTGAGCTCCACCAGATCGCCCACTCGAATCGGCCTCAAAAAACGGATGCCGCCGACGTAGGCCGTCACACAGTAGCTATGCGACCAGGTGGCGGCACAGGTATAGCCGGCGTGGTCGATCCATTTCATCACGCTGCCGCCAAAGACATTGCCGCCGAAATTCACGTCCGTGGGTTCGGCCAGAAAACGCAGGGTGATGTTCGAGTCGCTTGTGGCGGGTTGGGTCATGGCGGATTGTTTGTGGGTCTAGGCTGGAGTCTAGCGTCTTGGCGTTACTGGGCGTGAATCAATGCCATCTCGCAATGTCATGGTGGGGCGGCTACACTTCGCGCCATCTGTTTCTAACGTGTTTTCGACATGGAACTACTGGGCTCGGGTGGCTCGCCTTATGTGCGCCGTATTCGCCTGCTTCTGGGCGATCGCGACTATCTCTTCACGCCCATGGACATCTGGGACAAGGACCGCGCCGCGCTGAAAGCGCATAACCCGATTCTGAAGATTCCCACGCTGCTCGACGACGGGCATACGCTGTTCGAGTCGCGCATCATTTATCGGTATCTGGCCGATAAATATGCGTTGAAACCGCTGATCTGGGCCGACGAGAACGCTATCAGCGTGATCGACGGCGCGGGCGACGCCGCCGTGGTGCTGCGCCTGTCGGCGATGTCCGGGCTTAACGTCGATGATCACGACACGAAATATTTTCGTATCCAACACGAGCGCATTGCCGAATGCCTAGACTGGCTTGACACCGAAGCCGCTGCCGGCCGGTTCGAGGAATGGCATTTTCCGGCCATGTGCCTGGTCAGTCTGGTGGACTGGTTGGCCGCTCGTGAGCTCGTGGACGTGAGTGGTTTCAATAACCTGAACTATATTTTGTCTCACCATGCCGACCAGCCGATGATGGCCGAGACGGATCCGCGTCGTACCACGCCGCCGCCCGCCTGATCGGCTCTAAGCGGTCGGTTTTAGGCAATCGGCCGCGGGCCCATGTAGACGTTGGCCACACTCTGGCCGTGCATTTCCACGGTGCCGGCATAGCGCCGGTCGCCCCGCTGATAGAACTCGAAGCCGTAGCGCCGGGCCAGGCGGCGCTTGCCGTGGGTATCGCGCGCGAGGTGTAGACGTTTCAAGGCCAGCTCGTCGATGAAGGTCATTTCGGCTTCGTCGCAGGCCGCTCGTGCCGCCGCGCGGGCCCGGGCCTTGGCGCCCATGGCCGACCACCAGGCCAGGGCGATAAGCGCCAGTCCGATCAACCACGGCGCCAGCTCAAGCATTGGGCGCGGGCGATGCGACAGACGGGTTGCGCGCGATCACGCGCGGGCTGGCGTCCTGGATATCGGCCACCGAGGCACAGCCGGCCAGCGCCATGGTGAGCTCGAACTCGGCCGCGATATTGTCCAGCCACTCGGCCACGCCGGCCTGGCCGCCCAGCGCCAGGGCCCAGGCATAGGGCCGGCCCATGCCCACGGCACTCGCACCCAGGGCCAGTGCTTTGAAGATATCGGCGCCGGTGCGCACGCCAGAGTCCAGTATCAGCGGCATCTCGGGCACGGCCGCACGGATGGCGGGCAGGGCATCGAGCGAGGCGATCGCCCCGTCGACCTGGCGGCCGCCGTGGTTGGAAACCACCAGACCGTCCATGCCGGCGGCTTTGGCGCGCCGGGCATCGTCGGGCGAGAGAATACCCTTGAGCAGAATCGGCAGGCGCGTGCGTTCACGCAGCCAGGCCAGATCGTCCCAGGTAAGGTCCGGCCGGGAATAGGTGGCGATGAACTGGCGTACGGCGGCTACGCCGTCGCCGGTGACCATCGCGCGCAGGGTGGAGCCCGGGAAACGCCGCGCGGCGCCGATCGCGTTTTTGAGCGTGGTGCGCGTCAGCGGCGGTCGCTCGCTCTTGGGGGCGTCTTTCATCAGCCGGCGAAAGACCGGGTCATGGGTGTACTGGGCAATACCGCGGCCGTGCAGGAACGGCAGGTGCCCAAGCGCCAGATCGCGCGGGCGCCAGCCTAAAAGCGTGGTATCGAGGGTGACCACCAGGGCCTCGCAGCCGCTGGCCTCAGCGCGGGCCACCAGCGAGGCCGCCAGCTCGTCGGACTTGGGCCAGTAAAGCTGGAACCAGCGCGGCGCGCCGAGGGATTGATCCCCGGCCTCGCGATCCATGGCCCGCGCGCAGGCCTCCATGGGCTGGCTGGCCTGGTTGGATAGGATGAACGGCACGCCGCGCGAGGCCGCGGCCCGGGCTACGCCGATATCGCCGGCGGGGTGGGCCAGATCCAGCACGCCGATCGGCGAGAGCACGAACGGCTGAGCCAGCTTCCGCCCGAACAGGGAGATGCCGGTGTCGCGCTCGGCCACGTTGGCCAGCATGCTTGGGACGATCTGCCAGTCGTCGAAGGCCCGACGATTGGCGTCCATGGTGGTCTCGCTGCCCGCGCCGCCGTCGATATAGGCGCGCCCGGCCTCGTTCATGATCTGGGCGGCTGCGCGGGCCAGGGCGCCGGGTTCGGGCGGGATGGTCGGTACGTAGCCGGCCATGCCCTGCGTATAGATCGCCTGCTGGCGCGCGTTGGTGCCGCGTTTGCTGGAGCTTGCGTGGGCCATCGCCGCGCGACGTGTGTGAGCTTCGTTCTCAGCGTAGCCGCTTCGTACGGCCTCTGGAATACGACAATCGATGCGGGGCGCGGCGGCGCGCGTTTCGTCATGGCCGGTTTTGTCGGGCACAATTCGGTTTCGCGGCCTGGTCCGCCAGAGTGATGTGTCGAATCGATTGGCCTCTGCCCGATGGGTTCGATCCCTGCGCCTATCGATCGCGAGGGCATTTCATGAGCCAATCCCGTTCGCCGGCGGCCACCGAGGCCGGCCGCGACAACGCGCCACGTGCCGATACGGCGATTTCTCTGCGCGGCCTGCATCAGGCTTTCGGCCCCGACGCCGTGGCGCTGGACGGCGTGGACCTGGATATTCCGGCGGGTAGTTTTTTCACTCTGCTGGGCCCGTCAGGCTGTGGCAAGACCTCTTTGTTACGCGTGATCGCCGGGCTGGACAGCCCGGACGCCGGCACGTTGTCCATCGGCGGGCGAGATGTCACTCGAACGGCGGCCCACAAGCGCAACGTGAATACCGTGTTCCAGTCGTATGCCTTGTTCGGGCATTTGGACGTGGCCGCCAATATCGGCTTCGGCCTGCGTATGCAGGGCCACGATCGCGCCACGATCAAAAAACGGGTGGCCGAGACAGCGGCCTTCATCCAGATCGATAACCTGCTGGGGCGCCGGATCGATCAGCTCTCGGGCGGCCAGCGCCAGCGCGTGGCCCTGGCACGCGCGCTGGTCAACGAGCCGGATGTGTTGCTGCTGGACGAGCCGCTCTCGGCACTGGACGCTGGCCTGCGCGCCACGCTGCAGCTGGAGCTTTTGCGTATCCAGCGCCGGCTGGGCATGACGTTTGTCTTTGTCACGCACGATCAGGACGAGGCCATGGTGATGAGCGATACCGTGGCGGTGTTGAATCAGGGGCGTATCGAGCAGGTGGGCGCGCCCGCCGCGCTTTACGAGCGCCCGGCTAATCCGTTCGTGGCGCGCTTTATGGGGCATTCCAACCTGTTTGCGATCCGGGCCCAGGACGCCGAAGGCCTAACGGCTGATTTCGGTCGGCTGGCCGGCGATTTCAGGCCCGGCTCGCATGTACTGCTGCGCCCGGAGGTCATGCATATTCGCCCGGCCGACGCCCCGGCCGCTGGCGGCCAGGGGCCCAATGTGATCCGGGCGCAGGTGCGCGAGCGGCTCTATCGCGGCAGTCGCATGGAATACACGGTAGCCGCCGGCGAGACCACGCTGGTGGCCGTCGACGACAACCGCGGCCAGGGGATGTATGACATCGGCGCCGAGGTGGCGCTGGCGGTCGAACAGTCGGGGGTGGTCACGCTCGATGGCTAAGGCGCGTGCACGGACCGGCGGCTGGTCGGCGATCTGGCATCTCCTAGGGCTGGTAGCGCCTGGCGTAATTTGGATCGTGGTGTTTCTGGTCGCCCCCGCGGCGTATCTGATGACCATCGCGTTTATGACCAACGGCAGCTACGGGCTGCCGGAAATGCCGCTGACTCTAGCCGCCTTCAAACAGCTGGCCGGCTACGGGTTTCTGGGCTGGTCGCCGGCCAATCTCTATGTGGTGGGCCGTACGCTGGCCCAGACCGTGCTGGCCACGGCGGCGGTGATCCTCATCGCCTACCCGGTGGCGTTCTATATCAGCCGGGCCCCGGCGCGGCTGCGCCCGCTGATGCTGTTGCTGGTGGTGGTGCCGTCCTGGACCAATCAGGTCATCCGCGCCATCGGCTGGATGAATATCCTGGCGCCGGGCACGCCGATGGCCGATTTGGCGGCCGCTCTTGGTTTTATCAGCCCGCATCTGGGGCTGTATCCGTCGCAGTTCGCCGTCGCCCTGGGCCTGGTCTATAACTTTCTGCCGTTCATGGTGCTGCCACTGTATGCCGTGTTCGAGCGCCTGGATACGGCCCAGATTGATGCCGCGCGCGACCTGGGGGCCGGCACCTGGGACGCGTTTCGCCACGGCGTTTTGCCCCAGACGCTGCCGGGGCTGGCGGCTGGCACGGTGCTGGTGGCGATTCCGGCCTTTGGCATGTACGTGATTCCCGAGCTTCTGGGCGGCGGCAAGAATCTGATGCTCGGCAGCCTGGTGGCACGACAGTTTGCGGCGGCCTCTAATTGGCCGTTCGGCGCGGCAGCGGCCCTGATCATGATCGTGGCCACGCTGGTCGGACTGATGGTGCTGCGACGCCTGGGCCGGCGCCTAGGCGGTGATTCGGGGGTGATGCTGTGAGCCGTGCCGCGCGCCCGCACGTCGCCATGCGCGTAATTTGGTACGCAGTGCTGGTCATGCTCTATGCACCGCTGGCCGTGGTGGTGCTCTATTCGTTCAACAGCGTGAACTCTTCAGCGGAGTTCGTGGACGTATCACTGCGCTGGTATCGCGCGTTATTCGCGGATGATTCGATCCTCTCGGCGGCCTGGAATTCGGCCGTGCTGGCGCTGGTCTCGTCGGTGATCGCCACCGCCGTGGGTACGGCCATGGGGTATGGCCTGTATGCCCATCGCGATCGGCGTCTGGGCTGGCTGATCGCGTTGATCTATCTGCCGATCATCATGCCGGATATCGTCTACGGCATTGCCCAGCTGTCGTTTTTCTCGCGCCTGGCCTCCGCCACCGGGGCCTTCGATCTGGGTCTTGGCACGATGATCATCGCGCACGTGAGCTTCCAGGCGCCGTTCGTAGCACTCTTGGTCTATTCACGGCTGGTGGGTCTGGACCCGCGGCTGTTCGATGCCTGTAGCGATCTGTATGCGGGCGCCTGGCAACGGGCTCGGTTTTTCATACTGCCCACGCTGCAGCCGGCGATCGTGGCGGGATTCTTTCTGGCGCTCACGCTGTCGATCGACGATTTCGTGATCAGTTATTTCACCTCGGGGCCCGAGTCCGTCACGCTGCCGATCTTCATCTGGTCGGCCATCAAGCGCGGCGTATCGCCCGAGATCAACGCCATCGCCACGCTGATGATCGGCACGGTCTTTGCGGCCGCGGCCATCACACTGGCGTTTCAATATGTTCGCGCGCGGCGCATCGCATCCTGAGGGGGAGCACACCCATGACATCTTTCAAGAAAGCGCTGGGCCTGGCCGTTGTCGGCCTGTCGCTGCTGGCCGGGGCCGCCGGCGCCCAGGCCGAAGACAAGGCCGACACGCTGTATCTGTTTTCGTGGTCGCAGTATATGGACCCCGCGCTCATCAAAGCGTTTGAAAAACGCTACGACGTGGAGGTGGTTCAGAACTACTACGAATCCATGCCCAAGATGTTCGCCAAGCTGCAGGCCGGCGGCGCGCGGCAATATGACGTCATCGTGCCGTCGAATTACTACGTGCCGCGGCTGATCGAAACCGGGCTGATCCAGGCGCTGGACCAGTCGAAGCTGACGCACTTGGACAATATCGCTAAGCGCTTTCAAGACCCGGCCTACGACCGCAACAACCGCTATACCGTGCCCTATCAATGGGGCGATACCGGTATTGCCTACAACGCCGACAAGCTGGGCGAGGTGCCGGAGTCCTGGGCGATCCTGTTCGACCCGAAGCTGAACTCTAAATATCCGTTTGCCCTGGCCACCGATGCCCAGGTCACACTTGGCGCGGCCTGTGCGTGGCTGGGCAAGCCCTACGACTGCACCGGGCGCGATGCCTGGAAGGCTGCCGCCCGCGAGGTGCTAGCCACCAAGGCCCGCGACAACTTCGCCGCCTTTGACGACGGCACACCGGTGCTGCGCCAGCTGGCTCGCGGCAACGTTGCGGCCGGCATGACGTTCAACGGTGATTTTGCCTATTACAAATCCGAGAACCCGGAAGCCTTCAAGAACATCAAGTTTGTGGTGCCCAAGGAAGGCACAGAGCTGTGGGTTGATGTCATGGCCGTGCCCAAGCGGGCGCCACATCCGGATCTGGCCCACAAGTTCATCGATTTCCTGTTGGAGGCCAAGAACGGGGCCCAGCTGTCCAATCACACGTTTTACGCCAGCCCCAACGCGGCCGCGCGGCCGTATCTGGATGCGCTGCTCACCCGGCCGCCGGCCCAGCCGTCGTCCGAGCAGATGAAGCGCTTGCATTATATACCGTCGCTGTCGGGCAACGATCTGCAGTTCGTGCAGCAGCTCTGGACCGAGGTACAGTCGCGCTGAACGGGTGCGGCGTTTTTCGGATGGGCGCGGCGCTCAATCGTTGATAGTCTTTTGGTATTGCTTTTTGCAGACAGGCTATCGTTGTGACGTCGACTTCTGTTCGCCAGGCCGCGCGATTCGCGCCGCGCTGGTTTGCGCTTGGCATGTTCTGTCTTCTGGCCGGCTGTGCCAGCGGCCCGGCGGTCAAGGATTCGCCGGTGGTGGCCGCGCCGGAGGCCATCGGCGATCTACCGGCCCAGTACGTAGGTACGTTGCCCTGTGCCGATTGTGACGGCATCGCGCTCTGGCTCACGCTGGGCCCACGGGCCAGCTACGTGCTGCAACAGCGGGCGATCGGCGTCGAGCAGGACAGCGACTACATCGAGGTCGGCCGCTGGGACATCGACGACCAGAAGCGCCTGGCGTTGACGCCGGCCGACTCCGACGAGCTCGGCGCCAGCCTCTGGGCTATCGATGACGGCCGGCTGGTCGCGCTGGATGAAAACGGCCGCCAGATCGAGCCGGCTGCCGAGTATACCCTCACCCGGCGTGCCCACCCGGTTTCGCGCGGGCTGACTGAAACCGACTGGTTCGTGGTCAACGCGCCTGACGCGCACCAGGGCGGTCGCGCGTATATCCGCTTTGATCCGGACAATCGGCTGGTCGGCTCGACCGGCTGTAACCGGCTGAGCGGCGAGTACGAGCACGAAGACGCGGGGCTGTCGGTCTCCGGGCTGGCCACCACGCGCCGGGCCTGCCCGTCGTTCGAAGACACCGAGCAGTCGATGCTCGAAGCGCTGCGCCAGACTGAACGCGCGCGCGTGTTGGCCAACTATCTGCTGTTATTCGGCCCGGCCGGCGACCGTTCGCCGCTGGCCGTGTTTCAGGCCGATAGCGAGGCGATGCCGGTCGCCCCGTAGACCGGGCCACGGCGGCGGGTGTTAATCAACTGCCGGGATGACGTCGGCCAGCACCTCGCAGATATGGTCGATATCGGCCTTTTCGGCGATGAAGGGCGGGCCGAGCTGTACGGTGTCGCCGCCGAAACGTACGTATAGCCCGCGCTCCCAGGCGGCCAGAGCGATCTGCCAGGGCCGGCGGCCCGGCTCGCCGGGCAGGGCCTCGATCTGAAACGCGCCGGCCAGGCCCAGGTTGCGGATATCTACGATGTGCTTGAGCCCGCGCAGGTTATGGATCTGCGCCTCGAAGTAAGGCGCCAGCTCGGCGGCCCGGGTGACCAGATCGTCGCGCTCGAGCACGTCGAGTGCAGCCAGGCCGGCCGCACAGGCCAGCGGATGGGCCGAGTAGGTATAGCCGTGGCGAAACTCGGCGTCGTATTCCAGCGGCGTGGAGGCCATGAAGGCCTCGTGGATGGCCTCGGTGACCGCCACCGCGCCCATGGGCACCGCGCCGTTGGTGATGTTCTTGGCCATGGTGAGAATATCCGGCGTGATGCCGAACAGCTCAGCGCCGAAGGTGGCCCCCAGGCGGCCAAAGCCGGTGAGCACTTCGTCGAAGATCAGCAGGATGTTGTGGCGCCTGCAGATCGCAGCCAGGCGCTCGAGATAACCCTTGGGCGGGATGATGACCCCGGCCGAGCCGCTCATGGGTTCGACCATCACTGCGGCTACGTGCTCGGCGCCCATATCGCGAATGCGGGCCTCGAGCGTATCGGCCAGGTCTGCGCCGTGCTCGGGGCAGCCTTTCGAGAAGCGGTTCTCCTCAAGCAGCGTATGCGGCAGATGCGTGGCGCCCATCAGCTCGCCGAAGCCCGCCCGGTTGGGCGCGATACCGCCCACGCTGGTACCACCCACGTTAACGCCGTGATAGCCCTTGTCGCGGCCGATGACCTGATTCTTCTCCGGGTGTCCGAGCCGTGCCCAGTACGCCTTGGCGATCTTGATAGCGGTATCGGCCGACTCCGAGCCGCTGTTGGTGAAGAAGATCCGGTCCAGCCCGGCCGGGGTGAACTGGGCCACCCGCTCGGCCAGCTCGAAGCCCAGCGGATGGGCATATTGAAACGGCGGGGCATAGTCCAGCGTGCGCGCCGAGCGGGCAATCGCCTCGGCAATCTCGGGCCGGCCGTGGCCGTAGCTGGCACACCACAGGCCGGACAGCGTGTCGTATTTCTGGCTGCCGTCGTCGGCGGTGTAGTAGCAGCCGGCGGCACCGGTGATCATCCGGGGCGCGGCCTTGAACTCCCGGTTGGAGGTGAACGGCATCCAGAAAGCGTTCATCTGGGCCGGGGTGAGCCGGCCCGCGCGACCGGCCAGATCCAGCGTGGACGAAGAAGAGTCGGTGGAATGCGCCATGACGAATCCGGGCTGTCGAGTGGCCGGCCGGGCCGGGAGGGCATCTATTGGACAGCCCCGGTCCGTTTTTGACAACCCGGGCATACGCACGGCGCGCCCGGTAAAGTAGAGGCAACAATATCTATCTGCTGAGTGATCGGCCTTGAGCGCATCGCTAGTCGAAATCGTCATCTTTCTGGCCGCCGCGGTGATCGCTGTGCCGATTGCCCAGCGTTTGAAGCTGGGCTCGGTGCTGGGCTATTTGCTGGCCGGTGTAATCATCGGGCCTTGGGGCCTGGGGCTGATCGGCCAGGTCGATGAAGTGCTGCATCTGGCCGAGTTCGGCGTGGTGTTCTTGTTGTTCATCATTGGCCTGGAAATGCAGCCGCGACGCCTGTGGGCGTTGCGCAAGGCGATTCTGGGCCTGGGCGGGCTGCAGGTGGTGGCCACCAGCCTGGTGCTGGGCGTGGCCGCGCACTGGGTGATGGGCCTGCCGTTCGTGCCGGCCACCGTGGCCGGGGCCGCACTCGCGCTGTCGTCTACGGCCTTTGCCCTGCAGATGCTGGCCGAGCGCGGCGAGCTCACCTCGCGCCACGGCCGCGGCGCCTTCGCCATTCTGTTGTTTCAGGATCTGGCGGTCATTCCCATCCTGGCGCTGTTGCCGCTGCTTTCGGCCGGGCATGCCGATATCAGCCTGCTGGGCGGGTTGATCAAGACCGCCAAGGCCGCCGGCGTGATCGGCGCGCTGGTGGTGGGCGGCCACTATGTCTTGAAGCCGGTGCTGCGCGTGGTGGCGGCCACCCGCATGCAGGAAATCTTCATCGCCATGGCGCTGCTGATCGTGGTGGGCACTGCGGCCATCATGGAGGCTGCTGGCATCTCCGTGGCCTTGGGTGCCTTCGTGGCCGGCGTGCTGCTGGCCGACTCCGAATACCGCCACGAGCTGGAAGCCAACGTCGATCCGTTCAAGGACCTGCTGCTGGGCCTGTTTTTCATCGCCGTGGGCATGTCCATCAACCTCGGCCTGTTCGCCAGCCAGCCGCTGATGTTGCTGGGCATGACGCTCGGGCTATTCGCGATCAAGGCTGTCATCCTCTTCGGCCTGGCCAAGCGCCACGGTCTGGTCTTTCCCGCGGCGCGTAATCTGGCGGCGTATCTGGGCCAGGGCGGTGAGTTCGCCTTCGTCATCCTGTCCACGGCCGTGGCGCATCACCTGTTCGTGCAGGCCGAGGCCGATCTACTTGTGGCCACGGTCACACTGTCGATGGTCATCACGCCGGGCGCGGTCGCCCTGGCGGCCGCCTACAACCGCTGGCGGGCCGGTGCCACCAAAGCCCCGGAGTATGAGACCCCGGAAGAATCCGAGCACCCGGTCATCATCGCCGGCTTCGGCCGCGTGGGCGGCATCGTGGCTCGTATGCTTCGGGCCAAGCGCATCGGCTTCGTGGCCTTGGAAGCCAACCCTGCCCAGGTGGACTTCGTGCGCCGCTTCGGTGCCCGCGTCTACTACGGTGACGCCTCGCGCCTGGAAATGCTGCGCGCCGCCCACGCCGAAGAGGCCAAGGTACTGGTCGTGGCCATCGGTGAGATCGAAACCTCGCTACGGCTGGTGCACATGGTCCAGACCCACTTCCCGCATTTGAAAATCGTGGCCCGCGCCCGTGATCGCCGTCATGCCTATCGCCTGATGGACCAGGGCGTAACGGTCTTCCAGCGCGAGACTTTCCTGTCCTCCATCGCCCTGGCCGGCGACACCATGCGCGCCCTGGGCCTGTCCCGCGACGAAGTCGAAACCGCCAAGACCACCTTTCGCAGCCACGACGAAGCGCGGCTCGCCGAGCACTACGAAGTGGCCGACGACGAAGAACGCCTGGCCCGACGGGTGCGTGAGGCCGCCGCAGAGTTGGAGTCTCTATTCGAACGCGACGAAGCCGATGCGGATGCCGATGAGAATCGGGCCAATACGCGCCGGCCTAAGGGATGATAGCCAGGCGGCGCGATGCTTGATCGCGCAACTACGAGAAATGGTCCGTGAAACGAATCAACTGTTATCCGATATCTCTTCCCCAATACACCGAATAATCTATGAGCGAATTTAAAGGCTCGGTGCACTTTGAATTGACGATACCTGAACCTTGGCCTCCTCGCGAAGACATTTATTTTTACAAAGGATCTTTTGAAGGATCTAGCGTTAAAGTCTTGCTCCGCTCTGATGCGACGCTCGAATTTTCGTGCTCCAAAAATGACAGCAGTTGCAGCCTTCGCACCCCGGTAATTCAGATGCCCAATCTTGCTAGCCTTTCAGTTGCATTTAGCTGGGGCGGGACCAACGGTTCCACGGTCGCGATAAATGGTTTGCTTTTCAAAGAAAATTCTGTCTTCAACGAGCCGGTTGATATTCGCTCGCGTAATCACAAACCGACACGATTGCGCGACCAATTAGATGTAAAGCCACTGATAGATTTGCCAGTGGAGGAAGAGCGACTAATAGGATCAGTCTATGAGATGCAAGAGAAAATATTGCGTCAAGATCGCAATAGTTTGCTAGGCGCATCAGCAAATCTTCGACTGATTCTTTTAGATCGCAACCCTCTTCTCCACAAAGTAAACAAATTGCACAGATGTAAAGTGAGGTTTCCTGTTGTTTTGAGCGCTCCCTCAAACATCAAAATAAGAACAGCATTCTCTTTTAAAAATCTTGCGCCTTTGTTTGCTGCTGATTCGGAAATGCATGAGCTTAAATTAGACCAATTTTTGTCTACGCCGGTTGTTTGCGGGGAGGATCAAAAATTCACAGTTAAAGATGTGATTGATGTGTGTGCTAACAGCAAAGGGGGCGTTCACTTTGGTGATCCAAAGCCGGGTAGCCAATCCGAAATATGTCAATTAGACAGGTTCTATCAGCCCGCGTTGATTGACGCCAGCCTGCATGCGCTTGGGAATTTTTCTTGGTGCGTAATTCAAGCGCTAAATCCCCTAGTCCAAAAAATTTGCGAACGATAATTTTCGCTAGATTGAATTTCTATAATGAAAGGTTTCTCGCAAGTATTCTGTCACGGCAAAGCCGGCCAACAGCCAGAAGCCGCCCACGATCAGCCCGGCGGCGACGTCGCTTGCGTAATGCACCGATAGAATCATACGGCTGGCCGCGATGGCGGCGATGAGCATGCCGGCCCAGAAGGCCAGTTCGAAGCGTAGGCGGGGCTGGTGGATGTCGCGCAGGATGGCGTAGGCGATAAAGCCGTAGACGGCCATGGCACCGGTGGCATGGCCGCTGGGAAACGAGGGCGTGGCGGCCTCGGCGAAAGTGAGAAATTCCGGGCGCGGCCGGTCGATGACGTATTTGCCCACATAGGTGATCAATTGTGAGCCGGCGATAGACAGCGATAGCCCGGGCAGGAACACCGCCCGTCGATCGGCCCAGAGAAACGCGCTGGCCACGCCGGCAACGGCCACCAGCGTGGTGATATCGGCCAGGTGAGTGATCTTGCCGAATACCGCGACTACGTCCGGGTCACGCACGACGGCCAGGGCCTGGTTGATCTGACGATCGATGGCCACGAGACCGCTTTGCTCGATGACCTCTTCGGCCAGGTCGGTGCCGATGGAGGCCAGGTAGGCCGCCAAAAGCGCAATCAGCGTGAGCGGCAGGCCGCTGAACCGATCGATGGCAAACCGGGCCTCGATCCAGGCGGTCGCACGGGGCAAGTGCCGCCGGGCCAGCTCGATGAGGCGGGCGACGCCGGCCACGCGCAACAGCCAGCTCCGCAGCGCAGCGGTCATGCGCGGTACCAGGCGCAATACGCCGCGCCGCAGAAGACCGGCCGCTACTCGAGCGGCGATCGCGATGGCGATCAGGCAGGCGATGATCGTTGATAAAGACCAGGGTTCGAGCACGATGGAGGGCAGCCGGCAAAGAGGACGCCAGTATAGACGCTGCGTCTGCGAGCAAGGCGGCCCGGCGTCTGTCACGCTGTGCGACTGGTTCCGGGCCGCGCGGCCTGCGGCAACGGCGGCTCATGACGCAACGACAGGCCCTGATTTGGAGTGTTCGGTGGCTGGCGCGGATCGGCTACGGCGCGCGTGGGGTGGTGTATCTGATCTTCGGCGCGCTGGCGCTTGAGACCGCCTTTACCTTGAGCGCGGCCCACGACGTGCGCGATTCGCTGGGTGTGCTTCAGGGCTTGCCCGGCGGTCGTGGCTTGTTGGTGGCCATGGCGGCGGGCTTGATCGCCTATGCGCTGTGGCGGCTCGTGCAATCGCTGTTTGATACGGATGGTCACGGCTGGCGGCCGGCGGGTCTGAGCGTGCGTCTGGCGCTGTTGGTGAGCGCAGCGGCCCATATCTCGCTGGCCTGGGCCGGGCTGCGCCTGGCCATGGCGCTGGGCCGTGATGAGGGCCGGCCGGTGCAGAGTGCGGTGGCGCGGGTGCTTGCCTGGCCGGGCGGGCGCGAGCTGGTGATTGCCGGCGGCGTGGTAGCGCTCATCGTGGCCGTGGCGCACTGGCACAAGGCAGTCCGGGCCGGGTTTCGACGCTGGTTCGTGGCCTCGCCGGCGGCCATGCGCTGGATCGATCCGGTCAGCCGTATCGGTCTGGGCGCTCGTGGGTTGTTGTTCGCCGGCATCGGGGCGTTTGTCATCTATGCCGGGCTGACTGTGGACGCCAGCGAGGCGCTGGACGTCGCCGGGCTTCTGGCCTGGGTTCGCGAGGCCGATTACGGGCGCTGGTGGCTGGCCGCCTGGGCGCTTGGGGTGATCCTGTTCGGGGCGTATTCGGTGATCGAGGCCTTCGTGCGGCGCGTGGAGATTAGTTCGACACGCCCTAGGCAATGAACATGGCATCGCCGTAGCTCAAGAAACGATAATCTTCGGCCACAGCGTGCGCATACGCGACCAGTACGGCCTCGCGCCCGGCGAACGCGGCGATCAGCATCAACAGGCTGGACTGGGGCTCGTGAAAGTTGGTGATCACGCCGTCGACGACGTGAAAGACGTCGCCGGGCTTGATGAACAGCTCGGTTTCATCGGCGTAGGGCACCATCTGACCGCCGCCGGCCCGTGCTGCGGTTTCCAGGCTGCGAATCGCCGTGGTGCCGACAGCGATCACCCGGCCGCCGGCGGCCCGGGTCTGGGCAACGGCCTGACAGGTTTCATCGCTGACGTAGACCCGCTCGGCATGCAGGCGCTGATTGGCTAGATCGCCCTCACGCAGGCGCTGATAAGTGCCCGAGCCCACGTGCAGGGTGACATAGGCAAAGCGCACGCCGCGCTCGGCCAGTGCCGCCAACAGCGCATCGTCGAAGTGCAGGCCGGCCGTGGGTGCGGCCACCGCGCCGTCGTGGCGCGCCCAGACGGTCTGGTAGCGGCTGCGATCGCTCGTGGTGTCGTCGCGTCGAATATACGGCGGCAGCGGCATATGGCCGTGCTCGGCCAGCAGATCCGACAGGCGGGCCGAGCTGTCCAATCGCAGGTGATAGAGCTCACCCTCGCGGGCGGTGACGACCAGCTCGAATTGGCCGATGATGATCTGCGTGCCCGGGCGGGGTGGCTTGTTGGCGCGGATCTTCGCGCTGATACGGTCCGCGGCCAGAATCCGCTCGAGCATGACCTCGACCGCGCCGCCGGTGGTCTTGTGACCGTGCAGACGCGCGGCCAGCACGCGAGTGTCGTTGAAGATCAGCAGGTCCCCCGGGCCCAGCAGCTCGGTGAGATCACGAATGTAGCGGTCGCGGCAGGTGCCGTCGGTACGATCCAGGCACAACAGCCGGGAGGCGCTGCGCTCGGCCAGAGGGGCCTGGGCGATGCGGGCCTCGGGCAGCACGTAGTCGAAGTCGGTCTTGTCCATGCCAGTCGTCGCACCGGGAAAACGGCCGCGATTGTGACCAGCCGCGCGGTAAGCTACAAGCTGATTCAGTCACGAGCATGGCGCTGCACGTACACTTGCACGTCGAGACTCCACGACCGCTTCCGGGTGACCCGTGCGCAATACGCTGACTTCGGTCCTGGCCAGCACGCTGGCCGGCTGGCGCGGTACCGTTGGTGCCAAAAACACTCGCCAACCGCCGCTCATGCTCCAACTCTACGAATACGAAGCCTGCCCGTTCTGTCGCATGGTGCGCCAGGCCCTGACCGAGCTGGATCTGGATGCTGTCATTCTGCCCTGCCCGCGAGGCGGCACACGGTTTCGCCCGCAGGCCGAGCAGGTGGGCGGCCGCGCCCAATTTCCGCTTCTGGTCGATGACAACACGGGTGACGTCATTTATGAGTCGCGCGATATCATCAACCATCTGGCGAGCACGTATGGCCAGGGCCGCGGCGCTGCCGTGGCCGCGCCCGGCAAGATTGGCCAGATCGGCGCGAGCCTGGCCAGCCTGACGCGCGGTATGGCGGGCATGCACGCGGTGAATCGTCAGGGCACCGAGCCGCCGCGCGAGCTGCCCGAGCTCTACAGCTTTGAATCCAGCCCGTATTCGCGAGCCGTGCGTGAAGTGCTCTGCGAGCTGGAAGTGCCTTATGTGCTGCGCAACATGGGCAAGGCTTCGAAGGCCGATATGGGCCCGCCCTGGGTGCGCCAGACGTTTTTTGCCGACGCGCCGGTGACCGGGCGCAACCGCCAGATCCTGTTCGACGAGACCGGGCGGCTGCAGGTGCCCTACCTGGTTGATCCCAATACTGAAACAGCGCTATTCGAGTCGGCCGATATCGTGGCTTATCTGAAGAAAACCTATGGCTGAGCCGACGCGCTCGGGAGGTTCACAATGAAACGACGCATGACGGCCGCCTGTGCTGCGGTGCTGTTCCTGGCCGGCTGTGCCTCGCAGAAACCGGTGCTGTATTCGGCCAGCGACAACGCGCCGGCCGGCGGCGATCAGGCGATTGCGGCCTGTCAGCAGCGCGCCGAGGCCGCCGGGCTGGATTACGAAAAAGGCCGCGTGGGCGGTTATGCCAGGGGCGCGGTCGAAAACGGCGCCGTTGGCGGGGCCGCCGGTGCTGTCGGCGGGGCCATCTATGGCAGTGCCGCCCGCGGGGCGGCGGCCGGTGCAGCCGGTGGCGTGGCGGCCGGGCTGGTGCGCAGCCTGTTCTCGAGCCACAACAACGGCCCGGCGCCGGCCTACAAGGCCTACGTCAATCGCTGCCTGGCCGATCGCGGCTATGAGCCGATCGGCTGGAACTAGAACCTTTTAAATCGACAGACACATGAAATTTCTGGACGAATTCCGCACCTTTGCGGTGCGCGGCAACGTGATCGATCTGGCCGTGGGTGTGGTCATCGGCGGGGCGTTTGGCAAGATCGTGACCTCGCTGGTCAACGACCTGATCACGCCGCCTCTGGGTATCTTGATTGGCGGGGTCGATTTCTCGAACCTCAAGGTCACCCTGCGGCATGCCCATGACGGCGTGGCCGCGGTCACGCTCAATTACGGGGCGTTTATTCAGACGGTGATAAATTTCCTGATCATCGCGTTCGCTATTTTCTTGTTCGTAAGGCTGATCAACCGCTTGAAGCGGGCCGAGGCCGCGGCACCTGCAGCACCGCCGGCGCCCTCACGTGAGGAGGTGCTGTTGACCGAGATCCGCGACGCGCTGCGCGAGTCCGGCCCGCGCGATCGCGCGGAGCCGTAGGGGACAGCAGCCGCGCCTAGGCGCCCAGACGGCGCGCCCAGAGTTCCAGCGCGCCGCGATAGGCCAGGCGCATCTGCTGGCCGATGGCCAGCGCAGCCCAGTCGGCGCCGATCGGTGTGGTACCTCGCAGGCGCGAGGTCCAGTGCACGCGTGTGCGCACGGCGTTGGTGCCCAGCTTTTGCAGCAGAATACGCGCGCCCAGGTGATGGATCGGCAGCGGCGACTCGATGATGCGATAACCCAGCGACTCGCCCGCCTTGTACTCGGTGATTTCTTCGACGAGCGTCATGGCCGGCAGGCGGAGCACGCGCTCAGCGCCTACGCCGCCGCGCTCGGGGCTGCCTTCGGCGCGCAGCGAAACCGACTTTACGCCCGGTAGCCGGGCATAGCCCTCGTGATCGGCGATGACATCAAAGATGGTGGCCGCGTCGACGTCGAAGTCGCGGCTGACATGGATTGTCTGCATGACAAGCGCCTGGTCGTTTGAAACGCGCACCATAGGCCGCGCGATCGTTGTTGGCAATGCGTGGGCGCACGAAACCGGATGACGCGTTGCACGGGTCGGCCTACACTTAAAGGTATCGACCGGCAGGTCGCTTTGAATCGGGGTGCAATATGTCTGGCTGGACGCTCAAACAATCGACGACAGGCAAGGCGCTGACGCTAGCCATGACCGCAGGCCTGGTGCTTGCAATCGGGGGCTGTGTCGACCGGGCGCCGCCGAACGCCCATCCCGGCCCGTATGACTCGCCGGTGGACGCGTTCGATGCCTCGCGCGCGCCTTATGATCCGAGTGCGGCAGCGGACTCGCCCAACCAGCCGCTGACTCAGGACATCAGCCAGCTGCGTGAAGCCCGTAATGCCTACGAGCAGAGCCAGATCATGCAGGCGGCCGACGCACGCGCCCGCCAGGCCGAATGCCGCAACGATCCCAACGCCCGTCTGGTGCGTATCCAGGACGGCAGCGGTGACCCCAACGCGGTGTACTGCCAGCGCGCGCCCGGATCAGGCGACGAATGATCGCCAGCCGCGCCGGCAAGGCTTGTCTTGCCCGGCGCCGGCCTCCACGCTCAAGTCATGAGCGATAACGATACCGTGCCCCGCACCGACGGCCAGCACCCGCTGGACCAACTGAATTGGGTCAACGCTGGCCCGGCGCTTGGGGTGCCTTACTACAGCCCGCAGCCGCCGAGCCTGATCCTCGATCCTTATCCGGTCGCGCTGAACGACGACGTAGCCGAACTCATCGGCTTGGATAGCGCCGCGCTGCGAGCGGCCGGCTACGCGGAGATCTTCTCGGGTAATTGCCTGCCGCATGATGCCGAGCCGGTCTCGCACCGCTACGGCGGGCACCAGTTCGGCGTCTGGGCCGGCCAGCTCGGCGACGGCCGGGCGATTACGCTGGGCGATATCTGCCGCGACGACGGTCAAGCGTTCGATATCCAGCTAAAAGGGGCGGGTCAGACGCCGTATTCCCGCTTTGCCGACGGTCGGGCCGTGTTGCGCTCGACCATTCGCGAATACCTGGCCAGCGAAGCGCTGGCCAATCTCGGCATTCCCACCACGCGGGCGCTGGCCATCGTGGGCAGTGACGCCCCGGTGCGGCGCGAGACGATCGAGACCGCCGCGATTTTGACTCGGGTTGCGCCCAGCCTGGTGCGTTTCGGCAGCTTCGAGATGTTGTTTTATGACCGCTCGTTCGAACAGCTGGCCCCGCTGGCGGACGCGGTCATCGAGGCGCATCATCCCGAGATCGCGGCCATTTCGGACCCTCACGCTCGTTATCGCGCCTGGGTGGTCGAAGTCATCGAGCGCACGGCTGCGCTCATCGCGGACTGGCAGGCCGTAGGCTTCTGTCACGGCGTACTCAACACCGACAACATGTCGGTGCTGGGGCTGACGTTAGACTATGGGCCGTTCGGCTTTATGGATAGCTTCCAGCCCGACTGGGTCTGCAACCACACCGACGTGGGCGCACGCTATGCCTACAACCAGCAGCCGCAGGTCGGGCTTTGGAATCTCGGCCGTTTCGTGCAGGCGATCCTGCCGCTGCTCGCCGACGAGCCGGACGACGCCGTCGAAATCGGCCAAGAGCTTTTGGAAACCTATCGCGGCATTTATGACGCAGCTTATCTGGCGCGCATCCGGGCTAAGCTGGGCCTGGCCACCGCCGGCGACGACGATCTGGCCCTGGCCGAATCGTTGTTCCAGGTGATGGCCGCCAACGGCGCCGACTTCACACGCACGTTCCGCGGGCTGTGCCATGTCGGTCAAGCGCCCGGCGATAACGAGGCACCGTTTCTTGACGAGTTTGTCGATCGCGACGCGGCCGCCGCGTGGCTGGCCACCTGGCGCACGCGCCTGGCCGATGAAAGCCGAGACGACGCGGCGCGCCGGGCCGCCATGTGCGCGGTCAACCCGAAATATATCCTGCGCAACTACCTGGCCCAGAACGCGATCGAACAGGCCCAGGCGGGCGATTACAGCGAGCTGGCCCGCCTGCACGAGATCTTGAAACATCCCTTCGACGAGCAGCCCGAGTCTGCCGACTATGCCCGGCTGCCGCCGGACTGGGCACGCGGGCTGGTGTTGAGCTGTTCGGCCTGATGTTTATCGCCGTACGACACAGCAACAGGCCCTTGGGCCTGTTGATGTTTCATACGAG
>DCKU01000095.1:0-1463 GCA_002320455.1 Salinisphaera sp. UBA1666
ATGAAACCTCAACAGGCCCTAGGGCGCTGGATTCTACGCGCCTCGGACATTACCTGCTGGTGTTTGCGCGCTCGAAGTGCCCAGTCGCTAACCTTGGGCGGGCCAAGCCGAAGCAAGCATCGAGTCCCGCTGCCGCAACAATGCAATCTACACATATCAGCCACCGCGAGTCGAGACAACACCCATGAGCACGGCCCGGGCATCCCGTAAGCGGATGTGTCTGTTCACCTCATCATTGGGCGGCGGCGGCGTACAACGCTCGATGCGACAACTGGCCGTCGGCCTGGTCAAGCGCGGCTATCACGTCGATCTCGTCGTCTGCCACGGCGACGAGCCACTGGCCGATCAGCTCGCGCGCGATGGCGTTACCGTTTTCGTGCTGCAGCCCAGCCCCCCGGGCGTCGGACGGCCGCTGGCCTGTCGGGCCGACCCCGGTGCGTTCACGCTGCTGGGTCCAACAGTGGTCTGGCCGATCAAGACCTGGCGCAAACTGGCCTATCTGGCCGCACTTCGTGATCATCTGGTCAAACGCCCGCCCGACGCGCTGCTGTCGGCCATGACCCAGTGCAATCTCGTCGCCCTATGGGCACACCGGCTGGCCGGCCGCCCGGGACGTATCGCCGTCAGCGAGCGCAACATGCTCTCTGCTTTCATCCAGCGCCACGCAAAGAAGTCCCGCTGGCGCCATCTGGCGCCGCTGGTCGGCCATACCTATCAACGCGCCGATGCGGTCATTGCCGTTTCCAGGGCCGTAGCCGACGATCTGATCCTGACGAGCGGGCTGGCCCACTCGGCCGTCGATGTTGCCCCCAACCCGGTCGTCGACGACACCCTGCGCCAGGATGTTGCTCGGGCGCGAGCCGAGCCGCGCCCGCCGGGTGGTCCCCAACAGGTGCTGGGCGTCGGCCGCCTCGTGGATCAAAAAGATCCGATGACGCTGCTGCGCGCGTTTGCGCGCGTGCGCCGGGAACGCGCGGCCCGTTTGACGCTCGTCGGCGACGGCGAGCTGCGCACTGCGCTTGTCGCCGAAGCACAACGTTTGGGAGTCGCCAGTGATGTAAGTCTGCCCGGCTGGGACGAGCGGCCATTTCATGCCATGGCCCAGGCCGATGTGTTCGTATTGCCCTCTCGCTGGGAAGGCCTGCCGGGGGTATTGATCCAGGCACTGGCCGCCGGTTGCGCGGTGGTGGCTACCGACGCGCCCGGCGGCAGCGCCGAAATTCTGGACCACGGGCGCTACGGCCACCTGGTGCCCGTGGGCGACGTCGAGGCCATGGCGCGCGCAATCATCGCCGCTCTCGATACCCCGGATGATGCCGCCGTTCGTATCGAACGCGCCGAGGATTTTTCGGTCGATCGCGCCTGCGCAGCCTATGCCGCACTGCTCGACCCCGAACAGTCGGGCGCTTGATCTTTTGGCTGTCCTGGGGGCTGTTGCCGTTTCATACGAGTCCGCGCCAAGC
>DCKU01000095.1:1800-35948 GCA_002320455.1 Salinisphaera sp. UBA1666
CGCCGCGCAGTCACTCTGCGCAAGAGGGCTAGAACGCTGGATTGCCGACGTGTCTTTAATATCAGGGCGCTTGTCCCGAAAGGTTGGGCCCAAGTTGGCCATGCGGCGTTGCTCACCTTGATCGTGGAGCGCCACGACCGGCGGCTCGCGCCTTGCCTGACACGCCCGGCGCGGGCAATGCGACGTCATATCTTATGACGACACGCCCTAGCCCTTGGCTTTCAAATCTCGCCAGACTTGGCGAAGCTCGTGCACCGGGCTGGCTGGATTCCAGCGCGCCCGCGTGGTCACACCGCGCATATGGTCAAACTCGGCCAGAAACGGCCCCAGGCCGCGCACGTCTTCGGCCAGCTGCTCCCAGCGGGCCAGGAACTCGGGATCTTCCAGCGACAGCTCATCGGCGGCCACGGCGTCCAGCAGCCGATAGCCTTCCGTGGTCCAGCGATTGGCTCGTGGGTCGGCGATCAGATCATCGCGGGTAAAACGCGACGCCGGCTTGTCCTGCTGCAAGAACCGTGTGGCGTATTCTTCGATCCCGGCCCCGGCTGCATTGCCGACCGGCAGCGCCAGATCCCGTGCCACCCGCGCCAGCTGACCGCGTGGATCGGCCATGAGGCGGTCGAAATCAACCACCGCGCGCCGGTGGCCGGCCGTGCGATAGAAATACGGCACCACGTTGACCAGCCATTCCATGTCCGACCAGACCTGACGGCCGCGCTGCGGGTTGATCTTGCCTCGCGAGCGCGCCACCGACAGCGGGTTGCGCAGTGCGATCAGATAACGCACATCCAAACCCAGTGCGTCGTGAATGCCCTCCCAGAACGGCAGCGTGCGCAGCGTGCGCGAGTATTTATAGCCCCACAGCGGCGTCTCGCCGAAACGCGATCCCAGCGTCTGGATCGCCCGGCTTTGAATTGCCCGCATCTGCGGCGTTTCGAACTCGGCATCATCCAGCAGGCGCAACGTGTGCCCCCGAATGCCAAGCGCGGCCTTCAAGCGCTTGCTGATGGCCAGGACGTCGTTGTCTTCAAAGAAACCGGTGGGGTTCTTGCCGCCGGGCCGGCGCAGCTTGTCGCCCAGATCCACGCCCAGTGCGGCCAGGCCGCGGGTGATGGCCGATGTACCGCTGCGCCCGGCACCCAGCACCGGGATAACGGTCGATACCGGAGTCGCTTCAGACGTCACGTAGTTCTTCACCCTTCAGCCGGCCTTTCACGCGGCGTACCGCGGCCCGCACGCGATCATTGATGACCACGATGAAGACCTTGCGGTGCATGCCTTCGGGGCAGGTGATTTCGCGCACGCCGTGCCAGGACTTGGACTGGCGCTGGAAGAGCAGGCTGTAGTTGCCCACGCTCTCGCCTTCGTAGGCGTCGGGAAAGTCCTCGAAGTTCGGCGCGGACTTGCGATCGAAGGCGCCGTGGTCGTCCAGGATGACGGTATCGCCGCCCCACTGCGGCGACCAGGTCTCCGGCGAGCTGAAATAGAAGATATGCGAGCCGAGCTTGCGCTGGGCATCGCAGTGCGGCGAGACCGATGCGCCTCTCGGGGCGTAGTGCCAGTGGAAGTTCAGCTTGAACAGGCCGCGCCCGAACATCTTCTTGATAAACGCGTGATATTCATCCGACTGCAGCTCGTCGATGAAGCCCTGCCAGGCGCTGGAAATATCCAGCCCGGGGCGGTATTCCAGCGAGTAGCGATCATGGGGTTTCTGCCCGTGTGAGCGGGCCTGACCGAACTGCGGCGTCATTTGATCGGTCGTGGGCATCGAGTTCAACAGCGCGGCATAGCCTTCATCAGTCAGAAGCGCTGCCGGATTGACCCACGGGTAGGGATCGGTGTTGCGAAAGGCCTTGCCATCCATGGCCGCCAGCTTGTCGAAGTCGAGATAGGTCATGATGCAGGTCCGGTAGAAGAAACATCGGGCGGGCGCCGGCCCATGAGACGGCTGATGGCTGCCACCGCGCGTGCCATATCGGCCGGCGGCGCCGCGGGCCTGGCCGTATCAATGAGCCCGGCCTCACGCAGGCCCTGATGGAACGCCGTGAAATCACGCCGAGGCTTGTGCCAGCCCTCATAGACTAAAGCACGATGAATCGGCTTGACCATAGCCGGCAACGATCGTGGCGCGCGCTTTGCGGGCCACTCGAACAGGCTGACCGGCCGACCGGTGGCCGCCGCTTCGGCCGGCATTGAAGCCGAGTCCGCGGTGACGAGGAACCGATCAGCCAACGCCAGAAACGCCGGGTAAGGGTTATCGGTGTCGTCGGCGCACCAGCGATGACAATAATACGGCAGTGCCAGGCGCTCGGCTAACGCATCTGCCGCGGTCTGGCGTGTACGCTTGCTGGTGGTCACCAGCAGGCTGCCGTGCTCGGCGCGGGCCAGTGTATTAGCGCGATCGGCAAGCCGCCGGGCCACGGCGGTGTCCAGGCGGTGACTCGAGCTATCGCCGCCTACCAGCACGGCCGTCCACGGCCGCGGCAGGTGCGCTAAGCGCCGCGCCCAGCGCTGGCCGGCCTCGGCCAGCCGCTCCGGGCTGATCACGTTCAAAGGCAGCGTGGTGCGCAACACGTTGGGCGCATCCGGCACCCGAAATTGCGCCGTGGTGATCACCAGGTCGAAGGTGTGCAACGACATCTGTGTGTGCAACAGATGCACCAGCCGAGTCCGCCCGCCCGAACAACGCTTGATCCAGCGCGCGATGGGCGCCGATCGACGAGAGGCCGCGATCACCAGATCCGGCCACGGCGGCTCGAGAGGTGCGGCGTCGCGTGCCAGGGTGAAGGCGCGGGCGCCGATCAGCGGGTTGGGCAGATGATTGAGCGTATTCCAGCGCAGTTGGTGTGTCTGGTACGACCAGCCCAGGGTCTTGGCTAGCGCCTCGGCCAGAGCCAGCATCTGGGCGTTTCCGCCGGCGCCTTCGCCCAGCAACACCCAGACCCGAGGCACCGATGCAACGTGGTGTTCAGCCGACACGCAGGCTCACCGCGCTGGCCGGACGGCCCGGGGCGGCTTGCCCATCGGCAGCCAGCGGCAACAGCGCACGAATCCGCCGGGCCAGCCAGTCGGTCTCATGCCAGACCGGAGGTGAAAACGCGCTCAAGGCGTCGCCCAGATAGCGGGCAACCCCCTGGTCGATAAGTGCCGCGTGCAACGCGGGCATGTTGCGTTTGGGCACGAACACGCGCTGCTCGACGAGCCGCGCGCAGAGATACTGTAGCCCTTCCTGTGGGCGACGCGAGCCGCGTTTGTTGAAACGATCACGCGCCGCCTGCGCGACCACCCAATCGGCCAGACGCCGACGCGGGCCGGGATCCGCCTCTGGCAAGGGGGCGATATACACCGGCCGGCCGGTCGCGATGGCTTCTGCCAGCATCGACTCGCTCTCGCCGGTGACCACCAGGCGATCGGCATGGGCCAGATAGCCCAGATACGGATTGGCCGCGCCCGATGTGTGCTCAGCCCAATCTACCAACGTGCTGGCGGGCCCGCGGGCACGATCGATGGCCGCCGTGGCCTCGCGCGAGGTACGCCGGCTGTTGAGAATGGCTAAGTGGCCGCCCGCGGCCTGCACCTGGGCACTGATGGTTCGGGTCAGGCGCGCGGCGGTTTCGGCGTCCAGCGCGTGCTGGGGCGTGTCACCGCCAACCAGCCAGACGATATTGGGCCCCTCGTGCTCGCCGAACAGGTCAGACCAGTCAGCCCGCGCCTGAGACAGACGTGACGGTGCGACCCGGCTGGGCGGCAGCACGGTCTCGATCTGGCGCGGATTGGGCGGCAGGTCAAAATGTCGACAGACCACTGCAACATCCTGGCTCTCGCCAATCCGACCGCCGCGGCGCCCCATCAGGATCAGCCGCGTGCGGCCCAGGCTACGCCGGGCCACGGCGCGTGCGGCCAGGCTTGGCAACCACCCCGAGGCCACTACGACGTCCGGCCAGGGCGGCGTGAGCTCACCCGGCCAACTGCCCGGCCGACGACGGCTGATCGGGCGTAGCCAATCGCCGGCGAGCGCGCGCGCATAGCGGCCGGGCTCACGGGCCATCGGCTTGTCCACGAGCGACCAGCCCAGAGCGCGCGCCACGCCCAGCGCCTGGCTGCGATGGCCGGTCTTGTAGTGGGTGATCGCCCAGACCGTGGGCGCAGCCGTCGCCAGCGCCCCGCCCGACCAGCGCCAGACCTTATCGGCGCGCCCGCGGCGGGGTTTACGAACCGTTAGGCGCCAGTGTCGGCCGGGCGCACGCCGGCCCGCTGCCACCAACAGCTGATACCACCAGATGGCATCGGCCGGGGTCTGACGCGTGGCCCGCGTATCCAGCGTGATCGAGACACACACTGCCCGCTGCGCACCGGCGAACAGCGCATCGACAATCCACGGCAGATCGGTATCCGGCAGCTCGACCAGGTCCGGGGCCAGCACCACGTCGCGGGGCGCAAGCGCTGTTTCGGCCAGCAGATCGGCGACGCCGGCGTGTGACACCTCGGCCAGACGCAGGGCGCCGGCCGGGAACTCGGCCGTGCGCGCGGAAAACAGTCGCGCGCTTTTGGCCTTGCAGTCGGATACCAGGCGTTTGAAGTCGGCGATCGCCTCGGCGGGCACACGGGCCGGCCGGCTATCGGTCGTCGAGTCCAGCCGGGCCTGGCGCGCGGCCAGCAGCGGCGAGGGATGGGCCGCGTCCCAGACCTGGAAGCCGGCAGCATCGGCCTCGTCCTCGATCTGCTGCCAGATGTCGGCGGCCGGGTTGTCGCGATAGACATAATCCTGGGGCGTGGGCCGCCAGGGCTGGGTATGGATCGTGGTGTAGTGGACTACGGCCGATTCACCGGGCACGTATTCGGCGTCGCGGGCGTTCCAGGCGTCGTCGAGGTCGGCCCAGAAACCGGCCTCGCGCATCTGTTTTTCCAGCTCGCGATTGCCGACGCGTCGGGCGGTGTCGGTGTTCCACAACCCGATCATGCGCGCGCAGTCCATCAACATGACCGAGGTATCGCGGTCGTTGATCGACAACACACCGGCTTCGCCCATCTCGGCATCAAACAGCTCGGCGGGATCGCGCAGATAAATCTGGTCGGTATCGTTATAGATCGCCCGGCCCGTTCCACCGGCCAGGCTCGGGATCATGAAGCGATAGTTGGTAAAGCCCGTCAGCCACAGGCGGCGCTCGAAGCCTTTGAAATCCTTCATCAGATGAATTTCATAAGTCCGCGCCGGGTCACGCACCCGCGCCACGGAATAGATAAACGCCCGCTCGGCCCGAAACTGTACGGCTTCGGTGCCCAGAAAGATCCGCACGGGCGGCTTGTCGCTGGGCGTGAGCCCGGGCCTAGGCGTCAACCGGACCATCAGCGTCGTCGACTGGCCGGAATCGGCGTGACGAAGATCACCTTCCCAGAAGGTCTCGGCAATGCGTTTGATACGTACGGCCACGGGCGCTACCTGCTATGGGATCGGGCGAATACGAGCTTTGTCATTATAAACCGGGCCCATCACGCATAGCGCTGGTAAACCTGCTTGGGCCAGCGCCGTTTCAGACACAGCCACTGTTCGGGCCGGGCCACGATCTCGCGCTCGAAAAGCGCGTTGATCTGGCGCGACATATCCAGCACCTGATCATCGTTGGTCGCCGACTGATCGCTCGGGGCGATGGGGGGATGGATATTCACCCGGAAACGTCCGCACGGCAGGCGTTCAGCCAACACCGGCACCAAGTCACAGTCAAACTTCAACGCCAGGCGTGCCGGCATGGTGTTGGTCATCGCCGCCTCGCCAAAAAACGGCACCGACTCTCCCGAGTCCAGCCGCGTATCCACGGTCAGCCCGATCGACTGGCCCTGGCGCAGTGCCCGCACGAACGCCCGCATACCGCCGTCCCGGGCCACCAGCGGCGCATCAAACACGCCGCGGAAACGGTTCAACAGCCGGTCAACATAGGGATTCTGCTCGGGCGCATAGATGACCGGAATCGTCATGCCATATTCCGGGCCCACCAGCGGCGTCATTTGCCACGGCCCCAGATGGGCCGTGACGAAAACCGTGCGCCGGCAGGCCTCGGGCGAGACCGCGCCGGGCAGCTCACAGAACTCGAGACGCCGTCGACGGGCCCGCCAGATCCGGCGCAGGTTGACCAGCTCGGCAAAGGCGACGCCGACGTTGGTAAACGAGGCCCGCGTCAGGCGCTCTAAGTCGGCCGAATCGCGATCAGCAAACACCACCCGCAGATTGCGTCGAACCTTGTCGATCCGCGGTGAGAACCGGCACAGCGCCCGGCCCAGCCACGCACCCAGCGCCAACGAGGCCCGCAGGGGCAACAGACGCAGCACCCCGGCCACGACGCCTACGGCGGCGGCCTCGGCCAGCCACATCGGTCGTGCCTGCCAGCGAGCGACCTCCTGGCTGCGCCTCGAGGAAAAATAGAATCTAGGCATCGTTCGATAGCGCCGGCCCGCTTGTGTGCGCAAGGCGATCCGCGCGCGACATCACTCGTCTGCCGCGCTACGCCATTGCAGCTCGGTAACGTTCCTCCCAGGCGCGTTGATTGGCCAGCGCGTCGCGGAAGTATGCCGTGCGACGCAGGGCAGCGATCATGCCGCGTGATACGGCCTTGCCCGGCAGGCCCATGGGGCGCTCGATATCAAACAACAACACCGCGCGATAGCCGTCGGTGTCGTTCCAGACTTCGTGCGGATAGGTGTCGTCGAAGAAGAACATGCCGCCCTCTTCCCACGGGCAATCCACATCGTCGACCTGAATCATGCAGCGCTCGGAAGAGTCCGGAACGCGCAGGCCGATATGACAGCGCACGAGCCCCTTGGTCACACCGCGATGCCGGGGAATATGCTTGCCCGGGCCGAGGATCGAGAAGAACGCGTTGGACAGACCCGGTACCCGCTCTAGCGCGGCCGCCGTCTGCGGGCAGAGTTCGCAGCCGAAATCCATGCGGGTGCCAAAGCCCCACAGCATGAAGGTCTTCCACTGGTCATCGGTGGAAATCTTGGCCTGATCGGGGCTGATTTCCTGGAAACTCGGTAGCGCCGCACGGCGCTCAAGCAGCGTATCCAGCTCGTCGCGCATGACCGTCCACTGCGAGCGCAGATCTTCGGCCCACGGGAACAAGGCGTTGTCGAGCACCGGCTCGTCAGGAATCCGCGACTGCGACGAGAGGAAATCCATCAGCGTGCCGCGAAAGAGCTTTTTGCCGTATTTCTTGACCGTCTTGCGACGCAGGTCAGACATGTTCTTCGAGCCGTCACTCATGACCACATTACCTCTGAAACACCCGGGGGCACTCGGGCAAGAACCGGCCGGTCACGAACGTCCGCGACCCGCCAGCAAACGATTATAGGCGCGCGACGGTAGCAACCGCAGCACCCAGGCGGCAAATATCAGACGTCGCGGCCCGCGCCAATACGGGCGGCGACGGATAATGGCAGCGGCCATATCCCGCGTGGCACGCTCCATCGACATCCTTGGCCACTTCACGCGCTTGCCGGGCTTGGTAACAAAGCCCGGCTCGAGAAGCGTGACGTCGATCCCCGCCGCTTGGCAATCCACCGCCATCGACTCGGCAAAGCGTGCCACGCCCGCCTTGGCCGCCGAGTAGGCGGCCGCCGTAGGCAGGCCGCGGGCGGCGGCGATGCTGCCCATGAAAACCAGATGCCCGCTGCGCGCCGCGCGCATATCGGCCAGCACATAGGCCACGCTGTGCAGCGTACCGTCCAGATTAACGCGCCAGGTCTGGCGGGCATCGTCGACGCTAAAACGATCGATGAAGGTGGGCTTACCGCCGCCGGCGTTGGCGATCAGGCGCGTAACAGGTCCGGTGTCGGCCACGACCTGTTCGAGTGCAGCGGCCATGCCTTCGAGGTCAGTGACGTCGGCCACGGCGACATAGGCTCGCCCGCCCGCCCGGTGGATATCAGCGGCCAGTGCATCCAAGGGCGCACGGCGACGCCCCAGCACGATGACCGTATCGCCGGCCGCGGCCAGTCGCTTTGCGAGGTGGTAACCGATACCGGCCGAGGCGCCGGTGATCAGCGTGATCTCGCGATCAGTCGCGGACACGACGACTAGCCGTCGGCCGCGGTCTGTGCCTCGGCATAGCGCTTGAGCGCCAGAGCCGTCTCGCCGAAGGCACCGATCATGGTCTCGATCTGTGTCGTAGTATGCCCGGCGCTGAGACTGGCCCGCACCAGGCACTGACCGTTCGGCGTGGCCGGGGGCAGCATCAGATTGACGTAAACCCCGCGGTCGAGCAGGCCCTGCCACATACCCAGCGCGGCCTCGCGTGAGTCGAACATACACGCCACGACCGGGCCCGGGGCGGCTGCGATCGTGAACCCGAGGTTGGACAGGCCCTGATGCAGGCGTCGTGCGTTGGCCCAGATCCGGTCGCGCAAGGTGTCGTCGCTGGCCAGACGCTGGAGTGCGGCGCGCGTGGAGGCGATCACCGAGGGCACCATCGATGCCGTGAAGATATACGGCCGGCTGGCATAGCGGATCATGTCCAAGCCGGCGTGCGGGCTGACACAGAACCCCCCCGCCGAGCCCAGCGACTTGGAAAACGTCCCGACGATGAAATCTACCGCGCCGAGTACGCCTTCGGCTTCGACCACCCCGCGCCCGCGGGCACCGCAGATCCCCATGGAGTGGGCTTCGTCGACCAGGATATAGGCGCCGTGTTTCTTCACCACACCCACGATCTCGGCCAGCGGCGCGGCATCGCCCAACATGCTGTATATGCCTTCGACTACCACCAGCGTGTGCTGGGCGGCGTCGCCCAGCCGGCCCAGTCGCTTATCCAGATCACGCGGGTCATTATGCTTGAAGCGCAGCGTCTTGGCCCCGCCCAGCCGCAGGCCGTCGTAGATGCTGGCATGACAATCGGCGTCGAGCATGACCGTGTCGTTGGGCCCGACCAGCGTTGAGAGCATGCCAAGATTGGCTTGGTAGCCGGTCGAGAACACTAGCGCGTGCGAGACCTCGTAGAACGCCGCGAGCTCTGCCTCGAGCGCCAGATGCCCGTCGTACGAGCCGTTAGCCATGCGCGAGCCAGTGGTGCCCGTGCCCTGGTTGCGCACCGCCGTGACCGAGGCTTCGACACACTGCTCATCGAAGGTCAGACCGAGATAATTATTGCTGCCCGCCAGAATCGTGCGCTTGCCGCGAATGATGGCTTCAGTGGCCGACAGCACCTGTTCCATGGGCACCGCCAAGGGCTCAATGCCGGCCTCGTGCATCTGGCGGCGCACATCGGCGATGGGGGCGAACTTGTCGAACAGGCTTACTCGCCGATGGCTTCTTCCAGGGCCCGCACCAGCTGATCCATCGTCTGCACGTCCGGCAGGAAGTTCAGCGGAATCGAGGTGTCCAGACGATCCTCCAGTTCCATCATCACTTCCATGACCTGCACCGAATCCAGCCCCAGATCGTCCACCAGCCGCGCCTGCGGCGTGATCGTCGCGCTCTCGGCCGTCATCGGCTTCAGCAGCTGGGCCAGATGGGTATAGATCTCGTCGTAGCGACTGCTCATCAAAGACATCCTTGTCGTGGGCACCCCGATCAAACAGCTGGCCCATGCCCTGGATCAGCGTGATCCGCGGCTGCCAGTCGAGTGCGGCGTGCAGCGAGGCGGTATCGGCGACCCAATCCGGATAGGTCAGCTCGGCCGCCTTGGCCGGCGTGAGCATCGGCGCATAGCCGGCTCGGCGCGCGAATGCGGCGTTGATCTGCCCGGCCCACCCCAACGCCCGAGACGGCACGCGCAGCCGACGCACGCGCCGGCCCAGAAGCTGGCTAGCCTGGGCGATGATGTCATCCCAGTCGTGGCCGCCGGATGCGCCGTCGTCGATCTCGTGAACGCCGGTCGCTCGTGCGCCCTGAGTCATCCAGGCGAGCACCGCGTCCGCAAGATCTTGGACGTGCAACATCGAAAACCGTGTCTGACCGCGTCCGGGGGTCAGTGCCATGCCCCGCTGCATGGCTGCAAACAGCGGCGCGATCTCGCGATCACCCGGGCCGTAGACCGCCGGCGGCCTTAAAACGAACGCCGTCGCAGGCGCGTCGTGGCCGCTGAGCAGGCGTTCCATAGCGCGCTTGGACAGTGCATAAGGCGAGACATCGGGATGTCGCGCGGCTAGCGAGGAGAGCGCCAGTACCGGGAGATCAGCGCGCGCGACCGCGGCGAACACCGCCGCACTCCCGACGACGTTGGTCGCCTCGAAGTCCGTATACGTGATCCCGCGGGTGGCACCGGCTGCGTGAATCAACGCGTCCGCACGTTCGCACAAACGATCCAGGCGCTCGGGCTGATCCAGCCGGCCGACGAGCGGCGCCGCGCCAAGCGCGCGCAGCTCACCGGCGGCCTCCGGCCGGCGTACAAGCGCGGTCACCGTATGGCCGCCGGCAATCAGTGTCGAAACGATCGCCCGGCCGATGAAACCGGAGGCGCCGGTGACGGCGATCCGTGCCACGGCCTAGCTGACCTGGCGCTCGCCGTCGGCCTGGGACGCCGTCGTCGCCGACTGGCGCGCGTGTACGCGATCGGTCAGGCGCTGGATATAGTCGTTGCGCGCGCCGGCACGCGACAGCTTGCCGGAGGACGTGCGCGGCAGCGTATGCGGGGCGACCGCCTCGACCAGGCATTCCACACCGAACTCGCGGCGCATCAGACCTTCGAGCCGCCCGATCAGCTCGCGTCTGGCCGCGTCTTCGCGCACACGGCACTGGATGACCAGTACCGCTGCATCCCGACCGTTCTCTGCCGGCGCCGAAAACGCCAACGCATCCCCGGGTCGCAGCTCCGGCTGTGCCTCAGCCAGCCATTCAAGGTCCTGCGGCCAGATGTTGCGCCCGTTGACGATGATCAGGTCCTTGGCGCGGCCGGTGATCACGATACGTCGGCCGATGCGATAGCCCAGGTCACCGGTGTTCAACCAGCCGTCGTCGGAGAGTACGCGTTCGGTCTCTTCCGGGCGCTGAAAATACCCTGACATCACGCTAGGCCCGCGGACGTGCACCGCCCCAACCTGGCGCTCGGCAAGTGCCTGACCGGCCGCATCACGAATCTCGAAGTCGTACTCCGGCAGCACCTCGCCGCAGTCGACGAAATTGGCGTGGCGCTGTGCGCCATCGGCCGGCACCGCCTCGCACTCGTCGGCCAATGCTTCGGCGTCGACCGCGTCGATCTCAAGACCCGTATCAAGAGGCGCAAAACTGATCGCCAGCGAACACTCCGCCATGCCGTAGCAGGCCACGAACGCCTTCGGCGAAAATCGCGCGGGCGCCAGAGTTTCGGCAAAGCGGCCGAGCGAATCCGGGCGGATCGTCTCTGCACCGGCCCCCGCGATGCGCCAGCTCGACAGGTCGAAATCGTCAGCGTTGTGGCGGATGCGCCGCGCACAAAGCTCATAGCCGAACGAGGGGCTAAACGAGATCGTGCCGCGGTTGCGGCTGATCAACGACAGCCACTGACGCGGGCGCATGGCAAAATCCCGCGTGGCCAGATAATCCACGGAGCGCTGCGAGGTGAGTGCTGCGAGCATGAAGCCGACCAGGCCCATGTCGTGATACAGCGGCAGCCACGACACCAGACGGTCGTTGTCGCGCATCTGCACGCCCAGCTCGAGGATGCTCGAGAGGTTCTGCATCACCTGAGCCTGGGTAATGACCACGCCGCGAGGGAACTGCGTGCTGCCCGAGGTGTATTGCAGATACGCCGTACGCGTAACGTCCGGCTCGGCCAGCGGCGCTTCGCTCATCGGCAGATCATCGAGCGTTTCATAACTGCCCAGATGCGTCAGCGACATGTCAGCGGCGGCGTTTTCCAGAAAGCTCATGAAAGCATCCGGCGCCAAGGCCACGTCCGCCTCGCAGCCGGCGAGCAGCGATTTCAGCTGGCGCGTGTAGGCATCTCGCGAGCCCAGCCCCACGGTCACCGGCAGCGGTACCGGCACATAGCCGGCGTACTGACAGGCAAAAAACGCGACCATGAACCCCGGCACGGTATCGGCAACCAGCGCGACCCGCGCGCCTTCCGCCAGATTCATCGCGATGAAACGCCGCGCCGTCTCGCGCGCCTTTTGCCGCAGCATTTCATACGACAGGACGCTGACCAGCTCGCCGCGTCCGGAGTAGAAGTTGAAACCCGTCTCGCCTTCGCCTGCATAGTCGAGTGCTTCGCCAAGCGTGGCGAAATCCCCGCGGCGCATCGTCAACCGCTGTTCGGTAGGCGTTGGCTTGATCATCGAGTTACCTGTCCTGTGTACGGGCACTTACAAGAGCCGGTCGATCATGCATCGCCGCGCGCTTCTATGCCCCGCCGGGATACAGCGCATTGGCCATGCGTTTTGTTGACGTCGGCAGGCGCCAGCCGAGCCGCGTTGAGAGATTCTCGTCTTACGCAGCACGAGACCTCGAGCTTGCGGCGTTAAAGGCGAAATCGTACTGCAACAGCGTTCTCATTGCACGAACCAAGCCATGCGAACAACGTCATCCCGCATGTGAAGACGCCCGACCACGGGCGTGTGAACGTCGCTTGATTTGCTCTCATGAGAGGCGGCTTCAAACATCTAGCATCTGATTGTGCCGGAACGAGAATTAAAAAATCGTTTAGAGCGATTCAGGCTGTGCATAACACACACGTCGCGTATATTGCGGACCGGTAACCATCGATACAGGGCTTTGTCATGGCGCATGCCAGCGGCCAAGCAGCGGTCACGATCGAGCCGGTCGACTCGGCCGCCACACGCCGACGCTTCATCGGCCTGCTGCATTCATTGTACGCCGACCGCCCCGAGTGGCGCGCCCCGATTCGGCTCGAACGTTCGATGCATCTGTCGGACAAGCACAACCCCGCGTTCGAACATCTGGAATGGCAAGCCTGGATTGCGGTCGTCGACGGCCGGGACGTTGGGCGTATCAGCGCCCAGATCGATGCCTTGCGTCCCGCTGAAAACGGGCAGCGCATCGGCTTTTTCGGTCTATTCGAGACCGTCGACGATGCACGCGTGAGCGCGGCCCTGCTCACCACCGCCGAAGCCTGGCTGGCCCAGCGCGGCATGGACCGAATCCAGGGCCCGTTCAACCTGACGATTAACGACGAATGCGGCCTGCTGGTCGACGGCTTCGATACGCCGCCGATGATGATGATGCCCCACGGGCGCGACTATTACCTGGGCCATGTCGAGGCCCAGGGCTATCACCAGGCGGTCGACATGCTGGCCTACTGGCTTGACCTGCCGTTTGCCCGGCCGCGGGCCATGTCGCGTCTGTTGGGTCGTTATGCCAAACGGGTGCGTATCCGCCCGATCGAGCGCAAGCGCTACGCCGAGGAACTGGTCGCGCTACGCGATATCTTCAACGACGCCTGGGCCAACAACTGGGGCTTCGTGCCCTTCACCGAAGCCGAATTCAATGATCTGGGCAATACGCTCAAGGTGCTGATCGACGATTCGCTGGTGCAGATCGCCGAGGTCGACGGCGAACCGGCTGCCTTTATCGTGGCTCTGCCCAATCTCAACGAGGCCGCTCGGGATATCAACGGCCGCCTGACGCCGGTGGGCATCGCCAAGCTGCTCTGGCGTTTGAAGGTGCGTTTCCCGCAGACGGTTCGCGTGCCCTTGATGGGCGTGCGCCAGACCTATCAGAACAGTCCGCTCGGTGCGGCACTGGCTTACGGCGTGATCGGCGCCGTGGAACAGGCCGTCGTGGCGCGCGGGGCCACCGGCAGTGAACTGTCCTGGATTCTGGATAACAACGCCGGCATGTCCGACATCATCGAGAGCCTGGGCGGGCACTGCTACAAGACCTATCGCATCCTCGAGAAACGCCTGTCATGACCTGGGACGTGATCGTACTGGCCGGTGACCGCGGCGCCGACGACCCGGTCGCCCAGGCCGCCGGCGCCGGCTGCAAGGCCATGGCCTCGATCGCCGGTCGGCCGTTGCTGGCCCGGATTCTGGACACGGTCTCGGCCGCGCCGGAACTGTCCCAGTGTCACGTCGTGGGCCCCGGCGCCGACATCGTGGCGGCCAATCCGACGCTGGCCTCGTTGATCGCCGACAGCCGGGCCCGCTGGCTGGCACCCGCCGACTCGCCCGTGGCCAGCGCCATGGCCGCGCTTGCGACTATCGACGAAGACCGGCCGGTACTGATCACCACCGCAGATCATGCGTTACTCACTCAGGGCATGATTCAGGCTATGTGCGCACCGCGCGACGATGTCGACCTGGCCGTGGGTCTGATCGATCGCGCCCGGGTATCCAGCGCCTATCCCGAATCCAAGCGGACAGCGATTCGCCTGGGCGGGCGCGGTTACTGCGGCTGCAACCTGTTTGCGATCCATCACGCACGCGGGCGTCGACTGGTTGACGCCTGGCGACGCGTGGAGGATGAGCGCAAGCATCCGGCGCGCGTAGTCTCCGGCATGCTCGGCTGGAGCGCTCTGGCCCGCTATGCGCTTCGGCGCCTGTCGCTGGAACAGGCGTTTGCCAGCCTGTCTCGGCGTTTCGACGTCCGCGTGGGCCCGACGCTTCTGACAACGCCCGAGGCCGCGATCGACGTGGACACGGTAGCCGATCTGCGCCAGGTCGAAGCGATTCTCAACGGTCGTCGCTGACTCACGCACCTCGTATGCGGCCGGCCCATTGCTTAGAATGCCGCGCGTACATCCCCGGGAGCCGGCATGGTTCGTAACGCTTACGCTGACAGCCCGCGCCGGCTCGGCATCATCTACAACGCGCAGAGCGGGCGTCACCGTCGCCGTTGGGGGCATCACCCGCTGCCGACCGACGTGCCGGCCATCGAAGCCAATACGGTCGACGAAATTCGAGCCGCGGTTGCCGAGCTGGCCGCAAGAAATATCGGGCTGCTGGCGATTGCCGGCGGCGACGGCACGGTGCAGTGCGTGCTGGGCGAGCTGCTCATTCGCCAGGTTTTTGATGCGCTGCCACATATCGCGCTCATCCCGACCGGCAGCACCAACATGACCGCCAACGATGCCGGCTTTGTGGACGTGCGCCATGACGGCTGGCAGCCCCTGTGCGACTGGGCGGCCGGCAAGCACCCGGCCCGCCTGCGCGAACGCGATGTCCTGCGCGTGACGCCGGCCGATGGCAGCGCCCCGGTGGCCGGCATGTTCTTTGGCGCTGGCGCGGTGCATCACGCCGTCGAACACACCCAGAAGCGCCTGCACAGCGTGGGTCTGCGTGGCGAGGTAGGTCCAGCATTGGCGTTTCTACGCTTCATCAAATCCGTCATTACCGGCGATCGGCGTCATTTTGCCCCGACGCCCATGACGGCTCACGACGACCAGGCCCACCGCTTGAGCGGCGACACGTTGCTGATCGTGGTCTCGACGCTGCACCGGCTGGTATTGCGCTTCAACCCGTTCTGGGGGCGCGAGAACGCCCCGATGCGCTGGACCGCTATCAGCCACGGCGCACCGCGGCTGTTCTGGCGCCTGCCGGCCGTGGTGCGCGGCAAGGCACCGTTCGCAGCCGACACGTCCGAGAACAGCGGCTATACCAGCCACAACAGCCGCACGCTGGAACTGGATTTCGACGGCGGCTATATCGTCGACGGTGAATTCTTCACCCATCGCCGAGGCGACGGCCCGCTGCGGCTTTCGGTGGCCGGGCGCATCACCTTCGTCGGCTTATCATGAGCGCAGTGGCGTTCAAAAGCGCGCGTCTGGCCGCACTGGCCGGGGCCTGTCGGTTCGAGGCCAGCGAGTCGTTGTCGCCGCTGATCGACGCTATTCGGCATCGTCACGGCGATGCCGTACAGAGCGTTATTTTCTACGGCAACTGTCTGCGAACCGGCGATATCCAAGACGGCCTGGTGGATTTCTATGTCGTGGTCGATCGCTATCGACGGGCGCATAGTAACCGCCTGGCCGCGGCCGCCAACCACCTGGTGCCGCCTAACGTCTATTACCTGGAAACGCCCGCAGCACACGCGGCCGAGACCGCGCGATTGCGCTGTAAATATGCCGTGATCAGCGAAGCCGAGCTGGCCTACGGCACGTGCTGCGCACTGACATCCAGCCTATGGGGCCGGCTGGCCCAACCGGTCGCCATCGTCTATGCCCGAGACGATGTGGCCCGCGAGCGGACCCGGATCCATTGCGGCCAGGCCATCGTTACCCTGTTAAACGAGAGCCTGCCGGCGCTTGAGCCGCCGCTTGCCCCGGCGACGGTCTTCGCGCGTGCCCTGACCCTGAGTTATGGGGGAGAGCTACGCGCCGAAGATACCCGCCGGGCCACTGATATCGCTAAAGCCGCTGCCGACGAGTACGCCCGACGCGCGCGCGACGCGATTGATCTGCTCGACGTGCCAGCGCATATCGATGCCCGCGGGGATATGCACTGGCAGGCCGATGAAGCCGCGATCCGACGGGCACATCGACGCTGGCGTCTCCGGCGGCCGATCGGACGCGCGCTGTCGATCGCTCGGCTATCCAAGGCGTGTTTCACCTTCGGCGACGCCGTGGACTACGGCGCCGATAAACTGGCCCGTCACACCGGCGTCGAGATCGAGGTGACCGAGCGTCTGCGACGGCATCCGCTGATCTATGCCTGGCCGATTCTATGGCGCCTGTATCGACGAGGCGTGTTGCGCTGACCTAAAAAAGCCGGCGTAGCGCCGGCTTATCTCTGTCAGATCATATGCGAGCCGCTTAGGCGGCAACGGTGACCGGCTGGGCATTGATATAAGAGATCGGCAGCGCTTCCGGCTCGTCGAAAGTGATCTCTTCCCAGGCTTTGGGGTTGTCCAACAGCGCTCGCACTAACTTGTTGTTGAGCGCGTGGCCCGACTTGAAGCCCGAATAACAGCCGATCAGGCCACGCCCGGTCAGGTACAGGTCGCCGATAGCATCCAGTATCTTGTGCCGCACGAATTCGTTGTCGTAGCGCAGACCGTCGGCGTTCAATACCCGGTAGTCGTCTAGCACCACCGCATTGTCCATCGACCCACCGCGGGCCAGATCATTCTGGCGCATGTACTCGATATCGCGCATGAAACCAAACGTGCGTGCTCGGCTGACTTCGCGTACGAACGACGTCGTCGAAAAGTCCACGGTCGCCGACTGGGTTTCTCTGGAAAACGCCGGATGATCGAACTCGATCGAGAAGTTGACCTTGAAACCGTCGAACGGGTCCAGGCGCGCCCACTTGTCGCCTTCGCGAACTTCAACGGGCTTGCGTATACGCATGAACCGCTTGGGCGCATCAAGCTCTTGAATACCCGCCGACTGCAACAGAAATACAAAAGGCCCGGCGCTGCCGTCCATGATCGGCAGCTCGTCGCAGGAGAGCTCGACAATCGCGTTATCAATGCCCAAACCGGCCAGCGCCGACATGAGATGTTCGACCGTCTTGACCCGCACGCCATCTTGGATCAGCGTAGTGGCAAGTGTCGTCTCACCAACCGCCGCAGCGGTTGCATAGACATCGACCGCCGGGCTCAAGTCGGCACGCCGAAACACGATCCCACTACCGGCAGCGGCCGGTCGCAGCGTCATGTAGACCTTTTTACCCGTGTGCAAACCGACGCCGGTAGCACGGATAGAATTTTTGAGCGTGCGCTGTCGTAGCATAGGTCGATATTCCCTGAACGTCCGCTTGGCCTTTTCTAAAGCAGGCTTTGTTGTCGAGATTGGGCCAAGCGCCGACGAATGCTCGCCGGGATCGGCTGGACGAGTCCGCAACACGCGTCATCATCCCGTCATCACAATGCGATACAGTCTAGTCGGGCAGTCTTAACTTTGACTTAATCTTAACGCCTTCTTTAGGCGGCATAAGAAAACCGGCCAAGTTATCACAGCGGGCCGCCAGACTCTATCCCACGTTGGTTGTGTCACCCCCATGACACAAACGCCCGGCCGGACGCGTCTCCGACCGGGCGAGGTGTCGATCAGTCGGCCTGATTACGCAAGAACGCCGGCACGTCGAAGTAGTCCATGTCGACAGCGGCGTTATCGCTCTGCTGGTTGCGCGGCGACTGACGGATGACCGTCGGACGATCCAGATCTTCGTAGCGCATCTGGCCGGCGGCATCGCGCTTGACCGGCCGGCGTACGTCGCGCTCGGCGGTCTGTTGATGCCCGCCCAGGCCTGTGGCAACAACCGTGACCGTGATCTCGTCGCCGCAGTCGGCGTCTTCGGCCATGCCCACGATAACCTCGGCGTTGTCGCCGGCCATTTCGGCCACTACTTCGTTGACGATCTGGAACTCGTGGATGCCCAGGTTCTCGTCGCCGGTAACGTTGACCAACAAACCCTGGGCGCCGTGCAGCGACAGGTCGTCAAGCAGCGGGCTGGCCAGCGCGGCTTCGGCGGCCTCGCGAGCGCGATCCTCGCCCTTCGCGGTGGCACGACCCATCATGGCCATACCTTGCACGCCCATGACGCGCTTCACGTCGGCAAAGTCCACATTCATCATGCCCGGCCGCGTGATCAGATCCGAGATCCCCTGGACCGCGTTATGCAGCACGTTGTTGGCGGCCTGGAACGCGTTCTTCAGGGTGATCGACTTGCCCAGGGCGGTGAGCAGCTTCTCGTTCGGGATGACGATCAACGAATCCACGAACTGACCCAGCTCGTCGATGCCTTTCTGGGCCACTTCCATGCGCTTGCCGCGCTCGAAGGGGAACGGCTTCGTGACTACGGCCAGCGTCAGGATGCCCATTTCGCGGGCGATTTCGGCCACGACCGGCGCTGCCCCTGTACCGGTTCCACCGCCCATGCCGGCGGTGATGAACAGCATGTCGGCGCCTTCGATGGATTCACGAATACGCTCGCGATCCTCTTCGGCCGCCTGGCGCCCCACGGACGGGTCGGCGCCGGCGCCCAGCCCGCGGGTGACGTTGTTGCCCATCTGAACGAGCACGTTGGCATTGCAGCGCTCAAGGTGCTGGGCATCGGTGTTGGCACAGATGAAATCCACGCCCTTGATGCCACCGGCGACCATTTGATTCACGGTGTTGCCACCGCCGCCACCGACGCCGATGACCTTGATCACCGCCTGGGTGTTCTGCTGATCCGCAAGTTCGAATACTTCTGGCATGTTGCACCTCATGTTGCTCGCCGTGCTTTTCCTCTACGGGAAAAATCTCGCCTCGTGCCCTGGCTGTTCTTGAAATCCGTTGAACGGGCAACGGTCATACAACCGTCGCCTGTCGCGCTTAAAAATTACCCTTGAACCATGCTTTCATGCGTTCCCAGACCTGTGCGAACGAGGTCTCGCCGTGGGCGACCTCCATCCCGCGCGGCTGGGTGCGGTTGCCGAATTCGAGAAGCCCCACGCCGGTGGCATGAATCGGGTTGCGCACTACGTCGGACAAACCGCGGATGCGCTGCGGCGTACCCAGGCGCACCGACATGTGAAAGACTTCCTCGGCCAGCTCGGTCAGCCCTTCCATCTTGGCCGAGCCACCGGTCAACACCACGCCGCCGGCCAGCAGATCTTCAAAGCCCGACCGTACCAGCTCCTTGTGAATGAGCATGAACAGCTCTTCGTAACGCGGTTTGATGACTTCGGACAGCGTATAGCGCGATAGACGCCGCGGCGGGCGCTCACCTACCGAGGGCACCTCGATGGCATCGTCCTCGACGATCTGCTCGGGCATGGCACAGCCGTAGCGGATCTTGATCTGCTCGGCGTGCTGGGTAGGCGTGCGCAGGGCGACCGCGATGTCGTTGGTGACCTGATCACCGGCGATCGGGATGACGGCGGTATGCCGGATCGAGCCGTTGACGAACACGGCGATATCCGACGTGCCACCGCCGATATCCACCAGCGCCACGCCCAGATCTTTCTCGTCGTCGGTGAGCACGGCATAGGACGAGGCCAGTTGTTCCAGCGACAGCTTGGATACTTCCAGCCCGCAGCGCGCGACACATTTCTGAATGTTGTGGGCCGAGGTCACAGCGCCGGTGACGATATGCACCTTGGCCTCCAGGCGCACACCGGACATGCCCACCGGTTCCTGTATGCCCTCGTTATCGTCGACCGCGAACTCTTGCGGCAGCACGTGGAGAATCTTCTGGTCGGCCGGAATCGCCACCGCACAGGCCGCGTCGATCACGCGCTCGATATCCGATTCGCTCACTTCTTTATTGCGCACCGCAACAATGCCGTGCGAGTTCAGCGAGCGCACGTGCGCGCCAGAGATACCGCAATGTACGGCTTGGATCCGACAGCCGGCCATCAGCTCGGCTTCTTCCACCGCACGCCGGATCGAGTCGGTGGTGGACTCGATGTTGACCACCATGCCTTTTTTCATGCCCTTGGACGGGGCACTACCCAAGCCGATGATTTCGAGCTGGCCGTCGTTGGTCTCCGCCACGATACAGGCCACCTTGGAGGTGCCGATATCCAGACCAACGATGAGATTTTTCTCCGGCCGTTTGCTCATCCCATGCTCTCCTGCCCGCGCCTTGATGCGGTCTTGGTTCGCGTGCCACCTACGGCAAACCCGTCGCTGTATCGCAGATCCACGTAGCCGGCATCGGCAAGCGCGCCGTCAGCCGCCGAACGGTTCAAGGCAAACTGCACGAAACGCTGCATGCGCTCGGCCATCTGCTCTCGCCCGAGCCTGAGTTCGAGTCCGTTATCTAGGCGAGCCCGCCAATCACCGCTCGTATCCAACGTCAAAGACGACAAATACGCCCTCTGATGGGCGAGGATACCGGATAGCGCGCGGTATTGTGCATAGACTTTTTCAGATTGTGTTTCGGGACCGTTCAGGCTCACCAGCCCGTCGGGACGCGTGCGCGGCTTGAATACATGCCCCTGGGCATCGACCAGCTGGTCCGGGCCCCAGTAAGCCACCGGTTTGCGATCAGCCACGTGAACCGAGACACCGCCCGGGAAACGCCTTGCAACCTCAATATCGGTCAGCCACGGCTCCTCCGACAGGCGTCCGGCGAGCCCTGCCAGATCGATATCGAAATACGAGGCCTTGAGAAACGGCGCCGCAATCTTGGCAATACGGCTGTCCGAGACGTGCGACGAGTGGCCACTGAGATACAGCGTGCGTGAATCGCCGGTGTCCGGTTTCAAGCCTTGCCAGGTACAGGCAGCCACGCCGAAAAGCAGGCCGGCACCAATCGTGACGTCGCGCAGGTGACGAATCGTAAGCGCTTTCATGCCTGATCTCCCCGTTGAATGAATAAGCGACGTGCCGTCGGCACGCCTGCTGTTTGTTGTGTCGAAACATTCATAGCCCGCCTCGCGTGCCCGCCAGTGCCTGGGCGGCGGCGCCAATGCTGCCCGCCCCCAGCGTGAGCACTAGATCGTTATCGGCCACGAGCGCGGCTAAGGTGTCGTCGAGCTTGTCGATGTCGTCGACAAAGACCGGGTCCACCCGGCCGCGTGCGCGCACGCCGCGGGCCAGCGCCCGCCCGTCGGCACCGGTGATCGTGGCCTCACCGGCGGAATAGACGTCGCACAACACCAGCACGTCGAGATCGGCCAGAACCTCGCAGAAGTCCTCGAATAGATCGCGGGTGCGGGTATAGCGGTGTGGCTGAAACACCACTACCAGACGCCGGTCCGACCAGGCCTGGCGCGCGGCGGCGATGGTGCTGGCCAGCTCGCGCGGGTGATGGCCGTAATCGTCGACCAGCAGCGCGCGCGCGTCCCCGAAGGCCAGCTCGCCCAGCACTTCACAGCGCCGCCCGATGCCGGCAAACGCCGACAGGCTGGCGCCGATGGTGGCCATATCCACGCCCAGCTCGTAGGCCACGGCGGCCGCGGCCAGCGCGTTCAGCACGTTGTGCCGGCCCGGCAGGTTGAGATGCACGGCGTGCGAGCCAGCCTCTTTGGTCACCAGGGTGAACCGGCTCCCGGTGCCGTCGAAGGCCAGATCGGTCGCCTGGAAATCGGCGTCCTGGTCGATGCCGTAGGTCAGGATCGGCCGCCCCACCTCGGGCAGTAGATCGCGTACCACCGGGTCGTCCACGCACAGCACCGCCAGCCCGTAGAACGGCAGATGGTGCAAGAACTCCAGAAACGTATCGGTCAGCTTGGAGAACTGTCCGCCGTAGGTTTCTAGATGATCGGCATCGATATTGGTGACGATTGCCATCATCGGCGTCAGAAACAAAAACGACGCATCGGATTCGTCGGCCTCGGCCACCAGATACGGCCCGGCGCCCAGACGCGCGTTGGATCCCGCGCCCAGCACCTTGCCGCCCACGATGAAGGTGGGATCCAGCTCGCCGTCGGCCAGGCACTGCGCCACCAGACTGGTGGTCGTCGTTTTGCCATGGGTGCCGGCCACGGCGATGCCGTAGCGGAAACGCATCAGCTCGGCCAGCATCTCGGCTCGGCGCACCACCGGCACCAGGCGCTCGTGGGCCACGACCACCTCAGGGTTGTCAGCGGCGACCGCGGTCGAGACAACCACGACATCGGCATCCACGACGTTCTCAGCGGCATGGCTGGCATAGATCGTGGCGCCCATCTCGGCCAGCGAGCGCGTGGTGGCGCTGTCTTTCTGGTCCGAGCCCGTCACCCGATAGCCCAGGTTGAGCAAGACGCGGGCGATACCGGCCATGCCAACGCCGCCGATACCCACCATGTGTACCGTGCGCACACGGCGCATAGGGCGATGGGTAAGCGGCTGGAAACCGGCCCGGCTCATGGCCGCGCTTTGGACATCCATCATGAGGAACTCCAGGTTTGGGCACAGGCCGCCACGATGCGATCGGTCGCATCGGTCCAGGCCATACGGCGCGCGGCCTGGGCGCGCACGAGGAGCTCGGCGCGATTTCGGCCCAGTCCGGTCACGGCTTCGGCCAGCCGTGCCGGCGTTAGCTGGTGCTGTCGAACCATGAGAGCGGCCCCGGCGTCGACCAGATGCCGGGCGTTGGCCGCCTGGTGATCATCCACGGCGTGGGGAAACGGAATCAGCAGCGCGCCCAGCCCGGCCGCGGCCAGCTCGGCCACGGTCAACGCGCCAGAGCGACACACCACCAGGTCAGCCCAGGCATAGGCCGCGGCCATATCGTCGATGAAGGCGTCCACCTGCCCGGTCACGCCGTGCTCGGCATACGCCGCATCGGCTGCGTCCTTGGTGCGCCCGGCCTGATGCCAGACCGAGGGCCGGGCCTCGGGTGGCATTTCGGCGAGCGCGGCGGGCACTTGCTCGTTGATGGCCAGCGCCCCGCCGCTTCCCCCCAGCACCAGCAGGCGCAGAGGCCCGTCGTGGGCCATGAGCCGCGTTTCGGGCTCGGGTAGCTCAAGAATATCGGCCCGGACCGGGTTGCCCACGGTCTCGGCCCGGCGCGCTGGCGCAAAGGTATCGGGAAACGCTTGCAGCGTGCGGTGCGCGATGCGCGCCAGCCATCGATTGGTGAGCCCGGCAGCTGCGTTCTGTTCGTGAATAAGCAGGCGATACCCCAGCAGACGCGCGATCAGCCCGCCCGGGCCCGAGGCAAAGCCGCCCATTCCAATCACCAGGTCCGGCTGCGTACGCGCCAGCACGCCACGCGCCTGCCAGAGCGCCCGGGCCAGCGCCACGGGCGCACCCAGCAGCGTGGTCAAACGCTTGCCGCGCAGGCCGGCCACGTCGATCGTGTGCAGCGCGAAGCCGGCCTGGGGCACCAGACGGGCCTCAATACCGCGTGACGTGCCCAGCCAGGCGATCTCGGCACCGTCGGCTGCCAGCGCGCGTGCCACGGCCAGCGCCGGAAACACGTGCCCGCCCGTGCCGCCGGCCATGATGAGTACACGCTTGCCTGCTGCCGCGCCCTTCATGAGCTGCCCTCCGCGCGCGCAGCCGTGCTTTCCAGGTCGACCCGCAGCAACAGCGCACAGAGCGCGCACATCATCACCAGCGACGAGCCGCCGTAGCTCATCAGCGGCAGCGTCAGTCCCTTGGTCGGCAACAGGCCCATATTCACGGCCATGTTGACGAACCCCTGCAGGACCACCCACGCCGACAAGCCGTAGGCCAAAAAGCCGCCGAACAGCTGGCCCTGGGCAACAGCCCGGCCGGCGATGACGAACCCGCGCCAGACCACAATCGAAAACAGCGCGATCAAGACCAGCGAGCCGACCAGACCGAACTCTTCGGCGTAGATCGCAAACAGGAAATCGGTATGGGTTTCCGGCAGATACGACAGTTTCTGTACCGAATTACCCAGACCGACTCCAAAGACGTGGCCCCGACCGATCGCAATCAGCGACTGGGTCAGCTGAAAGCCGCTGGCAAAGGGGTGTGCCCACGGATCAGAAAAACTGATCAGGCGCTGCATGCGATACGGCGACGATACGACCAGCGCGGCGACGCTGGCGCCCCCCAGACCGGCCAGCACCGCTAAATTCCACAACCGGGCCCCGGCCAGAAACAAGATGATGCCGGCCACCGCCAACAACACCGCACTAGCGCCGAAGTCTGGCTCTAGCAGCATCAAGAAACTGGCCAGCACCAGAAAGAGGATCGGGCGCAGCAGGCCGGACCAGGTCGTGGCCAGCTCGGTCTGTCGCCGCGTGGCATAGCCGGCGATATAAAGAATCAGACACAAACGTGCCGGCTCTGAAGCCTGCAGCGCGACCGGGCCGAAATCGATCCAGCGCCGGGCCCCGTTGACCGCGTGACCGATACCCGGCACCAGCACCACGACCAGCAGCGCAAGCCCCAGGCCCAGCATCGTGAAGGTATGCCGCTGCCAGGTCTGCATCGGAATATGCAGCACCGCGAAGCCGACGATCAGGCCAACAACCCCATAGATCGCCTGGCGATAGAAGAAATACAGCGAGTCGCCGGCCAGCTTGTCGGCTACGGCCACGGACGATGAGCCCACCATGACCAGGCCGATCGTGGCGATCAGCACCAGCGTGCCCAGCAGCCAGAGATCCGGCGCGACTTTGGGCAAACGGAGCGACAATAATTGCGTCATGCCGCACGCTCCAGGTCTCGAACATGGGCCGTGAACGCATCGCCGCGCTCGGCGTAGCCGCCAAACTGATCGAAACTGGCACAGCCGGGCGACAACAGCACCACGTCGCCGGCCCGGGCAATCTCGGCCGCGCGGGCCACGGCCTCGGCCAGATTGGCCACGGTGATCACCTCGGCGTGCTCGCCTACGGCCGCCGCGATTGTCGGGCCGTCTTCACCGAACACGATCACCGCCCGCGCCTTGTCGGCGGCCACGGGGCCCAGCGGCGAGAAATCCGCCCCCTTGCCCTGGCCGCCGGCCAGCAGCACCACCGGCGCATCCATGCCGGCCAGGCTGGCGAGCATGGCGCCTAGGTTGGTGCCCTTAGAATCGTTGACATAGCGCACTCCGGCTACTTCGGCTACCGGCTGGCAGCGATGGGCCAGCCCGTCGAAGGCTCGAAGGCCGGCCTGGATGGCCGCCGGGTCCAGCCCGGCTGCGTCGGCCAGTGCCCAGACCGCCAGGGCATTCAACGCGTTGTGGCGACCGGCCAGCGCGATTTCGTCGCCGGACGGGCCGGCCTCGCTGCCGCGGGCCAAGCCCTGTTCGGTCAACCGATAATCGGCCTCGGCACCGCCGCCGAAAGACACCACGCGCTTGTGCCCGGCCGCGAGTTGTGCTGCCGGTGCATCATCAGCGTTGACCACGGCGAGTGCGGCGTGGTCAAAAATCCGCGCCTTGGCCGCAGCGTAGGCCGCGTAGTCGCCGTGGCGATCAATGTGGTCGGGCGAGAGATTGAGCACCGTGGCCGCGACCGGGGCCAGCGTGTTGCATAGCTCCAGCTGAAAGCTCGATAGCTCTAGCACGTAGAGCTCGACATCGGAGGCCAGTAGATCCAGGGCCGGCGTGCCGAAATTGGCGCCGATGACTGCGTTCACGCCGGCGCGCCGGGCGATGGCGTGGGTCCAGGCGGTGACCGTGGATTTGCCGTTGGAGCCGGTGATCGCGACAACGGGCGCTTTCGCGCAGCGGGCGAACCATTCGATATCGCCCACAACATCGTAGCCGGCATCACGCGCGGCCGCGATCAGCGGCTCACGCAGATCCACGCCGGGCGAGACCATGATCTCGTCCATACCGGCCAGTGCGGCGACCGGCAGGTCGCCCGTGATGAGCTCAATCTCGGGCAGCTCGACGGCCAGTCGCGCGGCAGCCGGCGGGCTCACGCGGCTGTCGACCACGCGCACCGCGGCCCCGGCCGCGGCAGCAAAGCGCGCCGCCGACGCACCGGTGGCCCCGCAGCCGACGATCAATACGGCCTTGCCGGTCAGATTGGCGTACCAGTCGCTCATCGGATCTTCAGCGTCGACAGACCGATCAGCACCAGCACCAGGGTGATGATCCAAAACCGCACGATGATCTTCGGCTCGGGCCAGCCCTTGAGCTCGAAGTGGTGATGTAACGGCGCCATGCGAAAGATGCGCTTGCCGGTCAGCTTGTAACCGCCCACTTGGAGCATGACGGACACGGTCTCGGCCACGAAGATGCCGCCCATGACCAATAAGACCAGCTCTTGGCGCACGATCACGGCCACGATGCCAAGTGCTGCGCCCAAAGCCAGCGCGCCCACGTCCCCCATGAACACCTGAGCCGGATAAGCGTTGAACCACAGAAAGCCCAGCCCGGCGCCGGCGATCGCGGTACAGAAGATAGCCAGCTCGCCCACGCCTGGAATATAGGCAAAGCCCAGATAGCGCGAGAACTCGGCGTGACCGGTCACGTAGGCAAAGATCGCCAGTGCCGCGGCCACCAGCACACAGGGCATGATCGCCAGACCGTCCAGGCCATCGGTGAGGTTCACCGCGTTGGACGATCCGACCACCACCAGATAGGTCCAGACGACATAGCCGATACCCAGCGGCACGGCGACATCTTTGAGCATGGGGATCAGCACGCTGGTCTCGGCCGGGCTCGTGGCCCCGAAGTACAGCCAGAAACCGGCGATCAGACCGATCAGCGTCTGGCCGCCATATTTGGCCTTGGCCGACAGGCCCTTACTGTTGCCGAACTTGAGCTTGCGATAGTCGTCGACGAAGCCCACCACGCCAAACGCTGCGGTCACGAACACCACGAGCCACACCCAGCCTACGGTCAGATCGGCCCATAGCAACGTCGCGATCAACACCGCAGCCAGAATGAGCGTGCCGCCCATGGTGGGCGTACCCGCCTTGACCAGATGACTCTGCGGGCCGTCGTCGCGTACGTACTGACCGATCTGATGCACCGTGAGGGCGCGAATGAGCATGGGCCCGAAGACGAACGAAAAGATCATCGCCGTCAGCACGCCCAGAATGGCGCGCAGCGTCAAAAACTGAAACACCCGAAAACCGGAATAGATCGGCTCGAGCCAGTCGGCCAGAAACATCAACATGGCGAGCTCGCAGAGGTAGGGTGAGACGACCCGGAGGCATCGGCTGCCGGGGCCTGTTTGAGCGCTGCGGCCACTTGATCCATGCCTGCACTACGCGAGCCCTTGACCAGCACGATCGGCGCGTTCTGCGCGGTGCGCTCTAGTTCGGCCAGCAGTGCGGCAATCAATGTCTCGCGATCGGGATACCAGCTCGCGCCGTCGCCGAACGCCTCGGCGGTGGCGCGGCTGGCAGGCCCAGTGACGAACAGCCGGCCAACCCCGGCCGCGCGGGCATCCAGTCCGGCCTGACGGTGGGCCGCCGGCGCGTGCTCGCCCAGCTCGCCCATGTCACCCAGCGCGGCCCAGCGTGGCCCAGCCTGGGTGGCCAGCCAGTCCAGGGCAGCCGCCAGCGAGCCCGGGTTGGCGTTATAGCTGTCATCGACCAGGCGTGCCGCAAAGCGCGCCGGCGATACCGCTAGTCGCCCGCCGACGTGGGCCATGCGCGACAGCCCGGCAGCGATGGTCGCAGGCGCCAGTCCCAGCGCGTGGGCCACGCCGGCCGCGGCCAGCGCGTTGGCCACGTTATGACGGCCGGGCAACGCCAGCCGGACAGACACCTTCTGATCGCCGACGACCAGCGTGAACTGACTGCCCTGCTCGGTGGTCGCCACGTCTTCGGCGCGCACTTCGGCATCGGCCGCCGACAGGCCAAAGCCGATGACACGCCGCCGCCCGGCCAGGGTTTTCCATAGCCCGGCGTAGTCATCGTCGAAGTTGATCACGGCCGTGCCGTCTTCGGGCAGACGGATGAACAACTCGCCCTTGGCCTTGGCGATCCCCTCCCGCGAGCCAAAGCCTTCCAGATGCGCCCAGCCGGCGTTGGTAATCACCCCCACCGTGGGGCGCGCGATCGCGGCGAGCTGGCCAATCTCACCGGGATGATTGGCGCCCATCTCGATCACCGCACGATCGGCAGTGTTGTCCAGACGCATCAACGTAAGCGGCACGCCGAGGTGGTTGTTGAGGTTGCCCTCGGTGGCCAGCACCGAGCCGGCCTCACCCAGCACGGCCGCGATCATCTGCTTGACCGTGGTCTTGCCGTTGGAGCCGGTCACGCCCACCACCGGCCCGTGATAGCCGGCACGAGCCAGACGCGCGGCGCGCTGCAGCGCATCGGCCACGTCCTCCACCACGAGCTGGGCGATCGATATGTCCTGGACATGTGTGACCACGGCCGCGGCCGCGCCGACATCCCTGGCCTGTGCCACGAACTCGTGGCCGTCGCGCGTGGCCCCGGGCAAGGCAAAGAACAACGTACCCGCCGTGATTCGCCGCGTATCGATGGCCGCACCGGCGAAATCACCGTCGGCGCCAACGAGCTCGGCCCCCAGCGCGGCCGCAAATGCAGACAGCCGGCCCTTCATGAGGCCTCCGGCGATAGATGACCGGCTTTTGCGCCGAGCACGCGTGTCGCGACGTCGCGATCGTCAAACGTGTAGATATGCGAGCCGTACTGTTGGGTGGTCTCGTGGCCCTTGCCGGCGATAAGCACGACGTCGTCCGGGCCGGCCGCATCGATCGCCGCGGCGATCGCGCGGGCCCGGCGATGCTCGATGACAAACTGCTCGCCCTCGCGCCAGGCCGCGGGCAAGCCGCCGCGAATTTCGGCCACGATATCGGCCGGCGTCTCGCCTCTGGGGTTGTCGTCGGTCAGCCACACGCGATCCGCCGCACCGGCAGCCGCGCCCATGAGGGCTCGCTTGCCCCGGTCGCGATCGCCGCCGCAGCCAAACACGCAGAACACACGCCCGTTGGCATGGGCCCGCATGCTGGCCAGTGCGGCCTCGAGCGCGCCTGCCGTGTGGGCATAGTCCACGATGACCAGCGGCGCGGCGTCGCGCCCCCCGTCGATGCGCTGCATGCGCCCGGGCACGCCATCGACCGACGACAAGGCTCGGCAGGCCCGATCCAGATCAATGCCACGGGCCAGCAACACGGCCATGCAGGCCGCGAGGTTATAAGCATGAAACAGACCGATCAGCGCGGTATCCAGGTGGGCCGTGCCGGCGTGCGTCGCCAGCTGCAGGCCCAGGCCGCCCGCGTGGGCATCCACCGAGCGGATATGCACATAGGCGCCGTATCCGGTGACGTCGTAAGTCTTGCCGTAGGCAATCGGCGTCAGCCCGGATCGTTGGCCGGCGGCGTCGAGCCAGGCACGGCCGTTCGCGTCGTCGGCGTTCAATACGACGTGCGAGAGGGTCTCGTGCTCGAACAACCGGCGCTTGGCCGCGACATACGCCGCATCGCTGCCGTGATAGTCCAGATGGTCGCGGCCGATCTGCGTCAGAACGGCCACGTCGAAGGCCACGGCGTCGGTGCGATGCTGGGCCAGCGCGTGCGAGGACACCTCCATGGCAGCGGCCGCGGCCCCGCTGGACGCGATCCGTGCCAGCCAGTGCTGAATACGCGTGGCATCGGGCGTGGTATGGGTCGCCAGCGACAAGCGCGCCGGGTCGCCGAACCCCAGCGTGCCGATATAACCGCAGGGCATGCCCAGCTCGCCCATGGCGCGTGCCAGCAGCCAGGCACAAGAGGTCTTGCCATCAGTGCCGGTGATCCCGGTCGTGAATAGCGTCTCCGAGGGGCGGCCATAGAAATCGGCCGCGATCTCGCCGGCGCGTACCGTCAGACCCGGCACCGGCACCAGGGGCACATCGAGACGCGGCAGCACCAGGCCTTCGGCCGGCTCATAGGCAATAGCCGCCGCGCCGCCGGCCAGCGCATGTTCGATATGGTCGAGACCGTGGCCGCGCGTGCCGGCCAGCGCTAGAAACAAGGCCCCGGCGCCGAGCGTCCGGCTGTCCAGACACACATCGGTGACGGCCACGTCGGGCAGCTCGGCTTCGGTATAAGAGCCGAGCAGCGTGGCCAGAGGCAGGCTGGGATGCGAGCGACTCTGCATCTTAGCCTCCATGATTGGGGGGATGGGCCGCAGCGGTCAGCATCTTCGGCTCGTCCGGCGGCACGTGCAGGATGCGCATGGCGCTGGCCATGATCTTGGAGAACACGGGGGCCGCGACTGTGCCGCCGTAGTAAGAGCCGCGCGTGGGCGCGTCGACGACCACGAGCGTGACCACACGCGGGTTTTCGGCCGGGGCCATGCCCACGAACAGCGCCCGGTGCTGATTCATGTGATAGCCGTCGGCGCTGATCTTGCGGGCGGTCCCCGTCTTGCCGGCCACGCTGTAGCCGGACACGGCCGCGCGCGAAGCGGTGCCGTCGGGCGCCACGACGCCTTCAAGCAGGCCGCGCATGGTGGCTGCGGTATTGGACGAGATCGCCTGTTGGGCCGGCGGGTGCATGTCGGCGCCCTTGCCCAGGATCAGCCGCAGGCTGCGCAGCTTGCCTTCGCTGGCGATGGCACCGTAGGCCCGGGCGAGTTGCAACGGCGTGACCGCGAACCCGTAGCCATAAGAGGCCGTCGCGGTTTCGACCTTGTCCCAGGTAAAAAAATCCTTGAGCACGCCGAAGCGCTCGCCGGGAAAGCCCGAGCCCGTGGTCTCGCCAAAGCCGAAATTACGAAAATCCTGCCAGACGCCCTTGGGCCCCATGGACAGACCCACGCGGGCCGCTCCCACGTTGGACGATTTCTTCAGGATCTTGGCGAAGTCTTCGTCGCCATAGTTCAGCTCATCTTTGACCGTGAGCCGCCCGACCTGAAACCAGCCCTTGGTATGGATGATGCTCGAGGTATCAAACAGCCCCGTGTTCAGCGCGCCCGAGAGCACGATCGGCTTGGCCGTCGAACCCGGCTCCATGACGTCGGTCGCTGCGCGCATGCGCATGCCTTCGGCCTCGATCGAGCTGCGATCGTTAGGGTTAAAGCTGGGATACGAGGCCATGGCCAGCAGCTCGCCCGAGCGCGGGTCCAGCATGACCACCACGCCGTCCTTGGCCTTGTGGTCGATGACCGCCTGCTTGATATTGCGATAGGCCAGATACTGCAGCCGCGAGTCGATGGTCAGCTTCAGGTCCCGACCGGGCTTGGGCATCTTGTATTCGTCAAGATCGTCCACGGCACGCCCGCGACCGTCCTTGATCACCTTTCGCTCGCCGGCTTCGCCTTCGAGATAGCTGTTGCGCGCCAGCTCGATGCCCGACTGGCCCTTGTCGTCGATATTGGTCAGGCCCACCAGCTGGGCGATGGCTTCACCGGCCGGGTAGTAGCGCTTGTACTCGCGCTGCAGAAACACGCCCGGCGTATCCAGAGCCATCACTTGGTGTGCGTCGAACGGCGAGAGCTGGCGCTTGAGATATAAGAACTGACGACCGCTGTATTTTTCGAGCCGGTCTTCCAGCGCGTCGGCGTCCATATTCAGCGAGCGCGCTAGGGCAGCTATCTTGTCCGGCGCGCCGAGCACGGCCTGCGGCACCGCCCACACGGACTCGGTGGGCGCCGATAACGCCAGCGGGCGGCCGTTGCGATCGACAATCGCACCCCGGTTGGCCGGCACTTCCAACGTGCGGATATGACGCATATCGCCCTGGTGCGTCAGAAACGCTTCGTCGTAGATCTGTAGATCCACGGCGCGCCACACCAATGCGGCGCCGAACACGCCGAACAGAGCCAGGATGACCCAGGCCCGCCAGCGCGGCGGCGAGAAATTCTGTGTCTCGGGCGCCACGATCAGCGCGCCCCCAGCACGATGTAATCGGCCGGCTGGATCATGTCCAGCTGTTGACGCGCAACCTGAGACACACGGTCGGGGCTGGCCCAGGCGCTGTCCTCGAGCTGGATCTGGGCCCACTCGGTGGCCAGCTGATCGCGCGTCTGTCGCTCGGCCTGCAGGCCATGATAGAGCTCACGCGTCTGGTGCTTGGTCTGAACCACGGCGACCGCGCTGGCAATATTGATCGCCAACAGTGCTAAGAGCAGCAATATCGGGCGCCGGGTCATGTCGTCACCTCGGGCGCATCGGTGCGCTCGGCCACCCGCAGAATGGCGCTTCGGGCTCGCGGGTTGGCCGCAGTTTCCATGGCATCCGCACGGCGTGGCTTGTCGATCAGGCGTAGCGCCGGTTCGATCTCAGGCGCCATGGGCAGGCTCGGCTGGGCCGGCCGGGCCTGGCCGCGCATGAAGCGTTTCACGCGGCGATCTTCCAGCGAATGGAAACTGATCACAGCCAGGCGGCCGCCCGGCGCAAGTGCCGTGAGCGCGCCAGCGAGCCCGGCGTCGAGCGCGCCCAGCTCGTCGTTGATGAACATACGAAACGCCTGAAACGTGCGCGTGGCCGGATGAATCCGCTTGGTCTGGCTGATCTTGGCCGGCACGGCATCCGCGACGATACGCGCAAGAGCCGCGGTATCGGTGAGCTGACCGTTAGCGCGCGCATCAATGATGCGCGCGGCGATACGCCCGGCCATAGGCTCCTCGCCCAGCGTTTTGATAACGCGTGCAATCTCGCCGTGGCTCGCCCGCGATAGCCACGCGCCGAGCGTCTCGCCCCGGCGCGTATCCATGCGCATGTCCAGCGGCCCGGCGTGGCGAAACGAAAAACCGCGCTCGGCAACGTCAAACTGTGGCGAAGACACTCCCAGATCGAACAGGATGCCGTCGATCTGCCCGGCCAGCCCTAGATCCGCGATCTCGTCCCCGATGTCGGCGAACGAACGCGCTACGAACGTCAGGCGTGCATCGTCAAAACCGCCGTCGGCCACCGCCTGCGCGTCCGGGTCCTGATCGAATGCGATGAGTCGACCGTCGTCGTCGAGACGATCGAGCACGGCCCGCGCATGACCGCCACGCCCGAACGTGGCGTCGATATAACGCCCGGCCGGGTTGATCGCCAGCGCGTCCAGGCACGGGGTGAGCATCACGGGAACATGCGACGGCTCGGCCATGACATCGGACTCCGAAATATACGAATGGGCCGCCGTCATAAGCTGATATCCATCAACACGTCGGGCAGGTCGCCGGCGGCGGCATCCGAGGCCAGCGACTCGGCCGTGTCGGCGTTGCGCCGTGCAAAGGTCTCGGCGTCCCACAGCTCGAACAGATTGCCGATGCCCGACAGCGTGGCCTTGGTGCCCAGCCCGGCGGCCGCACGCAGCGGCTCCGGCAAGAGCAGACGGCCCTGCCGATCCATGTCCACGTCGCGAGCGTTGCCGATGAAGAAGCGCTGAATGTCGCGCACCTTTGGGTTGAGACTGCCGCGTGCCAGCAATTGTGTTTCGAAGGCCTGAAATTCGGGCGCCGGGTAAATCAAGAGACAACCATCCCAATGTCTTGTAAGCACAAGCCGGCCCGCACAGTCGTCGAGCAACGACTGCCTGTATGCCGCCGGAATCGCTATACGACCCTTGGCATCAACGGTGACCGCGTGTGACCCCTTGAACACTGTCTGGCCCCTGGGCGCTCGTTAAACCACTTTGCCCCACATCTCTCCCTTCCACGCCACTATAGGCAGGGCCAAATCAGAGTGTCAAGACAGTCAATCGACGAAAAACCCCCGCCAATCAGCAGCTTCCGAGCATATCGGCAGGTGCTTTACGAATTGGAAATACGAATTTTTAGGGCTTTCGGGTCAAATGCTTGGGGCACATCGCTGTATGTAAATACAGCACAATGAGTGCATCCAACACGCGTACGCAGCCCGACACCGGGGGCGGTGGGAGAAAGTGGGGAATCGATCGCCCGCCGATGATTTCAGGGGCGATTTATGGACAGGCCGCGTGGCCGCCGCGCCCGGCAGGCACCGGGCGTTCGGCTAGGGCGTGTCGTCATCAGATATGACGTCGCATTGCCCGCGCCGGGCGTGCCAGGCAAGGCGCGGGCCGCCGAGCGTGG
>DCKU01000154.1 GCA_002320455.1 Salinisphaera sp. UBA1666
ACACGATTTGCGGACGCCAACGCGGCGCTTGTATGAAACCTCAACAGGCCCTAGGCAACATCGAAGCGTTCCGCGCTAGACGTCTTTCAGCGCCGCCTCGATACGCGCAAAGATTTCATCGACCTCGCCCATGCCGTGGACTTCCTTGAGCAGTCCCTGGCGCTGGTAGTGCTCGGCCAGCGGCGCGGTCTGTTCCTGAAAGACCGACAGACGATTACGAATCGTGTCTTCATTGTCGTCCGAACGGCCGCGAGCCATCAGACGGCTCACGATCTCTTCGTTGTCGACCTGCAGATGCACCACCGCCTGCAGCGGCCGGTTCAGCTCATTCAGCAGCGCGTCCAACGCCTCGGCCTGGGCGGCGGTCCGCGGGAAGCCGTCGAGAATGAAGCCGTTTTCGGTATCGGCCTCGGTCAGGCGTTCACGAATCATGCCCACGACGACGTCATCGGCGACCAGCTCGCCGGCGTCCATGGCCGCCTTGGCTTTCTGCCCCAGATCGGTCTGCGCCGCGACCGCGTTTCGCAGCAGATCGCCGGTGGAAACCTGCGGCACGCCGTAACGCTCTACAAGCTTGGCACTCTGTGTTCCCTTGCCCGAGCCGGGCGCGCCCAGCAGCACGATTTTCAGCATGTTATCTCCGCCAAAAGACCTTGGTATAAAACGGTATCTCGATCATCTGCGCACAAGCGGGCCTGCCCGACACCGACCGACATGGCAAGTTAGCGGCGCACCCCGGCCAAGTCAATTGCCGCTCAAAGACGCGCTCGCGTATGCTCTGGCATCCAGAAAGACTACAAACACCCACCCGCGGCACCGCACGGTGCCCCGGCCGGGGCGGCCCGGCAAGTGCCATGCAGGAGAGTTTTCGATGACGAAGAAAAACGCGTTCTATGCGCAAAGCGGCGGCGTCACGGCCGTCATTAATGCATCGGCCGCAGGCGTCATCGAAGCCGCACGCGAACACAGCGATACGATCGGCACCGTGTATGCCGGCCGCGACGGGATCGTCGGCGCCTTGACCGAAGACCTGATCGACACCTCGGCCGAAACCGACGAGGCGATTGCCGCCTTGCGACACACGCCGGCCGGCGCCTTCGGCTCGGCGCGCTACAAGCTCAAAAGCCTAGAAGAAAACCGCGCCCAGTACGAGCGGCTGATCGAGGTCTTCAAGGCTCACAACATCGGCTATTTCTTCTACAACGGCGGCGGCGACTCGGCCGATACCTGCGAAAAGATCAGCCACCTGTCGGACGAGATGGGCTTTCCCATCCAGGCCATCCATATCCCCAAGACCATGGACAATGACCTGCCGCACACCGACTGCTCGCCCGGTTTTGGCAGCGTGGCTAAGTACACGGCCGTATCGATCCGCGAGGCAGGCTTTGATCTGCACAGCATGTGCAAGACCTCCACCAAGGTCTTCATCCTTGAGGTCATGGGCCGCCACGCCGGGTGGACCGCAGCCGCCGGTGGCCTAGCGGCCGAACACGAGGGCGACGCCCCGCATATCCTCTTGTTCCCGGAGATTGCCTTCGACGCCGACAAGTTCCTGGCGAAGGTGGATGAAACGGTCAAGGCCCACGGCTTTTGCACGATCGTGGCCTCGGAAGGCGTCGAAGTCGCCGGCGCTCGCGACGATCGGGATATCGATGCCTTTGGTCACGTCCAGTTGGGCGGCGTGGCACCGCAGCTCGCCGAGCTCATCAAGAAGAAACTGGGCTACAAGTATCATTACGCTATCGCCGACTATCTGATGCGCGCCGCCCGTCACGTGGCCTCGGCCACCGATGTGGATCAGGCCTATGCCGTGGGGCGTGCCGCGGTGGAATATGCGGTGGCCGGAAAATCCGGCGTCATGGTGACCATCGATCGCCAGAATGACGCACCCTACGAATGGACCATCGGCGAAGCGCCCCTATCGGAAGTGGCCAATGTCGAAAAGTTCATGCCGCGCAATTTCATTAGCGAGGACGGCTTTCATATCACCGACGCCGCACGCCGCTATCTGAAGCCGTTAATCGCAGGGGAAAGCTACCCGCCGTATGTCGACGGCCTGCCGGACTATGCCCGCTTGACGCTCAAGCCGGTCGAGAAAAAGCTCGGCACAACGTTCCAGGTCTGACACGCTTAGCCAAACCGACAGTCAACAAAAGGACAGCTTATGGGCTACGAAGCACTGACTCCGGGCGATAAAGCCCCCGAAGAAATCACCGTGATCATCGAGATCGTCGAAGGCGCCTCGTCGGTCAAGTACGAAGTCGACAAAGACAGTAACTGTCTCATGGTCGACCGCTTCATGAACGTGGCCATGCACTACCCGGCCAACTACGGCTTCGTGCCCAAGACCCTGTACGACGACGGCGACCCGGTCGACGTGCTGGTGCTGACCCCCGAGCCGATCGTGCCGGGCTCGGTCATCGAATGCCGGCCCGTGGCCGTGCTGGGCACCGAAGACGAGTCGGGCCTGGATGCCAAGATTCTGGCGGTGCCGAAAGATAAGGTGGCCACCGACTACTACAAGGACATCCGCGACCTCGCCGACGTGGACGAGCGCTTGAAGAACAAAATCGCGCACTTCTTCGAGCACTACAAGGACCACGAAAAAGGCAAATGGTCCAAGATCTCGGGCTGGGAAGGCGCCGACAAGGCGAAGGCCGAAATCCAGAAATCGATCGACGCTTACAACAAGAGCTGATCGCATCCGCCTGAGGCTACGACCGCCGGGCAACGCTAGGCCCTCGACGCGCGCTGCGTCGAGGGCCTCTTTGTGTGGGCCGGGCAAAAAAAAGCCGGTCGCTTATTACGACCGGCGTTTCTATAACGTCTCGCAGGCCTCGCTTTAGAACACGATCTGTGCCCGCGCGTTGACGGTATTGCCGTCGTCGTGGCCGTAATAGCCGTTGGCCGGATCGCCACCGATACTTGGCCCGGGCTGGTTGTTGTTTGTGGTCCAGATCGTGTCGGCCAGAATCAGGCGTGCAAAGCGATTGAGATACCAGTTGATGCCGAACGTCGTGCCGTGACCGCTGCCGCCGCCAAAGCGGGTGTCGTCGCTGTTAATGGCCCCGTAGCGGGCCGCGATCTCCCAGTGTCCGAGGCCCCCGCTGGTGACCGGATTATCGATCTCGGGCAGCGTCCAGACACCCTGCTTGGTGGAGTAGCCATAAGCCTCGCCGGTCAATGACCAGCCGATCTGGGCCGAATAGGCCTCGAGATGCGCATCACCGCCGCTACGCGAGTTCACATCCATCGAGCCGTATTCGGCACCGGCAGCAAACGGCCCGGCCAGTCCGGCCAGCTCCAGCCCCCAGGCGGTGCTGTCCTTGGCATCCACGAACGGCCCCACCACGCGCAGGTTGTCGTTGTAGGCCCCCGCGATCACTGAGCGATCGACGAAATTCGGCTCGCGCTCGCGGTCGAAGTCCTTGTAATAGCCGTTGGCGCCCAGGTGCAGGATCACCCCGTTGGAATTGATTGGGTTCCAGTGCGCCCGGGAGCGCACGAGCAGGTTGTTGGATGAAGTCTGGCTTTCGTTGGTCGAGCCACGGCTCACCGCGAACGAGATATGGTCGTCATGGTTACCGTAGAACACGCCCGTCGCGCCGACGTTGTACGAGCCGGGGGCGCTGTCGATATCGTTGGAAACCACGTTACGGTCGGTAAACCAGGTCCACTTGGACGACGTGCGTCCGTCGAGGCCGGAGTCGGCGAACTTGCTGCCGAGATACACCACGCCCTGGCCCAGCTCGAAACGACGTTGTCCGGCCATATACACATCGCGCAGGCCAATGGTGTCGTTGGCCAGCTCGAGCTCGATCTTGTACAGAATGGGATCGGTCAGCTGGCCTTCTACGTCCAGGCGGACGCGACGAAATTCCGTGCCTGCGATGTTGCGCGAGTTCAGATCTTGCGATCGGCCGTCGAAGCGCGAGCCGCTCGTGGTCGAGCCGTCGTATTGCACGCGTCCACCGAAGCCGAACGTGAACTGACCGTCTGGGCTGGAAAATTCGGGCGCCCCGGATGACCAGTCGACCTTGATCCCGTTTTCCTTGAGCGTATCGATATCGCTCTGCATGGCCGCCAGACGCTCGTTGTCGGCCGGCCGATTACCCACCGCCGGGGCGGTGGCTTCATCGGCGCCCGGCTCGATCTGATTGGCCCGGGACGGCTCGTCGGCCGGCGTGGCACGGCCCGGCGTATCCGGCGAGGCCGGCGCATTAGCTGCCATGCGTGACGCGCTCTTGGGCTGCTTGGACTCCACCGCGTCTAGGCGCTGCTTGAGCCGCGCAATCTGTTCGGCTTGTTGTTGAACCAGCTGGGCTAGTTCTTCGTTAGTCGGCCCACCGGCGGCCAGACTGGCCGGCACGTGGATCGCGGCGATGGTCAACGCCAGTGTCGCCGACCCCATGAATCGGCATGCAACAGTTGTCATACGGCTCTCCCCTGGAAAAACGCGCATACATTGCCGTGATTCCTACCGATGTTGCATACACCTTTAGGCGCATCTCCCTGTCGAATCAGTACATTAGGGAAGCTCTGCATAACCTC
>DCKU01000088.1:0-2092 GCA_002320455.1 Salinisphaera sp. UBA1666
TGAAACCTCAACAGGCCCTAGGCGTTTGCCCGGCCGGCCCTGGCGTAGTTGATCCAGATCGGCCAGTGCGAACAGAGCGAGCGAGGCTAGACCGAGCGTAAAGCCCAGATGCAGGTTCGACCACAGCGCATAGCCGAGCGCCAGCCCCGCGGCGGCTGTGAGCCAACCGATACGCCCGGCCCGCAGGCGCATCAGCCAGACCCACTGGAGGCTGATCAGTATCAGCGTCGCCAGCATCGGGCGTAGCGAGAAATTCACGCCAACCGGCAACAGCACCAAACTGCCCACGACCAGCGTGATCCAAGGCGAGACCCCGCGACGCGCGAGATACCACGCCGGTGCGGCAGCATAGAGCCCGAAGCCGAGCAGGCACAGCGCGATCACGCTCGTCGTTGCCCCGCTCATGCGATATAGCGGGGCCGCGACAGCCTCGAACAGCCACTGATAGAGCGCCCAGTCGCGCGTGGGAAACGTCCACGACAACGTGTCGTGGGTCGGCAGACCGTGGGCCCAGATCGACAGGCCGGTGTGATACAGCCAGGGCCAGTCGTTGGTGATGCCGCCGTGGCGCATGAGGCCGCAGAACCGCCAGAAGGCGGCGCCGATCACGGCCAGTGCCGCCAGGCGTGCCAGCAGGCCGATGAACCGTGTACCGCGTTGCCGAAAAGACGCGCCCACGGTAGGCGTGATCAACGCTTGGCCGCGGCCGCGTTGGCCAGGCGCGCGAACGCGGCCGGAGAAACCCGCTCGGCGCGCTCGCCGGGGGCTACGCAGCAGGCTTCGATGTCGTCGGCCGTCAGCCGGTTTTTCAGCGCGTTGCGCAAGGTCTTGCGGCGCTGGTTGAAGGCGTCGGTGATCACGCCGTCGAAAACGCGCTGATCGACGATCTCAAAGGCCGGAGGGCGGGGCACCAGCCGTACGACGGCCGATTGAACCTTCGGCGGCGGCGAGAACGCGCCCGGGCCGACATCGAACAGTGCGGCAGCCTCGGCGCGTGCGGCGATCGCCACGCTCAGGCGCCCGTAGGCCCGGCTACCGGCCGGAGCGACCATACGATCCACGACTTCTTTTTGCAGCATGAAGTGCATGTCGCGAATCGGTGCCGCGCTGGCCAGCAGCGCAAACAACAGCGGCGACGAGATGTTGTAGGGCAGGTTGCCCACAAGACGTAGCGGGCGGCCGGCCGCTTGCGCGATAGCGCCGTAGTCTATCGCCAGGGCGTCGCCAGCGATCACTTCGAGGCGGGGCTCGTTCGCGGCTCGAGCGTTGAGCGCTGCGATCAGGTCACGGTCGATCTCGATGACCCGAAGACGCTCGACCAAGGCCAGCAGCGGATCGGTCAAGGCGCCGTGGCCGGGGCCGATTTCGATGAGCGGGTCCGCCGGTTGGGGGTCGATGGCCGCCACGATACGATCGATCACGCGGCGTTCGTGCAGGAAATTCTGGCCGAAGCGTTTACGCGCCATGACGGGCCATGTCGCGGGCCACGCGGATCGCAGCTTGCATGCTGCCAGTATCCACGCCGTCGGTGGCGGCCAGCGACAGCGCGGTGCCGTGATCGACCGAGGTCCGCACGATCGGCAGGCCCAGGCTGATATTGACCGTGCGCGAAAATGCCGCGTGCTTGATGACCGGCAGGCCCTGGTCGTGATACATAGCCACGATGGCATCGGCCTGCGCGAGATGGTGCGGCGTGAACAGCGTATCCGCCGGTAGCGGGCCTTGGGCATCGATTCCCCGCTTGCAGGCCGCGGCGATAGCCGGCGCAATGACGGCATCGTCTTCATGGCCCAGATAGCCGTTCTCGCCGGCATGCGGATTCAGGCCGGCCACCAGAATCCGCGGCCGTGTGATTCCGAAGCGCTGGCGCAGCTGGGCATCGACGGTGTCAAGCACATAGGCCAGCTGTGGCTCATCGATGGCCGCAGGCACCGCAGAGAGCGGGATATGCACCGTGGCCAGCGCCACACGCATGTCACCCGTATCGGTGGCCAGCATCATTACCGGCGTCGGCGCGCCGCAGCGATCGGCCAGGTATCCGGTATGGCCGGTAAACGCGTGGCCGGCCTCGTTGATGACGGCCTTGTGGACC